>QHRT01000018.1:0-7999 GCA_003220195.1 Candidatus Rokuibacteriota bacterium | reverse complement strand
GGACGACGATACGCTCGGGCGAGAGCGCGACGATCACGTTCACGAGCCCGTGGGCGAGGTACCGGGCTTCCAGCGGCCACGCGGGATGATCAGGTCCGAGCGATTCCGGCGGCTCTTTCCACCTCGCGGCGATCGCGGGACCCGTCGCGAGACCTTCGAGACAGTCGCCGTGGAACGGACAGGTCCCGGCGAACGGATCGGCCGTCGTGTCGTGCGGCACCCGCATGTGGCCCATCTCCGGATGCGCAAGGCCGTGCAGCGGTCGGCCGTCGATCAGCACGCCGCCGCCGATTCCGGTGCCGACGGTCACGTAGACGCACGTCCGGACGTCGCGCGCCGCGCCCCAGCGATGCTCGCCGAGCGCGGCGCCGTTCACGTCCGTATCGATCGCCACCGGTACGCCGAGAGCCTGGCGAAACGGTCCCACGACATCCGTCCGCGACCAGCCGGGCTTGGGCGTGGCAGTGATCGAGCCGAACGTCGGCGACCGCGCGTCCAGATCGAGCGGACCGAACGATGCGATCCCGACCCCGGCGACCGCGCCTCGAGATTCCTGCCCGCGGAAGAACTCGATCGCGCGCTCGATCGTCTCGACGGGCGTCGTCGTGGCGATCCGTGTTTCGGCACGGACGTCGTCGACCGCGGTGCCGAGCGCGCACAGAACTTTCGATCCTCCAAGCTCCACGCCGCCGACGACCGATCCGCGCATCACGATCGGCGACGAGATCGGAACGACGCCGGCGCGACCGCGGCCGCGACCGGGTTACCGCTGACTCGCGTAGTACGCGGCGAGGTCGGCCAGGGTGTCGTCCGGGAGTCCCTTGATGATCGCCTTCGGCTGCATCAGCGCCGCGTCGCCCGGGCTTCGCTTGTCCGCCTTGAAGAGCAGGAGCTGGTTCTTCAAGAAGCCCACGGGCTGACCGGTGATGTCCGGCATGTCCTTCGCCGCATCCCCCTTGCCGGTCGGCCCGTGGCACGCGGCGCATACCGCGGACGCCGCCTTGCCGCGCTCTGCCGCCGCGCGATCGATCGCTGACGCCGTCGGCATCCTGGTCTGGCTCGCGAAGTAACTCGCGACGTCGTCGACGCCGAGCTCGATCGCCATCTTGGCGTACGGCTCCATCTCCGCCGACGGCCTCTTCCCGCCCGCATAGTCCTGGAGCGCTTTCTTCAGATAGCCGGCGTGCTGCCCGGCAAGAATCGGCATCGCGTCCGATCGGCTGTTCCCCGCGAAGCCGTGACACGCGCTGCACGAGAAGGCTTTGGGATAGCCGGGGTGGTCGAGCGGACCCGCCGCCGCCGGCGCCGCCACGCTCACCCCGATCGCGAATCCCGCGCACATCAGGAGCCGTCGGCTCATGGATGCTCCTCCGGTTTACGAGAGAACGTCGGCCCAGATGGACTGCGCCCAGCCCACCGCGTTCTGCGCGACCGACACCGCCTGCGCCGGCGTGAGCTTCTGCTCGATCTGGACGACCTTGCCACTGGCGATCCGGTAGCTGTTGACGACCGCGATCGCTTCCCTGTCGCTCACCCAGCTATAGCAGGTGTTCCCGGGCGGCATCTGCGGCGCCGGCCGGCCGTTGAGCAGCGCGACGACGGCGCTCGCGGAGATCTTGCCCATCGCGTTCGCGATGTTGCCGGATTTCGGCACCGGCAGCCCGATCGTCGAGTCTCCGATCACGTGGACGTCCTTCGCCTTCGCGGATTCGTACGTGACGTGATCGACCTCGCACCAGCGCTTGTCGACTCCCACCAGATCGCTCTGGACGGCGATCGACCCCGCGCGTTGCGGCGGGATCAGGTTCAGCACGTCGTACTTCACCTTGTCGCCGATCTCGGTCGCGACCTCGCGCGTGCCGACGTCCACCTTCACGATCTTGCTCGACGGCCGGTACTCGATGTTCGGATAGGCCTGCCACGCCGCGCGGAACAGCGCGGTCTTCGACACGATGTTCTGGTTGGCGTCGAGGACGATCACCTTCGACTTCGGCTTGTTCTGCTTCAGGTACCACGCGACCTGGCAGATCCTCTCGTACGGCCCCGGCGGACAGCGGTACGCGATCGGCGGCACGGTGAGCACGAACACGCCGCCGTCCGCCATCGACTGGATCTGCTTCGCCAGCTCGACGGTCTGCGGACCGGCCTTCCACGCGTGCAGCACGCGATCCTTCGCCGCCGGAAGTCCTTCGACCTGCTCCCACTGGAACTCGATGCCGGGCGACACGATGAGCCGGTCGTACTGGAGATAGCCTTCGCCGACGCGTACGCGCTTCGTGTCAGGTTCGATCGCGCCCGCCTCGGCGTGGACGATCTTGACGCCCTGCTTCCGGAGGCCGTCGTACCCCATGGTCAAGCTGTCGAGCGAACGGAGACCGCTCAGCACCAGGTTGCTGAACGGACACGAGATGAATTGCTTGTTCGGCTCGAGCATCACGACGTCGATCGACGGATCGCCGAGCCGCACGTACTTCGCCGCCGTCGCGCCGCCCCACCCGCCGCCGATCACGACGACACGCTTGCCGGCCTTCGGCATGAAGTCGCCGCGCATGGACGCCGCGCATCCGGTGAGCGCGCCGGTGGCCCCGAGCGCCAGCCCCGTCGTAAAGGTACGGATGAATGTCCGTCGCGTCACGCCCATGTCGATGCCCTCCGCGGAATCCGCCCTGCGTGCCGCAGCTCATCGGCACGCCAGAGTCGGTTCGTTCCTCCTCGCGCATCGGGTCGAATCACTTGGGAGCCGACCCGCATCACGCCCGGGTGAACCGTCCCGACTCTTCGTTCCAGGTCGCGAAAATCGCCCAGGCCGCCATCACGGCGATCACCAGGCCAATGGCCCCGGCCCAGCCGAGCGGGGTGGGCAAGAATACCGCACTTCCCAATCGGGATTGAAGCCCCGTGCTCGCCAACGCAAGCCGCGTGGCCGACGCCGCGAGCGCGAACGCGAGCAACGCGATCCAGAGCTTCACCTGCCCCTCGCCAGCGCGCCAGATCGATCCGACACCGCAGCCGCCGGCGAGGACCATGCCGATCCCGAAGAGGAGCCCGCCCACGAGCGCGCCGGCGCCCGCGCTCGGAAAGACCCAGTCGCCCTTGTCCTTCAAGTCGGCGAACTTGAGCACGGCGAATCCGAGCATCGACACGACGATCGACAGCGCCGCGGCGCGCGTGTGGTCCGCGGCGCCCGTCATGAACGGCTCGCGGAACGCGCGCACCAGACAGAACCGCGAGCGCTGGAAGATGATGCCGAACGCGGCGCCGAACAGGAGGAAGAGGCCGCGCGAGCTGAAGCCCGCGCGCGCGTAGAGCCACGGCAGCGCGAGCAACGCGACGAGCACCGCGAGCCCGACGAACGCCTGACGACTCCGTCCCTCGGGACGAGCCGCCGCGAACACGCGAGCGCGCCCGCTCGACCAGCCAGGACGGTGCTCGACTTCCCACACGAGATACGTGAGGCCGAGAATGGCGCCGACGAGCAGGCCGAGCATCATCGCCAGCCCGGACAGCGAGAGCGCGCTCGTGGCGCTCACGAATCCGCCGATGTTGCAGCCGAGCGCGAGCATGGCGCCGACGCCGAGCAGCGCGCCGCCGATCACGCCCTTCAGGAGCTCGCCGCGCGCCGGCACGCGCAACGCGAACTCGCGGCTCAGCAGCGACGCGACGAGCGCGCCGGCGATCACGCCGAAGTTCAACAGCGAGCCCGCATAGAGCCAGGGCGGCAAGAGCTCCGACGCCCGTGATGCGCCAACGCCCACGCCGCGCAGCATCCAGTCGCCCCAGTGACGCATGCCGTCCGCGGCCGTGAATGGCCGATCGAACGCGAAGAGGAAGACGTTGGTGACCGCGACGAGAATCGCGGCCGGCCAGACGGGCCACGCCGCGCCGAACACGGCGTCGTACTGCTTCGCGAACGCCCTCATCCCGGGCGGATCAGCGGCGTCGGCGTGGCTCGTCTCTGCGCCCGTTCAACGCGGCGGTGGCGGTGGCGGCGGTCCGGGCGGCGGCGGTGGAGCTCCCGGCGGCGGCGACGGGGGCGGTGCGCCAGGCTGGGCTCCGGGAGCAGCAGGTGGTGGCGGCGGTGGTGGCGTTCCCGGAGGGGGCGCGGGGATCGTGCACCGGTACACGCGGGCGAAAATCCGGTCCATGTCGCCCGGCGGGAACGACACGAGCGCGTTCCGGGCGCCGAGTCTCACGATCTTTCGCCTCAGGTCCTTGACCGAGTCGTCGGCCACGGTTCCGATGTACTGACACGACGCCACGACCTTCGGGTCGGTCGTCAACATGACCGAGGCCATGGCGAGCGTTTCGCGGTCGTCGGCGTGCACGGCGGCCGGCGCCGCGACGAGCGCCAGCAGCAGCAAGACGGTGAGTCCGAGCAAGCGCATGCTTCATCCCTCTCTTGCTCGTTTTACCATGCCGGTCGGTCGCGACGCAGCCGGTCAGCACAGGATCGCGGAAGATCAGCCCATCACCAGGCCGCCGTCGACGTTGATCGCCTGGCCCGTCATGTAATCGGAGTCCGGGCCGGCGAGAAACGCGATGACGCCCGCGACGTCATCGGGAGTTTCCGGGCGGCCCAACGGAATGATCGAGGTGCGACGCTTCCACGCGTGGCCGCGCTCCCAGCCTTCGAGATCCCCCCACTCCCGATCGATCTGCGCCCACATCGCCGTGTCGACGGCGCCGGGACAGATGCAGTTCGACGTGATCCGGTCCGCCGCCAACGCTTGCGCCGCCGATCGCGTGATACTGACGACGCCGGCCTTCGACGCCGAGTAGGGCGCGGTCAGCGGGCTGCCGCCACGATAGGCGGCGATGGACGCCGTCTGGATCAGCTTGCCGCGGAGCTCGGAGCCGGCGATCGGCGCCTGGCGCACCATTCGCCGCACGACCGCCTGGAGCACGAAGAACACGGCGCGGAGGTTCACGTCGAGCACGCGATCCCATTCCGCTTCGGTCACTTCGAGGAGCCGCTGCACCCGGATGACGCCGGCGTTGTTGAACAGCACGTCGACCCGGCCGCACTGTCGATACGCCTCGTCGACCAGTCGCTCGATGTCGGCGTGCTGCGTGACGTCGGCACGCACGGCCATCTGACCCAGCTCGCCCGCGAGCTTCTCGGCCCCGGCGCCGTCGAGATCCGAGAGCACGAGTCGGGCGCCGTCTCGCGCGAGCCTTCGCGCGCACGCGGAACCGATCCCGCCCGCGGCGCCCGTGATGAGCACGACGCGTCCGTCGAGCGGCCCGCTCATCGAGCACTCCGCCGCGGCTCCAGCACGTCCTCGAGCCAGTCCCACATGTACGCGGTTCCGATCGAGACGTTGTCGCCCTGACAGTGGTGGTAGCCGCCTTCCTCGCGCGTGAAGATCTTGAACGTCTTCTTCTTCGAGGCCACCGCGTCGAAGCACTTCTGCGCGATGGCGAGCGGGATCTGCGCGTCGCCCTCGCCGTGAGTCAAGAGGAACGGGCATTCGAGCTTCTGCACGACGCCGTCGAGCCGGAAGCCTTCGAGCTTCTTCAGCGCCTCCTCCGGTGTCGAAACGCCGAAGACCCAGAAGAGATGCTCCGGCGGCACCGACAGGGACGGTTTTTCACCGCGGGCCAGTCGTTCGAGCCGATCTTTCCACGTCGCGTAGTAGTCCCATTGCGCGCCCCACGCGATGCACGCCGCGAAGCGCTTCTCGAACGCCGCCGCGCGCGGCGCATAGTACCCGCCGAGGCTGATCGCCATGACCCCGATCCTGGCGGGATCCACGTCGGGGCGCGCCGCCAGGAACTCGTACGCGGGCGTCGCGTAGCGCTCGGTCTCGTGATGCAGCGGCAGATTGCGGAAGCGGATCGCTTCGCCGTTGCCTGGCCCGTCGACCAGGAGGCAGCCGATGCCGCGCTCCACCAGGTCCGGCACGCCCTTGAAATACTGGATCTCCTTCGTCACGTCGAAGCCGTCGAAGAAGATCAACGCCGGCGCGCGGCCGGTCGTCCCCTCGGGATGGACCCACAGCGCGGGCAGGTGGGCACCGTCGTACGGGATCTCCACGGGCTCGACGCGCGGACGACGGGTCCGCGTCGCGGCATCCCGGAAACACTCGACGCCTCTCTTGTAGGCGCGGAGCCCGTCCGGCGACTTCGGCTGGAGGAAGCGCTCGCCGACGTGATAGTAGAGCGACGCACGGCGCAGGTACTGCGCGGCGGAGACGTCGTGGCCCGTCGCGAGAAGCTCGCGGCCGCCCTTCTCCACGCGCTCCGCCGTGCGCGTCCACTCTTCGAACCACGCGCGGTCGTCGCCCATGCGCTGCCGAAGACGGAGGCCGGTGCGGTTGACCTCGTCGATCTCCGCGCCGCCCCACGGCGCGGAGCCGAGCGCGAGCATCAGCCCGTGCGACCAGCGGTAGTTGTCGGGAAAGTACGTGAACGCGAGCTCGTCGTCACGGCTCATGTCGAGTCCTCCGATGCGCGCTCCGTGTCACCGTTCGGCGTCGACGGCCTTGAGCAGGTCCATCAGGCGGCCGAGCGTCGCGACCCGCTCGTCCAGCTTTTCCGCGTCGGGCTCGACGCGCAGCGTGGTCACGCCGGCATCGCGATAGGCCCGGATGCGCTCCTTCACCATCTCGTCGGTGCCGAGGAGATTCGTCTTGATCACCATCTCGTCGGGCACGCGCGCCGTCGCCTCCTCGCGACGTCCGTCGAGCCACAGCCGCTGGACGTCTTTCGCGACGTCCTCGTAGCCGGCCCGCCGGAATGCGTCGTTGTAGAAGTTGTGCTGGCGTGACCCCATCGCGCCGAGCGTGAACGCAAGTCCGGGCTTCCGCCGCGCGAGCAGCGGGGCGAGGTCGTCGGAGAATGCGACGACGCCCCCGGCCTGAAGGTCGAGATCCCCGAGCGCGCGACCGCAGCGCGCGGCGCCGGCGGCGAGAGGATCGAAAAAGATCCGCGCGTGCTCCGGCATGAACGACGTGCCGAGCCATCCCTGCGCGATCTCGCCGGTCATCTCCAAGCTTTTCGGCGACAGCGTCGCGAGGTAGATCGGAATGTTCGGACGCGGCTGCGCCATCGAGCGGATCGCCTTTCCCTCGCCGCCCGGCAGCGGCAGCTCGTAGACGCTGCCGCGATAGCTCGAGCGCTCGCCGCGCGTGAGCAGGCGCACGATCTCGACGATCTCTCGCATTCGCTGCACGGGACGCTCGAACCGGATGCCGTGCCAGCCTTCGATCACCTGTGGACCGCTGACGCCGAGGCCAAGCAGAAACCGATCGCCCGACATGGACGCGAGGCTCATCGCCGTCATGGAGACCAGCGCCGGCGTGCGCGTGCCGGCCTGGATCACGCCGCACCCGAGCTTGATCCGCGACGTGCGCGCCGCCATGAACGCGAGCGGCGTGATCGCGTCGTGCCCCCAGGACTCCGCGGACCAGACGCAGTCGACGCCGAGCCTTTCGGCCTCGGTCACCCAGGCGGTGGCAGCCGCCCAGTCCTCGTTCGCGAGCCGGAGCGCGATCGCCACCTTCATGGTCGCGCCTCGAGCGCCGCGGCGATCTTGCGGAGCTGCCCCGCGTGATCCAGGTCGTGCAGGCGGAGGAAGAGGATCGTCTCGCGCCAGTTCAACCCTCCGAACATTCCGTGCTCGATCGTGCGATCGAGACTGGCCTGCGGATCGGCACGCAGCGCCCGCTCGAACAGCCGGCTCCGGTCCGCGACCAGACTGTCCCACCACTCCGCCGCGCTGCGTTCGGGCGCGCCCGCGTCGATCACGTCCGCGATCGGAGGCCCGGCCGCTCCGCCGTCGAGAATTCGCACGATGCCGTCCGCGAAGCGAGCTCCGGTCGTCACGACGTGCGCCATCACCTCGTTGCCGCTCCACTCGGCGGCCGCCGGTCGGTCCGCGAAGCGAGAACCCGGGATCGCATCGAGCGCGGCGTGCAGCTCGTCCATCGCGACGCGGACCTTGTCGACGAGCTCCGGCGGCGACAGCTTCGCGCCTTGCGCGTTGAGATAACTGCGA
>QHRT01000578.1:1982-3260 GCA_003220195.1 Candidatus Rokuibacteriota bacterium | reverse complement strand
CGCTGGGGGGGCGCCGGCTTGGGGCGCCGCCACGATGGGGAGTGAAGATGCGGGACCGGAAACGCGCGGCAATTGCACCGCGGTCGACGGAGACAACTGCATCTGCGGGGAAAGAGAGCCGGCTGCTGGCGGCTCGGTGGGCGCCAGCCGTGATCGCAAGCCATCCTCGGGCAGGACGAGTGGTGATAACCGATGCCCTGGTGCTGCGAGGAGGTCGGACGCCACCAGGACCATGGCCACACCCGCGAGGATCAGCGCATTCGCGGTTGCGGGCGCCGGAAATCGGTGCTGCCAGTTCTCGAGGATCGCAAAGGGCATGCGGCGGGCATCATAGGATCGCCCCCCGACACCGTCAAATCGCTTTGCACATGCTTCCCTCGTTGAAGCCAGCGCGATGAGTCCCTGCCCTGTTTCCCACGTGCTTTCATTGGCCAGTGTTCCCATTGCACTCGGCCCCGTCGTATGTTGATGCGCCACGACGGTCCGTGGAGGCGGAGAGGTTCTTTCTTGAACGGTGGCAACAACCTCCGGGCACCACAGTCGCCTCTGGCGGGTCGGACGAGCAACAGCGGCCGCGGGACCTACATGCGCTCGGGGAGAGGGAGCCCCATCAGCTCGAACGAGCGATCCATGAAACGGAGGAAGATCTCGTGCAAGGCGATCCTGAGCGTGCGCCGACCAGGATCGGTCTCGTGGAGGATCGGGTACCGGTGGTAGAACGCGCTGAAGCGCTGGGCGACGGAGAAGACGTAGCGAGCGAGGAGCGACATCTCGAGCGAGGCGGCGGCCTGCTCGATGATCTCGTCGAGACGCGCCATCTCGCGGACGATCTGCCAGTGCTCGAGCGCGTCCTCGGGCTCGAGGGCGCCGAAGCTCGCGGCGTCGATCCGCGCGTCGATCCCCTCCCGACTGAACCCCTCGCGCGCGCCGAGCTTGTTGAAGATGTTCGTTGAACGGACGGCCGCGTACTGCAGGTAGGGTCCGGTCTCGCCCTCGAACGCGATCGCGTCCTCGAGATCGAACGCAATGACGCGGTTCCGCGTGAACCGGAGCATGTAGTACCGGAGCGCGCCGACGGCGATCTGGGCGGCGATCCTCGATCGGTCCTTTTCGTCCGGGATCGCGTCGGCCCGCTCGCGCACGATCCGCTCGTGAGCGCGGGTCGCAAGGGCCTTGAGAAGGTCCTCGGCCTTGACGCCGATGCCTCGCCGGCCCGACATCTCGACGTACGGCTTGGTCTTCTCCTCCTCGGTGAGCGGGATCCCCTGGCCGAGAAAG
>QHRT01000578.1:0-1969 GCA_003220195.1 Candidatus Rokuibacteriota bacterium | reverse complement strand
CAGATATGACTGACGGACGTCGATGACGTTGTAGACCCGCGCTGCGCCGCCGAACGCGGGATGCCCCGGCTCGTCCACATCGTGACTCGTCATCCAGACCTGGGCGCCCATCTCCGGACGCCCGCGCTCGCTTTCGATCGCGCCTTGCTCTACGCCGGACACTGCGTCCGACTCCTTCGCGATCGATTCCTTCGCGGTCGACTCATTCGCAGGCGTCCGGGAATCGGTCCTTTCCCTCGAACGGGGCCAGTCCCTGTTCTGGTCTTGAAACACCTTCGAAAAGATCTCGTCGGTCTTCGAGTTTGCGCGGAGCTCGGCGGCGTCGAAGCGCCGGTAGCGAAAGTCCCGTCCGAGGAGCCCGAACTTCCACATCTGATAGGCGATGTCCTTGCCGACGTAGGTCACGGTTCCGTTCGAGCGGACGATGATCTTCGCCGTTTCGTCCTCGTCCTCGGGCGCGTCCGGCAGGTCCATGACCCAGCACCCCTTCGCCTTGCCGTCGTCCGCAAAGCGGATTGCACCCGTTTCCTTGAGCAGTGCAAACGCCCTCTCCCAAAACCCGAGCGCGAGGATGTCGCTCTCCCGCGGCAGGAGATCGTATCCGACTCCGATCCATTTCATCGTGCGCAGGTGATGCAGGACCATCTCCCTCGACAGCAGCGCCGCGAGCCCCGCGTACGGGCCTCGTCCCTTCTCCATCTCCTCGAGCGCCGCGCCGCGCCGCGCGGCGTTCTCGGCGGATGCGGCATAGAACGGCGCGACCTCCGCATAGAGGTCCCAGCAGTAGTGGTCGAACGGGTACTCCGCCCTGAAACGCTCGGCGCTTCGGACCTCGGCGCGGCCTCCGCCCTCTGAATCGACGAAATGTCGCGTCGGCGCGCTCCACTCTTCGCCTCGCGCGCAGCGCTTCGCGATCTCGCGAACATCCTCGAGCGCGAGGCCCCGGATGTCCTTGAAGCCGACCGCGAGGTCCGCGACCTGCACGCCGGTGTCGTCGATGTAGTTCTGGACCTCCACGCGCTCGCCGAGGTGCTCCAGGCATCGGACGAGCGTGTCGCCGAGGACCGCGTTGCGAAGGTGACCGATGTGCGCGGCCTTGTTCGGATTGATGTTCGTATGCTCGACGATCCGCTTGCCCCCGCGGGAGGCCGGCCGGGGCCGGCCGATCTCGCGGGCGAGCGAGCGCAGGAACCGGTCGCGGTCGAAGAAAATGTTGAGGTAGCCGCCCCCAGCGACCTCCGCGCCCGCGACCCCCTCGATCGTCTCGAGACGGAGCCCGAGGTCCCGCGCGATTTCGCGGGGCGCGCGCCGCAGCCGCCGCGCAAGCTCGAACGCCACGGGACACGCGAGATCGCCGAGCTCCGGCTTGGGGGGGACCTCGAGGACGATCGCGGGCGGCGGATCGACGCCGAGCGTCGCGAGATGGCCCTCGATCGCACTGCGCACGCGCGCGAGGAGCGGCTCGCTCACGGCCGCGTCAGCGCGGGAGATCGACGCGGGTTTCGGGGACTTGGCGCGTCAGCCCGTCCTGCGTGACGCCGACCAGGCTGTAGAAGTACGTCCCCCCGCGCGTCACGCCGTCGTCCACGTACTGGTAGGACACGGGGCCGTCGCCGTCTCCGATCGCGGGAACCACGAACTCGTTGATGCGGTGAGGGACGCCCGACGGGCGATCGCTCCGGTAGACGATCCATCCAAAGAGGCCGCTCTCGGACCTGGTCTCCCAGGTCACGCGGACCTCCTCGTCGGAAGGCTCGGCGTCGAAGGAGACGATCTCGAACGGAAAGTTCGGCTCCGATCGCGCGACAAAGGAATACGGCGCGTCACCTCCGACGCGGGCGACGTTGCCGACGATCAGGATGGCCTCGCTGAAGGTGGCCCAGGGGATGCCGATCGAGCCGCGGCCGCGGCTGTCGACGCTGATCGGGGCCCGGACGAGCGCGGCGCCGCGCTTGCGCGGCGTGAGAAG
>QHRT01000061.1 GCA_003220195.1 Candidatus Rokuibacteriota bacterium | reverse complement strand
CCGATCGACGGCATGTGCGACTTCGTCTCGACCGGAAGGCGGGCATTCGTCCAGCCGCCCAGACCCCCCTTCAGGATGCGAACGTTGCGATAGCCGCGCTTGAGGAGGAGATACGAGACCCTTTCGCTGGTCGCCTCGTCGGGGCTCGTGCAGTACGTTACGATCGTCTGGGTCGGATCCACCTGGAGCTGAATCCGTCCGGCGGCGGCGTCGTCGGGCGCGAGACGGACGGCGCCGGGCAACTTGAACGGACTGGTGTCGAATTCCGCCGGGGTGCGGACGTCGACCATCACCGGACTCTGGCCTTTCTCGATGAGCGCGATCACCTGCGCCGGCAGGATGCGGAACCGGCCCTTCCACCAGCGACGGCCCCACATGCCGCCGAACGCGCCGCCGCTCAAGAGCGTGACGCCGAGCGTCGCCCAGGCCCACGGGAACGGCCGCGGCGGCGGGTGCTTCACCTTGTCCCTGGTCCATCCGGGCGACGGCCGCCGCGTAGCCCCCCTCGAAGTACGCCGCGAGTCCCGCGTACCAGACGTCGTTGAAACGGCTCTGGCCCGGAATGGCCGGGGTTCCGGCGAGGAACGTGGACACGTCCTTCGCCGGGATCAGGAAGTTGAAGCCCTGCACGATGGAGCCGCTCGAGCCGGCCAGCGTCACCGCCGTGAGGACACCGATCACGGTGCCGTCGTTCGTGATCGCCGGACCGCCGCTGTTGCCGTGCGCGGCCGAGGCATCGGTCTGGATCATGTCCTGACCGATCGCATCCTTCTGGAACGCGGACGCGGTTCCGCTGGTCACCGAGGCCTGCACGCTGCGGTTCAAGAGCTCGTGGGACATCACGACGCCGGGGAATCCGAGGATGTGCACGGAGTCTCCGACGTTCACGGCACGGCCCGTGAGGCTCAAGGCAGGATAGACGCCGTCCTTCACCTGGAGCAGCGCCAGGTCCCGGCCGAAGTCCTTGGTGGGCTGTCCCGTCGCGTCGAGGGACGCCGGCGGGCTGAATTTCTTGACCTCCGCCGGGATCTTCTTTCCGCCGAACAGGACCGTGATCTGCGGCGACGACGTCAGCTTGGCGGTTTCGAGCGCGCGCTGGGACGCTTCCCGGCGGATTCGCTCTTCGAGGTCCGGACGCTGGCCCGGCATCAGGCCACGGGCTTTGAGCTCGGGATCGACGCAGGCCTGCTCGATGGCCTTCTTCTTCAGCTCGTGGGCGACCCAGGGCGGCTGGCGATACGCGGGCTCGACCACGTGCGCGTTCGTGACCAGGTAGCCGCGACCGTCGATGAACCATCCGGTGCCGGTCTCGATGAACGGCGCGGTCTGGATCGTGACCGGACCCGTTCCGCAGTTCATGGTGACCTCGGCGCCGACCTCCGAGGTGACCAGCACGACGGCGGGCGTGGCGCGAAGAATGGCTTCCTGCACCGTGAGCGCCGACGCCGGCTTCGTCGCTGCCAGGGAGGCGCCCGCGATCATGGCGCCGACGACGAACCGCCTCATGGTCGCGAACCTACCACGGTCGCGGGTCGCGATGCGACTGCCGCATCGCCTCACGGTCCGGGTCCTCGCGCGGCTCGTCGAGCGGTAGCCCGTGGGCTCTTCGATGCTTAGAATGTGGGACCGTGGCCCCGTCCCCGACCTCCAGGACCGATGCGAACTTACAGGTGGCGCTCGCCGGCGAAGCCGACGCCAACCGGCGCTACATCGCCTACGGATTCCAGGCGCTCACCGAGGGGCGTCCGGAGATCGCGCAGCTCTTTTTCGAGGCGGCCGGCGCGGAGACCGTGCATGCCCTCACTCACTTGAAGACCATGGGCGCCATCGGTTCCACGCACGAGAATCTCGAGCGCGCCGCGGTGGGCGAGATGGAGGAGATCGACGTCATCCTGCCGCGCATGATCCAGGAGGCCGAGGCCGAGGGACGTCCGGAAGCCGCGGCGTCCTTCCGGCTGGCGCTCGAGCGGGAGCGACACCATCGCGACATGTTCCGGACGGCGCTCAAATCGTTCCACGGTGGTGATCGCGGCTCGACTGCGACGGCACCGCCCCCGGCGTTCGCGTCGACGGCGGTGACGTCCGGCGGCGGTGACCGCGCTCCCGTCTCCGATCAGTCGGCCGTACCCGTCTCTCCGGCTCCCGCGTCGGATGCGGCGGTGGCTCCCGCGCCGGGCGCGTCCGGGGGCGCCGACGTCGCCGCTGCGTCGATCGCCGCCGGCGCCAGCCCCGCGGCCGGCGGCGCGACGTCGCTGCGCACGCGAACCGGTCGCGCTCACGCCGCGGAGCTCCTGAACGAGCCGAGACGGATCGAGCGCCTGTCGTCGATCAGAGAGGTCGTGTTCGGCGCGCAGGACGGGCTCATGTCGACGTTCGCCGTCGTCGCGGGTCTCGCCGCGGCGAACGCCAACCACGTCATCATCGTGCTGGCCGGTCTCGTGTCTGCGGTCGCGGGAGTGCTGGCGATGTCGATCGGGACCTTCCTGTCGTCGCGCGCGCAGCGCCAGGTCTACGAGGCGGAGCTGGCGCGCGAGCGCCGTGAGATCCACCAGCACCCCGGGGAAGAAATCGCCGAGCTGATCGCGTCGCTCACGTCGCGCGGGATGTCGCGCATGGATGCCGTCGAAGTGGGCCGCCGGATCGCGCGGCATGGGGAGCTGCTGCTCGCGATGCTCGGGGTCTTCGAGCTGGGGCTCGCGCCGCAGCGACTCGGCACTCCGGTGCGCGACGCGTTCGTGATGGCGGTCGCGTTCGGCGTCTCGGCGCTCGTGCCCGTCCTGCCCTTCCTCCTGCCGCATCCGATGATCGAGCTCGGGCTCGCCAGCGCGCTGACCGTGATCGCGCTCTTTGCGGTCGGCGCGATCAAGGGGCGGCTCGCGCACGTGTCAATGGCGCGATCGGGCCTCGAGGTCGTCGCGCTCGGACTCGGCTCCGGGCTCATCGGCTTCGGCCTCGGCCGGCTCGCGTCCCTCGCGCTGGGCGTCGAAATCGGCGGCTAGCTGCGCGCCAGATAGCCGGCGAGCGCGCCCGCGGTGCCGGGAGCAGGACAGGGTGGCGACGCGAGCGCGACCAGCGCCGGCACCAAGCGATAGCGATCCTTCTCCGGCCACCGCAATGGCTATGGCGAATCCGTCTTTGGGCAGCGGCGGCTCAAGCGGCGCGGTCGCCGGCCTCGCTCAGGATGCAGATCTGGCTGTGCATCTTATGGACATCGATGCCAATATGATCCATGGCTGGCCTCCCACTCCCTTGCGGCGTCGACCGCGTGTTTTCTGTGTGGGGCGACTCTACGCCACCACGTTGAGTGAGGGGGTCAGCCGCTTCATCCTATCTACGCTCTTCGCGGAGCTGACCGACGACGAGATCGAGCAGGTGGCGAGAGCGGTGCAGCACGCGGTTGCGGAGCTCGAATGATAGAGGCGAGCGTCACGCGATGAGGGTCTCGGCGGCGACGCTCCCGCTCAGCTGGCGCCGTGCGGGTCGCCGATTGAGCGGTCTCCCGTTCACGTCATGGCCGGCACACCTCGCGCGGCGCGTGCGACGAGCCGCCGGTCAGGATCCGGCGCTCGGAGACCTCACCCACGCGCGTGAGGAGCTGGCGCGGCGGTACCTGAGAGGCGCCGGTATCGAGTTCGGCGCGCTCCACTTCCCGCTGCGCGTTCCTGGCGCGGTCACGGTCAGGTATGCGGACTTCAAGCCGGCCGCTGCGCTCCAGCAGTCGAACCCCGACGTCACCAGCATCACGGCGCCGGACATCGTCACCGACTTCGAATCGATGACCGGGGTCGAGGACCAGAGCCAGGACTTCGTGGTCGCCAATCACGTGCTGGAGCACGTCGAGGACCCGCTGCGCGCGCTGAAATCGGTCAGCCGGATCCTGCGGCCGGCGGGCGTCGCCTATCTCGCCGTGCCCGACAAGCGGTTCACCTTCGACAAGGAACGGCGCATCACCCCGCTCGAGCACCTCATCAAGGATCACGTGGACGGGCCCGACTGGTCGCTGGCCGCGCACTACGACGAATGGTGTCGCTGCGTCGACGGGCTCTCGGGCGACGCGCACGCCCAGAAGCTGGCGATCATGCTCGAGCAGCGATCGAACATCCACTTCCACGTCTGGGACTACCCGGCCATGCTCGATCTCTTCTCCCATGTCGCGACCCGTGCCGAGTTCGCCCTCGACGTCGAGCTCTCGATGCTGAACGGCATCGAGGTGATCTGGATACTGAGAAGACGCGCCTAGATGTCGGATGCGGGTGTGAGCACGGCGGTGTCCAGGGCGGCGTGCCCGATTTGCGGGAGCGTCGAGGTGCGCGAGGCCCGTCCGACCCTCGAGGGCGAGCGGGCTGTCCTCTGCTGCCGGGAATGCGAGTTCGTGTTCATCCTGCCGCGGATCGAGCAGGACTTCACCGCCCTTCCCGCGGAGGCCTATTACGACGACTGGCAAATGCTCGACATCGGCGCGACCGCGGCCGTCTACGCCGAAGTCGTGATCGCCGCGAGGCGCGCCGGCCTGTTCGCCGCGGCCGCCACGACGGACTCACCCGAGCGGCTGAGCGTGCTCGATGTCGGCTGTGGCGCCGGCCATACGCTGCTGCACTTCAGGGCGCATGGGTGGGATGTCCGCGGCGTGGACCCCTGGCGAGCCGTCACCGTCGCGGGCAGCAAGTACTACCGGCTCCCGATCGACACGGCCCGGATCGAGCACGCGGCGCTGCCGCCGCAATCGCAGCACGTCGTGCTGGCGATCGACATGCTGCAGTTCGTCGCCGATCCGAGAGCGATCCTGGAGGCGTGCCGTACCGTGCTCAAGCCGGGAGGCCTGCTCTACGTGACCGTGCCGAACTACGGCGCGAGCGCGCGCGAGCGCGACGGCTGGAACTGGGCCTATTTCATTCCGGCGTGCTACCTGAACTATTTCACCGCGCAGGCCCTGACGCGGCTCGCCCGGACCGCGGGGTTCACGAAGGTCGAGGTCGCGCGCTTCGGCGGCCCCGACGGGGACGACTTCCTCCGCCTGACCGCGGTGTCCCCGCTCGCCACCACGCTCACGTGGGCGGATCTGAGCGCCGAGGTCCCGGACAACGAGTTGCCGCCGCTCGACCGCCGCGAGATCGACGAGCGAGCGCTCTCGCCCGAGCAGCGCGCCTGGCGCGAGGACGGACATCTCGTCGTGCGGGGGCTCATCCCCGATCATCTGATCGACCGTTACTGCGCGGTCTTTCGTCGGCTCGGCACGTCGCGGGGCTATAGCTCTCCGACGCCGTACCTGGACGTCACGGAGATCCGCGATCTCTGTCTCTACAAGCCGCTCACCGATCTCCTCGAGCATCTGATCGGCGAGCCGATGGCGCTCCACTTGAACCTGACCGGCTGGATCAGCACGGAGCGGGACTGGCACCAGGACGACTACCTGAACCCTCCGGAGGTCAACGGTCACTACGCGGCCGTCTGGATGGCGCTCGACGACATCGAGGCGGACAGCGGGCCGTTCGAGTTCATCCCGCGCTCGCACCGCTGGCCGATCATCCGTCAGAGCAAGGTGCTGGCGCTCCTCGGGCGTGACAACGGCGACGATCCGAGCTGGCCCTGGGACTCGGAGCGCCTGTTGACGCCGTTCTTCGACCGCGAGGTGACCGAGCGCGACGTCAGGATCGAGCGCTTTCTCGGGAAGAAGGGCGACGTCCTGGTCTGGCACTCCCGGCTCGTGCATCGCGGCTCGCCGCCGCGGCGACAGGGCGCGGAACGGCGAGCGATCATCTCGCATTACAGCGCCGCCGGCCGCCGCCGCGACATGCGGGACGTCCGGCGCCACCCGGGAGGCGGCCTCTATTTCGCGCTCGCGCGCGCGGCGACGACGAATGGTCCGGCCGGCGCGACCGGCGTCAAGCGCGTGGTGAAGCGGCTGCTTCGCGTGGTCGCGCGCGGACGGTAGCAAGATGAACCCGATCGGAACCGAGCTCGGTGAGCGAATCGAGGCACGCTCGGCGATCGTCGGCGTGATCGGGCTGGGGTACGTGGGGCTGCCGCTGGCCGTGGCGTTCGCCGAGGCGGGCTTCCCGATGATCGGCGTCGATGCCGACCCGAACCGGGTCGAGCGGCTGAGTCGCGGCTCGAGCCCCGTCGAGGACGTGCCCGATCACGTGCTGGCGCGTCTCGTTCAGGACAAGCGCCTGATCGTGGGGGGGTCGGCCGAGGCGCTCGGCGAGGCCGACGTTATCGTGATCTGCGTGCCGACCCCGCTCTCCAAGTCCAAGGAGCCCGACATCACGCACATCGTGGCGGCGGCCGCCGACGTCGCCCGCATCCTCCGTCCGGGACAGCTCGTGGTGCTGGAGTCCACGACGTATCCCGGGACGACCGAAGAGGTGCTGCTGCCGCGCTTCGTCGGATCGGGCATGGCCGTCGGCGAGCATTTCTTCCTCGCGTTTTCTCCCGAGCGCGTCGACTCGGGCAACGAGATCTGGCACCTCTCCCGCATTCCGAAGGTCGTGGGCGGCGTCACGCGGGATTGCCGCGAGCTGGCCTCGCTCCTCTACGCGCAGATCGTCGACCGCGTGGTGCCGGTCTCGAGCACGCAGACCGCGGAGATGGTTCGTTCTGAGTGCGGCGTTCGATCCCGCGACCGAGGTTGTCGCAGTGAGGAGTCGTTCGCAGGTTCGCTGATCGATCGGGAGACCGGCGAGGTGCCCGATCGCGAACCTCGTCGGGTCGCTCGATCAGCTCGAGCACGATCGGGACGTGCGGCTCCCTGTGGTCGATCTCAAGACGCCTGGGCGGAAGTACACCTGAAACATTCGTCGAGGAGCCTTGGGGGGGTGTGGGCCATTCGGGCTCCTGACGTCCTAGGACACCCGGGAGAGGTAGCTCGCGAGCGCGCGGCCCTCGCGCTCGCGGAACGCCACGGCGACCCGCAGCTGCTCCAGGTACTGCGCGAGCGTCTTGCCGCCGAGATCGATCTTGCGCTCGGCGAAGAATCGTCTGACGTCCTGCTCCAGCTCCGGAGTCACCAGCCCCGTGACGCCCTCGCACAAGCGCCGGAGCCCGTGCTTCGGGTAAAGCCGGTCCATCGTGTCCCAGTTTGCCTTCACGAACTGCCACGCCCGCTCGCGCGCGGACACGCTCATCAAGAGCGTGCGCACCACGAACGGCGCGTCCTGTGTCCTGATCTCGCCGTTGACCGTGCGCCCGAGCGTCTGATCGATGAGATCGGCCGGCTGGAACGCCGCCAGCGCGTAGAGGTAGCGCTGCTCCTCTTGAGGACTCTTCGCGGTGCGAAACCGCTCGAGGAACTCGTCGTAGCGACGGCGGTCACCCGCGTGCGCCAGGATGGCGATCAGCGCAGGCAGGACGTTCGGATCGACCGCGCCAGGGTCGCGGGTTGCCGCGGCGTAGAGCTCGGCCGTCCGGGCCTGCGCCTCGCGGTCGTTCCCGATCGTGCCGAGCGCGCGCAGCACGTCGCCTCGCAGCTGTCGGGTGAGGTCGTCCTCGCCCGGACGCGGAGCCCATCCGAGCGTCGACACGATGCGTGCGAGCCGCTCGCGGACCAGGGTTTCGAGCCTCGGGCGATCGGACGGCTCGACGATGCGATGGAGCGCGTTGAAGGAGGCGAGCAGGATCGACCAGACGTTCCTGTCGCGCTCTTCGCGAAAGCGCGCGGTCAGGTCGAGATAGTCGGTGAGCGGCACGAGGCCGGCGAGCACCGACGCCCACGTGTCGTTGACCAGGGTGAAGCGCTCGATCGCGTCGAGGCCGTCGGGCAGGCGCCGCAGCGACCCTTCGAGCAGATCCGGCGCGTAGCGCACGCGATAGAACCCGTGACCGCCCTCGTTGACGAGCACGGCATCCGCGCGGTCGGGCAGCCGCAGACGCGCCTCGTCGTCCGACAAGAGAATGCGGTGCGTGGTGGACGTGGTCCCGCTGTGGACGCGGATCTGCAGAGGGATCTGCCAGCGCTGGGCCGGCGCCGTCGGCGCGGGCTCGCCTTCGGGCGGCGCGGGCAGGTAGGTGAAGCGCTGCTGCGTGACCACGAGATCGCGGCCGTCGAGCCGCGCGGTGACGAGCGGGAAGCCAGGATGGAAGATGAAGCCATCCATCACCATCGCGATCGGCTGGCCGGATGCACGGCCGAGCGCCGCCCACAGGTCTCCGGTGTCGGCGTTGTCGTGCAGGTGGGCGCGGAGATAGTCGCGCACGCCGGCGCGGAAGACGTCGGCGCCGAGGTATTGCTCGAGCATGCGGAGCACCGACGCCCCCTTCTCGTACGTCAGCACGTCGAACATCGCATCCGCGTCGCGCGGCGCGCGCACCGGAAACTCGATCGGGCGCGTCGACCAGAGCGCGTCGACGGCGAACGCCGCCGCGCGCGACACGCCGAACGTGGTCCACCGTTTCCACTCCGGCTTCCACGCGTTGACGGCCAGCATTTCCATGAACGTGGCGAACGCCTCGTTCAGCCAGATCCCGTTCCACCAGCTCATCGTCACGAGATC
>QHRT01000577.1:289-2331 GCA_003220195.1 Candidatus Rokuibacteriota bacterium | reverse complement strand
TCCGTGCGCCGGTCGTCGCGGCGCCGATCCGCATCAGATCTCCGGCGGCGAGCGCGATGGTCGCCCACTGACGGGCGCGCGCGCCGTTCACGGTCACCGGCGCCTCGGCGCCCGTCACGGCGATCGCGCACGGCCCTCCGGCGGTGAAGCGCGGTCCCACCACGGTGCACTCGAGTCCGGCCTGACCGTCGGCGTTGCCGCAGAGCCGGTTCGCGAGGACGAATGCGTCGCGGTCCATCGGTCCCGACGGTGGAATGCCGAATCGCAGCTGCCCCCCGCGGCCGAGATCCTGCACGGTCGTGAGCGGACCGGGATCGAGAATGCGGATCACGAGATCACCGGCCGGTAGGTCCGCGCGGCATCGGCGGCGGCGATCGCGTCGAACTCGACGCGATCGATCGGTCGAAACCTGACGCGATCGCCCGCGCGCAAGAGCACGGGATCGGCCGCGTCGGGATCGTAGAGGCGCAGCGGCGTGCGTCCGAGGAGCCAGTAGCCGCCCGGGCTCTCGACGGAGTAGATGCAGCACTGGATCCCGCCGATCCCGACCGACCCGGCCGGAACGCGCGTGCGCGGCGTCTCGAGTCTCGGCAGCTGGATGCTGTCCGGCATCCCGGTCATGTACGGCAGGCCCGGCGTGAACCCGATGAAGTAGAGATGGTAGACCGGCGACGAGTGAAGGCGAATCAGCTCACCGGCCGGCAGACGCAGCCGCTCAGCCGCGGCCAGGAGATCGAGCCCGAGCTCGGGATCGTAGCAGCACGGCAGCTCCACCTCGCGTGACGGCGGCAGCACCGACGTCTCGGCCTGCGAGGCGAGCGCCGCGAGCGTGTCGCACAGCGCGTTGTAACCGATCACTTCCGGATCGTAATAGACGAGCACCGCGCTGAACGTCGGGACCGTCTCGACGACGCCCGGTACGCCTTTCTGCTGGATCAGGAATTCGAGCGTGCGGATCCGGTTGTTCACCTCGACGCTGATCTCGTCACCCAGCTCGACGCACACGGCGAGATCGCCGGCGGGCACGATCTTCATCGCAGGCGATCGTCGATCACAGCGCGGCGAGTGCCCCGTTGGGAACGTCCGTGATGAACATGTGGCCCGGACTGTGCGTGATCATGTACGGCGGCTTCGAGGCGAGCGCGACCGCCTGCGGCGTGACGCCGCACGCCCAGAATACCGGCACGTCCCCGGGACGGAAGTGTTGCGCATCGCCGTAGTCGGGCGCCGTGACGTCCTTGATGCCGATCGCCGCGGGGTCGCCGACGTGGATCGGGGCGCCGTGCGCGCTCGGAAAGCGCGCGCTCGCCGTCACGGCCTTCGCGATCTCGGGCGCGGCGATCGGGCGCATCGAGACGACCATCGGGCCGTGGAAGACGCCGGCGGGTCGACACGGGATCGACGTGCGCCACATCGCGACGTTCTTGCCGTGCTCGACGTGCCAGAGCCGGATGCCGGCCTCCAGCAGCGCCCACTCGAAGGTGAACGAGCATCCGAGCAGGAACGCCACGAGATCGTCGCGCCAGTATGGCGTCGCGTCCTTCACTTCCTCCGCCAGCACCCCGTTCGTCCAGATCCGGTAGCCTGGAATGTCCGTTCTCAGATCTGCGCCCGGTGCGACCCCCACGGGTTCCGGAGATCCGGGATCCGTGACCTCGATCAGCGGACAGGGGCGCGGGTTGCGCTGGCAGAAGAGCAGGAAATCATACGCGTGGTCTCGCGGCAGCACCGCCAGGTTGGCTTGCACGTAGCCCGCGCCGAGCCCGGCCGTCACGCCGGTGAGCTTGCCGCTACGGATGTCGGCGCGGATCTCCTTGGGATGGCGAGTGTCGATCGGCATCAAGCCTCCGGAATCACGCGTGAGAGAACTTCCGTGGTCAGGTCTCCGAGTGTAGCGCAGGTCCGGAGGCCCAGGAACGTCGAAGCGCGATGTCGCGCTGGACGCCTCGTGCTATCGTCCGCGCCATGCCGACGTACCGCGTGAGATCGGCGACCGCGGACGACGCCGAGGCGGTCTGCCGCATCTACAACCAGGGCATCGA
>QHRT01000577.1:0-283 GCA_003220195.1 Candidatus Rokuibacteriota bacterium | reverse complement strand
GGCTCGCCAGCCGGAGTCCCCGACATCCGGTGATCATCGCCGAGGACCCGTCGGGGCGCGTCGTCGGATGGGGCAGCCTGAACGTCTTCAACGCGCGCGAGGCGTATCGCTTCGTCGCCGACTTCTCCGTCTACGTCGCGCGCGACGCTCGCGGCACCGGCGTCGGCCGGGTGTTGCTGACTCGCCTTTGCGAACTGGGACGCGAGCACGGATTCCACAAGCTCGTGCTCTCGGCCTTTCCCACCAACGCGGGCGGGATGAAGCTCTACGAGAAGCTCGGCTT
>QHRT01000060.1 GCA_003220195.1 Candidatus Rokuibacteriota bacterium | reverse complement strand
GACGCCTTCGCCGTGAAGGCTGCGATCCAGCACGGGATTGAACGACACATACCAGGGGCCGATCTGCTTGTCGATGATCGGGCGAAGCTCGAGCGTCCACGTGTCGGTCGAGTACTGCCGCCGCTGATAGCCGATCTCCGCCGAAAGGCTGAGGCCCACCGGCAGGTGCCACTCTTCGGGGGCGCGGATCCGTGGCCGGATGTGGTCGCCGACCCATTCCCATCCGCAGTCGGGTTGAATGCTCGTGAAGACGTAGAACCCGGTCTCGAACCATGGGGTGAAGCCGTACGTGATCTCGATGGTCTCGTGCGCGGCGTGGTTGGTGGGCCGCACGCCGGCTTCACTGCGCGTCGTCCCCTGGAGTGCAGTATTGCTGTGGAGCTCGATCATCGTCGCGCCCGGCGCCATGGTTTCCGAGCCGTAGACCTGGATCTCGACGGGGAAAGACAGCGACAGCGCGATGCCGACGCCGGCTGCTGCGAGCGCGACGCGATGGCCGTGAGGTCGCATCCGGCGAGCGTCACACGCGACCCGGACCATCGTTTGTCCTGCCATGTCTTGGGATACCCTCGGCCCAGCGTCCTCGGCATCGTACGCGATGTCGAGGTGCTGCGGGCGCATCGTCAGGACCGTCACCTTGCGCGACGCCTCCGTTCGCCGCACGATAGCGGGTCATGGCCGCTCCGCTCATCGTCGTGTCGCGGCTCGAAAAGACGTACCTGACGCGTGCCGGCTCGCGGATTCGCGCGCTCGCCGACGTCACGCTCGAGGTCGCTGACGGAGAGTTCGTGACGGTCGTGGGACCCTCGGGCTGCGGCAAGACGACGCTGCTCCGCATTCTCGGTGGTCTTCTGCCGGCGTCGTCCGGGACCGTCGAGCTGCTCGGCCGGCGCGTGACTGGCCCCGGCCGCAAGGTCGGCATGGTGTTCCAGGATCCCGTGCTCTTGCCGTGGCGCACCGTCCTCGACAACGTGATGGTGCCGGTGATCGTGCTGCGACTCGATCGGCAACTCTATCGCCGGCGCGCGCTCGAGCTTCTGGCCCTGGTCGGACTGACCGGATTCGAGAACCGGTATCCGCACGAGCTGTCGGGCGGCATGCGGCAGCGTGTCTCGCTGGCGCGCGCGCTCGTCCACGATCCCGCGCTCCTCCTCATGGACGAGCCGTTCGGCGCGCTCGACGCCATGACGCGCGAGGCGATGAACCTCGAGCTGCAGCGCATCTGGCGCGAGTCCGGCAAGACGGTCCTGTTCATCACGCACTCGATTCCCGAAGCCGTCTTTCTCGGCGACCGCGTCGTCGTCATGTCGCCCCGGCCGGCACGGGTCGTCGACATGGTGACGGTCGACCTTCCACGCCCGCGGGATCTCGACGTCATGGGCTCTGACAGCTTCGGCGTCTACACGCGGAAGATCCGCCAGATGCTGGGGCCGAAGGGCTGGCTCGAATGAGCGTGCTCGAAGACGCCGACGCGCCGGTCGAGCGGCTCTCGCCGCTCCAGGAGTTCTGCCGTGCGCCCGGCGCCTTCATTCGCGAGCGACCGCACGTGCCGCTGGTGCCGCTCATCCTCGTCGTCGTGGTGGGCGCGTGGGAGGTCATCGTGCGGGCCGGCCACCTCCCGGACTTCCTGCTCCCCGCGCCGAGCGCCGTCGGGCGGGCGCTTGCGAGTGGGCTCAGCAGTCGGCTCTATCTCGAGCACTTCTGGATCACGTTCTCGGAGTCGCTGCTCGGCTTTCTGATCGCGGCGGCCGCAGGGATCGCATTCGGCACCGTCATCGCCCAGTTTCGCCTGCTCGAGCGAACGCTCTACCCGTACCTGGTGGCGCTCCAGACCTTGCCCAAGATCGCGATCGCACCGCTCTTGATCGTCTGGCTCGGCTTCGGGTTCTCCTCCAAGGTCGTGATCGCGGCGCTCGTCGCCTTCTTCCCGGTCCTCGTGAACGTGATCGTCGGCCTCAAGACGGTGGATGCCGGGAAGCTGGATCTCATGCGATCGCTCGACGCGAGCCGCTGGCAGACGTTCCGGCTGGTGACGTTTCCCAACGCGCTCCCGTTCGTCTTCGCCGGGCTCGACATCGCCATCGTCTTCTGCGTGCTCGGCGCGATCGTCGGCGAGTTCGTTGGCTCCCAGCGCGGGCTCGGCAACCTGATCCTCCAGTTCCACACCTCGCTCGACATCGCCGGCATGTTCGCGGTGCTGCTCCTGCTGGCCGCGCTTGGGGTCGGGCTTCACCTGGTCATTCAGACGATTCAGCGACGGGTGATCTTCTGGGCGCAGGCGGACCATGTCATCGGCGCCTGAGCGAATCGTGAAACAGCCGTGGTCGAGGAGCGCCACGGCTTTGCCGGGGCGCTTCCGAGCGTCTGGGGGTATCGGTGGCCATTCGAGGCCCCTGATGAAAGGGGTTTCTGCATGAAGCGCGCGCTTGCCTTCGTCGTGCTCTCGGTGCTCGTCTCCGCCGCGGCGTCAGCGCAGCAGAAAGCGCCGAAGAAAGCCATCTACACGATCACGACCAAGGACGTCTCCGTCGGGCTCTCGGCCAACTCGTCGATCCCGCTGACGCTCGGCTACTGGAAAAGCGAAGGTCTCGACCTCGAGGTGACGACGCTCGAAGGATCGACCGCCGGAGTCCAGCAGCTCGCCGCAGGGAACATCCAGTTCGCGACGGTCGGACCGGAGACCGCGCTGATCTCGCGCGAGAAGGGCGTCAAGATCAAGGCGTTCTACGCGATCTCGCGCGTCACCATTTTCCGCGTCGTCGTTCCGCGCGGGAGCCCGATCCAGACCGCGGCCGATCTCCGCGGCAAGACCATCGGCGTCTCGGCCCTCACGTCCGGCGCGGTCCCGGTGGCGCGCGCGCTGGTCGCCTCGGCCGGACTCGACCCGGACAAGGACGTGAAGTGGCTCGCCGTCGGCGTGGGTGCGCCCGCAGCCGTCGCGATCACGCAGAAGAGCGTGGATGCGATGGCGCTCTGGGGCGACTTCCAGGCCGGCCTCGAAAACCGTGGCCTCGCATTCCAGGAGATCACGGCGCCGTTCATGAAGGACCTGCTCGGGCAGGTGGTGGTCGCGCGCGACGATTTCCTGGCCGAGCATCCTGATATTGCGGTCGCTTTCGCGCGCGGCCTCGCAAAGGCGACGCTGTTCGGATTGACGAACCCCGAGGCGGCGATCCGTATCCACTGGAAGCTCTATCCGCAGACGCGCCCGCAGAGCGCCGACGAGCCCAGGGCCATCAAGGAAGCGCTCCACGTCTTCAACGCGCGCTTCGACACCCAGCGCGTCGACAACCGCGACGACAAGCGCTGGGGCTTCTCGTCGCCGGCACAGTGGACCGCGCTGAAGGCGCTCTACAAGGACCAGCACCTCATCCAGGGCACGGTCGACGTGAACGACGTCTCCACGAACCAGCTCATCGACGAGATCAACCGCTTCGACCAGGCGGCGGTGATCCGCCAGGCCCGGGAATATCGCTGATTCCAGGAGGAGGGACCTCATGAAGATGCGCGCATTGCTGGCGGCCGTCGCGATCACCGGCCTCGTCGCCGTGACCGTCGTCGCGGACGAGTCGGAGAAGATCGGCCAGGTGCGCTTCGCGGTCTCGTGCAACGCCGCCGTGCAGAAGCCGTTCGAGCGCGCGGTGGCGCTGCTCCACTCGTTCTGGTACCTCGAGGCGTCGAAGGCGTTCGCGGCGATCGCCGAGACGGATCCCGACTGCGCGATGGCGTACTGGGGTCTCGCGATGAGCAACTGGACCCAGATCTGGTCGCCGCCGCCGCCGCCCGCCCTCAAGCGCGGCCGGGAGGCGGTCGAGAAGGCGAAGTCCGCAAAAGCCGGCACGCCGCGCGAGCAGGACTTCGTCGCGGCGGCGGAAGCGTTCTTCAAGAATGCCGACACGCTCGACCACCGCACGCGGGCCTCCGCGTACGGCAAGAAGATGGCGGAGATGGCCCAGAGGTATCCCGGCGATCGCGAAGTGCTGGCGTTCTACGCGCTGTCGCTCCAGGCCACGGCGGATCCGCACGACAAGACCTACGCGAACCAGAAGAAGTCCGCGGAGATCGCCGAGAAGATCTTCGCCGCGGAGCCTGACCATCCCGGCGCCGCGCACTACATCATCCACGGCTACGACTATCCGCCGCTCGCGGCGAAGGGGCTGCCGGCCGCGCGCCGCTATGCGCAGTTCGCGCCGTCGGTGCCGCACGCGCTCCACATGCCGTCGCACATCTACGTGCTGCTCGGCATGTGGCCGGAGACGATCCAGTCGAATCTCGCGGCGTCGGCCGCCGAGAAGGATCGGGGCAACCCGGACGATCGCATGCACGCGCTCGACTACCTGATGTACGGCTACCTGCAGCAGGCGCAGGACGCACAGGCGAAGCGAGTCCTCGACGAGGCGCGCGGCATCATGGGCGACCTGGCGGCGCGCAAGTACGACTCCGGCCGGCCGACGGCGCACTTCGCGATGGCGGCCATCGAGGCACGATGGGCGATGGAGCGCGGCCAGTGGGGCGAGGCGGCCGCGATCGAGCCGCGCCCCAATCGCTTCCCGCACACGGAGTCGATGATCTACTTCGCGCGCGCAATCGGCGCCGCGCGCAGCGGCGACGCGCCCCGGGCTCGCGCCGACGTCGACCGTCTCGCCACGCTCAAGGACGCGATGAAGGATCCGTACTGGGCCGAGCAGATCGAGATCCAGCGTCGCGCGGCCGCGGCATGGACGGCGCGCGCGGAAGGGAAGGCCGAGGACGGGTTCGCGCTGATGCGATCGGCCGTCGAGCTGGAGGCCGCCACCGAGAAGCACAACATCACGCCCGGGCCCATCGTCACGGCGCGTGAGCTCCAGGCCGATATGTTGATGGACGCGGGCCAGCCCGCTCCCGCCGCGCACGTGTACGAGGCATCCCTGCGCGTCGCGCCGAACCGGTTCAAGTCGCTCTCCGGCGCGGGCCGCGCGTTCGAGCGCGCCGGCGACCGCGAACGGGCGAAGAGCTCTTACGCGAAGCTCTTGACGACCGCGGCCTCCGCGGACACCGAGCGGCCCGAGATTCGCGAAGCGCGGGCATTCCGATGATCGCCTCCGCGCGGATGTACGCGTGGTCGCCGTCGCTCGCCTCGGCGTGGCGTCGATTGCTCGAGTGGGTGGGAACGACGGCGCGAGTGGATCTCGCGGTGATCGACCAGTCCGGTCCGACGTCGCTCGACGAGCTGTGGGCGCGGGACGACATGGGATGCGTGTTCATGTGCGGCTATCCGTGGGCGCTGCGGCGCGAGCGTCCGGCGCTGCTCGCCTCGCCGGTGCCGTCGCCGCCGCGCTACGGGGGCCGCGCGGTTTACGTTACCGACTTCATCGTGCGCGCCGACAGCCCGTACAAAACGCTGGGCGACACGTTCGGCGGCACCATCGCGTACTCCGCCGAGACGTCGCACTCCGGCTACAACGCGCCTCGCTTCCATCTGCTGTCGTACGTCACGCCCGGGCGCCACGCGTTCTATCGCAAGGTGCTGGGGCCGTACATCCGGCAGCGTCCGTGTCTCGACGCCGTCGTGGCCGGCGACGCCGACGTCGCCGCGATCGACGGTTACGCGGTTGACCTCTTGCGCCGCCACGATTCCGCCGCGACGGCGCAAATTCGCGTCGTCGAGACGACGGCGCCCGCGCCGAGCCCGCCGCTGGTTGCGTCGGCCGGGATCGATGCCGCAGCTCGCGAGCGACTCATCGAGGCGCTCGTCGGCGCGCATCGCGCCGCGGAAGCGCGCCCGTTGCTCGACGACGTGTTGCTCCTGCGCTTCGATCGCGTGAGCCCGGGCGACTTCGAGATCTTCCTCGAGCGTGAGCGCGCAGCGCGGGACGCCGGCTACCCGAAGCTCGCGTAGACCGTGTCCCACGACGCACGGTCGAGGGACGCGTCCGGCGTCGCGTCCTAAATCATGCGAACGCTTGTCCGCGGCGGTTGGGTCGTCGGCTTCGGAGACCGCACGCACACGCTCATCCCCGATGGCGTCGTCGTGTACGAAGACGATCGCCTCGTCCACGTCGGCCGCCGCTTCGACGGACATGTCGACGCCGAGATCGACGCGCGCGGCAAGCTCGTCTGCCCCGGGTTCATCGACACGCACGTGCACTCGGGACACCGCGCGTCGCATCGCCTGATCACCGACGCGGGCCGCCCTGAATTTTTCGGGCAACCGTTCCTCGAGATCAGCGTGCCGCGCGAAGGCACGCGCGTGGGCGGCGATCCGCGATATGCGCGCCCGACCGACGCCGGCGCGGACGCCGACACGCGTCTGCTCGCGACGTTCACCGTCGCGGAGCTGCTCTGCAACGGCATCACGACGTTCATGGAGTTCGGCAGCCAGCTGCGCGTCCAGGAGGCGTTGCTGGGCGAAGTCGAACGGCTCGGCCTGCGCGGCTATCTCGGCGCCGGCTATGATTCCGGGCGCTGGGTTGGCGACGAGAAGGGGCGGCTCAAGCGCGTGGTCGACGAGGCCGCCGGGGTGAAAGAGTTCGAGAGCGCGCTCGGGTTCATCAAGAGAGTCGACGGCAGCGTGAACGGCCGCGTGCGCGGGCTCCTCGCTCCTCGCGAGGTCGAGACGTGCAGTCTGGACCTTCTGCGCGCGACGCGCCGGGCCGCGAACGAGCTCTCCCTGCCCATCGTGACGCACGCCGCGTACAACGTGATCGAGTTCTACGAGATCGTGCGCGAGCACCGCATGACGCCGGTCGAGCTGATGGAGACGGTCGGCTTGCTCGGCCCCGATGTGACGATCGGCCACGGCAACCTGGTCGCCGACCACGCGCTCCTGCACTATTCCGGCGGCCGGGAAATCGAGTTGATGGGCCGGTACGGCGTGACCGTGTCGCACTGCCCGGTCAACATCGCGCGCCGCGCGCGGTCGCTCGATTCGTGGCCCAGGTATCGCGCGGCCGGCATCAATCTCGCGCTCGGGACCGACACGTATCCGCGCGACATGATCATGCAGATGCGCATGGCGTCTTATTTCGGCAAGGTCGTCAGCCACAACCTCTTCGCCGCGTCCGCCGGCGAGGTGTTCGAGGCGGCGACGCTCGGCGGCGCTCGCGCGCTCGGGCGCGACGACTTGGGCCGTCTGGCGCCCGGCGCGAAGGCCGACATCGTCGTGATCGATCTCGAGACGCGTGACGGCCTTCGCTTCGGCCCGGTGCGCGATCCGATCAAGGCGCTCGTGGAATGTGGCATTGGCGACGACGTCGTCACCGTCGTCGTCGACGGCGTGGTGCGCATGAAGGATCGCGTGATCCCCGGTGTCGACCTGGCCGCCGTGCGCCGCCAGGCGCAGAGCGCGGGCGAGGCGGTGTGGCGGCGCGTGCAGGACTGGGATCCGCTCGGCCGGACCGCGGAGGAGATCAGCCCGTGGTCGTTTCCGCTCGCGCGCGAGTGACGCTCCTCGCGCTGCACCGTGAACCCCGCGCATGAGCCTTTTCTGACCCGGCGATTTTCCCGGCTCGCTTACAATAGCCGGGCCTGACCGTTTCTCGGGTCGGGCGTATTGACCCTGGAGGCAATTGGCCTATGCGCCCTCCTCTCGCGTCCCTATTGTTCGCCCTCGCCGCGCTCGTTTTCGCCGTCGCTCCCGGGTCCATCGGGGCCGCTCCGCACCCACACGCGGACGACGAAGTCTTGGTCCGGTTCGCGCCCGGCGTCTCGGCCGCGGCGAAGAACACGATTCACGGCAGGATCGGCGGGCATCGGGTCAAGGGCTTTTCGGTCGTGCCGGATCTCGAGCTCGTGAAGCTGCCGAAAGGCGTCGCCGTCAAGGACGCCATCAAGCATTACCAGAAGCATTCCGACGTGCTCTACGCCGAGCCGAACTACGTCGTCCGGGCGCTGCTCGGGCCTCCCGACGATCCGCTCTTCTCGTCTCTCTGGGGCCTGAACAACACCACCACGCCAAGCGCCGACATCGACGCGCTCGGGGCCTGGCAGCTCACCACCGGGGATAGCGCCGTGGTCGTGGCGGTGATCGACACGGGCATCGTCTACACGCACCCGGATCTCGCGGCCAACATGTTCCAGAACACCGTCGACTGCAACGCGAACCAGCTCGACGACGACGGAAACGGGTACGCCGACGATTGCTACGGGATCGACGCCGTGAACGGTGACTCGAACCCGATGGACGACAACCGACATGGCACGCACGTGGCCGGGACGATCGGAGCAGTCGGGAACAATGCCACCGGCGTGGTCGGCATCAACTGGGACGTCGGGCTGATGGCGTGCAAATTCCTCGACGCCAGCGGCACGGGGTACACGGATGCGGCGGTCACCTGTCTGAACTACGTGGCGGTGATGAAGGACCGCGGCGTCGACGTCGTCGCCACGAACAACAGCTGGGGCGGCGGCGGTTATTCCCAGGCCCTCTACGATGCGATCAAAGCGAATGGCGACCGGGGCATCCTCTTCATCGCCGCGGCCGGCAACAGCGGCGTCGACAACGA
>QHRT01000576.1 GCA_003220195.1 Candidatus Rokuibacteriota bacterium | reverse complement strand
CTCTCTCGGATGACGTCGATCTCCACGATCGCCACACACCCGGGTGTCGTGGTCGGGTTCCAGCGCACACAGGCCGTCTTCGCCCGGATCGTGGAAGCCGCCCGGCAGGGCGATCCGCGGCTCTACCAGATCCTGCCACTCGCGAGCGCTCTGACCTATGGCGTGTTCTGCCTCGACTTCGAGGTGCGGTGGGAGACTGCGGTCGCGATCGTCGGGAGCGCGCTCGCGACCCAGTTCGTGTGCGAGCGAATCTGCGGGCGCCCTCGCTTCGATCCGCGTAGCGCGCTCATCTCGGCGCTCTCGCTGTGCCTGCTCCTGCGGACGAACGTGCTCGGTCTCGCGGTCGGCACGGCGATCCTCGCGATCGCGAGCAAGTTCGACGTGCGCGTGCGGGGCAAGCACGTCTTCAACCCCACCAATGGGGCGATCGTCGCGATGATGCTCACGACAGAAGCCGTCTGGGTGCTCGCGTCGGCCGGCGCGCTGGTGGTCAATCGCGCCGCGCGCGCCGACGTCACGTGGACGTTTCTCGCGTGCTGGGGCGCGCTGCTCCTCGGCCGCTCGGTCTGGCTCGGAGAGCCGCTCTTGATCCCACTCCATCGCCTCGAGAGCGGCGCCCTGGTGCTGTTCGCGTTCTTCATGATTTCGGATCCGAAGACGACGCCGGACTCGCGGGTGGGGAGATTCCTCTTCGCCGCGCTCGTCGCGCTCGGCGCCTACGCCGTCCAGTTCTCGATGTTCAGGACCAACGCCTTGCTGTGGTCGCTCGCCGTCTGCTCGCTGGCCGTGCCCGTGATCGACCGGCTCTTGCCGGGAGCTCGCTACCAGTGGAGGACTTCGCCATGAAGCACGTCGCTCCGGTCATCGCCGCCTGGCTGGCCTCCATACTTCTCGCCCAGCCCGCGCTCGCCTTCTGCGGCTTCTACGTCGCGAAGGCGGACACGAAGCTCTTCAACCAGGCGTCGCAGGTGGTGCTCGTCCGCCACGACGACAAGACCGTCATCACCATGGCGAACGACTTCAAGGGCGAATTGAAAGAGTTTGCCATCGTCGTGCCGGTCCCGACCGTGCTCGAGAAGGGGCAGATCCGCGTCAGCGAGAAGGCGCTGATCGAGCACCTCGACGCCTACTCCGCGCCGCGGCTGGTCGAGTACTTCGACGAGGACCCGTGCACGCCGCGGTATCCCGCGTCGATGTCGATGTCACGCGCCTCGAAGGAAGCCCTGTCACGGGACGCGATGATGGACCGCGCGCGCAGTCTCGGCGTCACCATCGAGGCGCAATACACGGTCGGCGAATACGACATCCTGATCCTGTCCGCGAAGCAAAGCGCCGGCCTCGAAACGTGGCTGCGGGACAACGGGTACCGCCTCCCCGCCGGCGCGTCCGCCGTGCTCGGAAGCTACTTGAAGCAGGGCATGAAGTTCTTCGTTGCGCGCGTGAATCTCGAAGAGCAGGCGAAGCTCGGCTTCACGTATCTGCGCCCGCTCCAGATGGCGTTCGAGTCGCCGAAGTTCATGCTGCCGATCCGCCTGGGCACCCTCAACGCCAACGGAGCGCAGGAGCTCTTCGTCTACGCGCTGACTCGCAAGGGGCGGGTCGAGACGACGAACTATCGAACGGTGCGCTTGCCCACCGGCTCGGAGCTGCCGGCGTACGTCAAGGAGGAGTTCGGACAGTTCTACCGCGCGATGTTCACGCAGCAAGTCAAGCGCGAGGACATGCGCGCCGTCTTCCTCGAATACGCGTGGGACATGACCTGGTGCGATCCGTGCGCGGCGAATCCCTTGTCGGCCGACGAGCTGCGCAAGCTCGGCGTCTTCTGGCTGGCGGATTCCGGCGCTGCCGGCGACAGCATGCGCGGTCGTCCGATCCCCGGCGGTGGCGCGGTCGACGTCTTCCTGACGCGTCTGCACGTCCGGTACGACGGGCGCCACTTCCCGGAAGACCTGGTCTTCCAGGAGACCTCGGACCGCGGCAACTTCCAGGGTCGCTACGTCCTGCGCCACGCGTGGAAGGGCGAGGCGCGGTGCGAGGCCGCCGAACGCTATCGGGAGATGCTCCGCGCGCGCACGGATCAAGAAATCAACACGCTGGCGCAGTTGACCGGGTGGCCGATCGACGAGGTCCGCCGCAAGGTGGGCGCCGTGCCGGGCGACGACCGGAGACCCGAAGGCCGCAAGTGGTGGCAGAAGCTGTTCGGCGA
>QHRT01000575.1 GCA_003220195.1 Candidatus Rokuibacteriota bacterium | reverse complement strand
GGACCGGTACTTCCTCGCGTTCGCCGTGGCAGCGCGGAAGAACCGCTGACCGGGACCGGTTACTTTTCCAGGAACGCCACGACGCGTTCGACGAACGTCTCCGCCTGCTCGATTTCCGGCGAGTGACCGGCGCGCTCGATCAGCTCGAAGCGTGCGCCCGGGATCAGGTCCGCATAGGCACGGCCGTACGTCGGCGTGACGATCCCGTCGCTCGCGCCCCACACCACGAGCGTCGGCACGTCGATGCGGCGGAGCCACCGTGGCAGTTGCGGGTTGTACATGTACGGCTGCCACGCGTAGAGGCAGAGGGACTCCCAGTTGCGATGGTGCACGATCAGCTCGTCGTCCGACATCGCGTCGAAGTTCGGCGCCCATCGCTCGGAATCGTGCCAGTGGAGGCGTCGCACTTCTTGCGGCGACGTGTTGAAGACGTCGACGATGTCCGCCGTCTCGCGGTTGCTGATCTTGATGCCGACCGGATCCACGAGCACGAGCTTCTCGACCACCCGCCGAACGAGAAGCCGATTACCGTGACCTTCTCGCGGAAGATCTCGTCGAGCAGCGCCAGGTAGAGGTGCACCAGGTCGTACACCGTGCGGAACCCGTCGGGACGCCGCGAGTGTCCGAATCCCGGGTGGGACGGCGCGATCACTTCCGCGCGCGCCGCCAGGCGATCGAGAAACGGTGACGCGGGATCGATCGTCCGCATTCCGTGCAGGAGCAGCACCGGGCGTCCGGCTCCTCGACGCAGCACCTCGAGCTCGATGCCCTGAACCGACAGTCGATCGCTCGCCATGTCAGCAGCCGATCCCACATTCGTCGAGGAACGCCAGCATCGACCGCCGACATTCCTCAGGCTTCTGAATCTGGAGCATGTGACCGGTGTCGGGGATCGCCTCGTACGTATATCCGAAGTCCTCGGCGAGCGCCTGGTTCGCGATCGCCGACGCGACGGCGCCGCGGCCCTTCGGATCGGCAGCAATGAGCTTCACGGGCCCTCCGTAATCCTCCGGTGGCGGCCAGAGGTTCATCGTCATCGCCTGGAGATAGATCGACGCTTCGAGCTCGCGCGCACACGCGAGCTCGAACGCGCCCGGGACCCACGTACGGTGCGCTCGCGTCTCGGCGTACTGGCCGGCGAGGTCTGATGGATCCGTAAAACGCTCCTGGCGCTGCATCGCCCAGTCCGCGAGGCGCCGCTCGAACACGTCCATGACGTCGTACACGCGATGACCGGGCGGCGGCACGTTCGGCGGATCGAAGAGAATCAACGCCGCCCAGCGAAAGCCGATCTCGATCGCGTGCTTCATGGCCGTGCGCGCGGACATCGAATGGAAGACGCCGACGCTCGGCTTCGGTCCGAGACGCTTCTCCACGTCGCGAAACACGCGCTCGAGGTCGAGTGCCATCTGCGCGTACGTGTGGCCGTCTCGGCCCGAGCTCGCGCGCGGGTTCTGGCCGTGATTGCGGAAGTCGAAGACGATCAGGTCGAAACGTTCGGCGAGCGGGCCCCAGAACGGGTAGTAGCCGTCGGTGGCGAACCCGTTGCCGTTGCTGATGAAAAGCCTCACGCCGTCGACGCGGCCGTGCCGGCGAATGCGGATGACCGCGCCGTCGCCCATCGCGAGATCGAAGGTCTCGAGCGGCGTCGGGACGCGCAACTCGGCGCCGGCGGGTGCTCCAGCGCTCATGCGCCCTCGGGAACCGCCTTCGAGTAATTTCTGAAGAGACGGCAGTCCATGGCCTACTTGTCCAGCCACACCTCCTGCATGCGTCCCCAGCTGTAGAGCGAATGGTGAGGCACCAGGTTCTTCACGTAGGGCCACTGGGTGAAGTAATCGAGGCGCCAGACGAGGACCGGCCGGACCGCGGCCGCTTCCAGTCGTCGCTGGATCTCGTGCACGAGCGCCAGGCGCTTGCCGCGATCGAGCTCCTGCGACTGCTGATCGATCAGCTTGGCGATCGCGTCGTCGCAGTACCGCGAGTAGTTGCGCGGTGACGCGCAGCCGTAGTTCTCGTAGAAGTTCGAGTCGGGGTCGTCGGGCTCGATGCCGGTGCGGTCCGCGCCGATCGTGAAATCACCACGCGTCTTGAGCGGCTCCCACTGGGCGCTCTCGATCTGCGCGACGTCGACGTCGATGCCGACGCGCCGGAGCTCGCTGACAATGTAGGACGAGAGATCGGAGAACGCCGGCAGCCCGCGCGTCAGCATCTTGAGCCTGAGCGGCTGCGTCCCGTTGAATCCGGCTTCGGCGAGCATCTTCTTCGCCAGCGCCTTCGCCTCGGCCGGCGTGCCGGGCGCCTGCAGCGCGCGCACGTCCTTGTCGAGCAGGCTCCAGACGCCGTACGGCTTCGGCGCCATGGCGGTGCCGAGCGTGGCGCCGCCGCCGTAGACCGCCTCGATCAGGCCCCGGCGATCGATCGCGCGGCTGATCGCCTGTCTGATCTTCACGGTGTCGAACGGCGGCTTCTGCGTGTTCACGAAGAGGTGATCGACGACGCTCGTCCCGACCTCCGTGACGACGAGTCGCGGCGCGTCGCGCTTCAGACGTTCGGCGATCGGACGGGTGGTGTCGCCAGGGAAGGAGACGTCGACGCGGCCGACCTGGAGCGCGGCCGCCCCGAGCGCACGCTCGCCGATGATCGGATACCGGAGGCCGTCGAGGTACGGCCGACCCTTCAGGAAGTAGGCCGGGTTCTTCACGTACTCGACGAACTCTCCACGGCGCCATTCCTTCAACTTGAACGGTCCGGTGCCGATGCATCCCGTGCGGTAGGTCGCCGGCGGCACGTGGGCGGCGTAGATCGGCGTGAACCCGGACGCCAGCATCGTCAGAAACGACGGTTGAGGGCGCTTGAGCCGGAAGACGACCGTCAGCGGAGCGATCGCATCGACCGACTCGACGTTCGCGTACCAGTCACGACGCGGGTTGATGCGCAGGCGCGCCGGAGCGTCGGGAGCTTCGCGCAGCATGTCGAAGGTCGCCTTCAC
>QHRT01000059.1:6254-14317 GCA_003220195.1 Candidatus Rokuibacteriota bacterium | reverse complement strand
GGCGAGGCGATCCTCGACGACGACGGCCACGACGCGCGCGACATCTGGATCCGCGTCACGGTGACCAAGCAGGGCGATGCGCTCGAGGTCGATCTGACGGACTGCCACCCGCAAGTGAAGGGCTTCATCAACTCGTCCTGGCCGAATACGATGTCCGCGGTCCACATGGCGTTCGCCTATCTGATCGATCCGCGCACCCCGAAGAACGAGGGCACGTTCCGGCCGGTCACCGTGAAAGCGAGAGAGGGCTCGGTCGTCTGGCCGCGAGAGCCGGCGCCCGTGACTCTGTGCACGAACCACTGCGCCCAGGACATTGCCGAGGCCATGTGGAAAGCGCTCGCCGCATCGTGCCCCGACCGAACGATCGCCGGCTGGTCCAAGCGTTTCCGCATCGCGATCCAGGGCGTGAATCCGGCCACGAAACGGCCGTTCATCTGGCATCTCTTCCACGCGCGCGGTGGTGGCGGCGGCTGCAACGTCGGCGACGGCTGGCCGACGGTCGGAGAAGGACAGGCCGGCGGCGGCATCAAGTTCGGCAGCATCGAAGTCGCCGAGACGCGCTTCCCGCTGTTCTTCGAGCGTCACGAATTCCGGCCGGACTCGGGCGGAGGAGGAACGTTTCGCGGCGGCGTCGGCTCGGTGCTGCGGCTCCGGATGGAGACGAAGGCACCGGCGACAGCCAACACGGCCGGCGAGGGCGTGAAGTACGCGCCGTACGGGCTGCTCGGCGGCGCGGACGGGTTTCCGCATCGCTATCGGTTGATCTCGGGCAGGAGCGAACGACCGCTCCGGACCAAGGAAGTCGGGATTCCGGTGATGCCCGGCGACGTCTTTGTCGTCGAGTCGTCCGGGGGTGGCGGATACGGTCCGGCGCGCTCGCGCGACGCCGGGGCGATCGCGAAGGATCTCGAGAACGGCGTGGTGACGCGGCGACCGCCGACGGGCGCGCGCGCGCTGCGCGGAGCGCAGAACGGTCGGCGACCGAAGGCATCGCGACCGACTCGAACGCGAACGGCCGCCTCACGGAAAGCCTGACGTGTATCGCATCGGCATCGACGTCGGCGGCACGTTCACCGATCTGGTCGCGGTCGACGACGCCGGCCGCGTGACGCTCGCGAAATCCGCATCGACGCCGGCCGACCCATCGGTCGGCGTGATGGACGGCCTCGCGATCCTGGCCGCGTCGCTCGGACGTGATCTTGCCGAGCTGCTGGGCGACACCGAGCGGGTCGTCCACGGAACGACCGTCGCGACGAACGCGCTGCTGGAGCGCAAGGGCGCGCGGGTCGGCATGCTGACGACCGAAGGCCATCGCGACGTCGTCGAGATGCGCGAAGGCCTGAAAGAGGACCGGTACAACATCCGCATGCCGCCGCCGGTGCCGCTCGTTCCGCGGGCGCGCCGCCTCGACGTGAAGGAGCGCATGCGCCACGACGGGACGGTCGAGGTCAAGCTGGACCGGCGCTCGCTCGACGCCGCGATCGGCAATCTCAAGAATTCCAGCGTCGACGCGGTGGCGGTGTGCTATCTCCACTCGTACCGCGATCCTCGTCACGAGCGTCTGACGGCCGAGCGACTGGCGCGGCTCTTGCCGGACGCCCACGTCTCGCTCTCGTCGGACGTGCTGCCGCAGGTGAAGGAGTTCGAGCGCTTCGGCACCACGGTCGTCAATGCCTACGTCGGCCCGGCGCTCTCGCGCTACCTCGGTCGGCTCGGAGATCGTCTGCGCTCCGGCGGCTATCGCGGGGACGTGCTGATCATGCAGTCCCATGGCGGCGTTGCGCCGATCGCCGAATCCGTGCGGCTCGCCGCCGGCGCGGTCCTGTCCGGTCCGGCCGGCGGCATTGCCGGCAGCCGCTACTGCGCGCGCCTGGTGGGTGAAGGGGATCTGGTGACGTTCGACATGGGCGGCACCAGCACCGACATCGCGCTGCTGGACGGCGGAGAGCCGTCGCTGTCCGGTGAGCGCATGCTCGCCGGCATGAAGCTGGCGCTCCCGTCCATCGACATCCACACGCTCGGCGCCGGCGGCGGATCGATTGCGCGCGTCGACGCGGGCGGAATTCTCCAGGTCGGTCCCGAGAGCGCGGGCGCCGATCCCGGTCCCGCGTGCTACGGCAAGGGCGGAACGGCGGCGACCGTCACCGACGCGAACGTCGTGCTCGGCTTTCTCGATCCCGACAACTTCCTCGGCGGCCGCACGCGTCTCGATCCAGAACGCGCGCGCCAGGCTGTCGGCGAGGTCGCCGCGGGGCTCGGCACGACGCTGGTCGCCGCGGCCGAAGGCGTCCATCGCGTGGTCAACACCAACATGGCCGAGGGCATCCGGCTCGTGTCCGTCCGCCGAGGCGCCGATCCGCGGAGGTTCGCGTTGCTCGCGTTCGGCGGGGCGGCAGGCCTGCACGTGACCGACGTGGCGCGCATGCTCGAGATCACGCGCGTGATCGTTCCCCGCGTGGCCTCGGTGCTCTCGGCGTGGGGCATGCTCGCGACGGATCTCCGCTACGAGCTCGTGCGCACGCACGTCGGGGAGATCGGCCGCGTCGGCCCGGACACGGTGCGCCGGCTGTTCGCGGAGATGGAGGCCGAAGGGCGCGCGCGTCTCGGGGCGTTCGCGGGCCACATCGCCGTACGGCGATCGCTCGACATGCGCTACGGCGAGCAGATCTTCGAGATCCAGGTCCCCCTGGCGGGACTCGATCTCGATGCCCCCGATCCGATGGATCGGATCACCGAGCGCTTTCATCGCCGTCACGAGGAGCTCTACACCTACAGCGCGCTCGACCAGGACGTCGTGCTCGTCAACGCGCGCGTGGCGGTCGTCGGCGAGCTGCCGACGCTGCCGTCGGAGCCGCCGCGCGAAGCCGGCGGCGCTGCGGCGCTGCCGCGCAGCCGTCGCGTCTACCTGGGCCGGTGGATCGACGTCCCCGTGTATGACTTCGAGACGCTCTCACCGGGCGCCGATCTCAAAGGACCGGCGATCTTCGAGTCCGCGACGACCACGGTCGTGGTGCGGGAAGACGAGCGAGTTCGCGTCACGTCGCACGGCTGGCTCGACATCCGCCTCTGAGGCGACACGACCTCACGGCCCGCGCTCGATGCCGTCGTCATCGGCAGCGGCCCCAACGGGCTCGCCGCCGCGATCACGCTCGCACGGGCCGGAAGGTCGGTGCTCGTGGTCGAGGCGGCCGACACGATCGGCGGCGGAGTGCGATCCGCGGAGCTGACGCTGCCCGGGTACGTCCACGACGTCTGCTCGACGATCTATCCGCTGGTCGTCGGCTCGCCGTTCTTCGCGTCGTTGCCGCTCGGCGAGCACGGCCTCGAGCTCATCCACCCCACGAGCCCGCTGGCGCATCCCTTCGACGACGGCACCGCCGTGCTCCTGGAGCGCGACGTCGATGCGACGGCCGCGAACCTCGGGCCCGACGAGCGCACCTATCGACGGCGTATCGGACGGCTCGCGCGGAGCTGGCCCGTCATCGTGAACGATGTGCTCGGGGCTTTCCGGCTGCCTCGCCATCCCCTGGCTCTCGTGCCCTTCGGCCTGTCGGCACTCCGGTCCGCGCGCGGGCTCGCGGAGTCCTGGTTCGAGGGCGAGCGCGCTCGCGCGCTCTTCGCCGGGCTGGCCGCGCACTCGATCCTGCCGCTCGAGGAGCCGCCGAGCGCCGTCTTCGGTGTGCTCCTCGGCATGCTCGGTCACGCGTGCGGATGGCCACTCGTGCGAGGCGGAGCCCAGCGGATGTCGGACGCGCTGGCGGCGTATTTTCGGGCCCTGGGGGGAGAGATCGAGACCCGGCGTCGTGTCGATTCGCTCGACGACTTGCCATCGGCGCGCGCGGTGCTGGCCGATCTGACGCCGCGGGAATTGGTGAGAGTCTCCGGTGACCGGCTCGGCGGGCGCTATCGCGCCGCGCTCGAGCGGTACCGCCATGGCCCCGGCGCGTTCAAGGTCGACTGGGCGCTCGACGGGCCCGTGCCATGGCGCGCGCGCGAATGCGTGCGCGCTGCGACCGTGCACGTCGGCGGGACGCTCGGGGAAATCGCGGCCGGCGAGCAGATGGTCGCGCGCGGGCTTCATCCCGAGCGGCCGTTCGTGCTCTTCGCCCAGCCCTCGCTCTTCGATCCGTCGCGCGCCCCATCCGGTGGGCACACGGCGTGGGCGTACTGCCACGTCCCGAACGGCTCGACGGTCGACATGACGGCGCGCATCGAGGCGCAGGTCGAACGGTTCGCGCCAGGCTTTCAGGACCGGATCCTCGCGCGGCACGTGATGAGCGCGCGGGATCTCGAACGCTACAACCCGAACTACGTCGGCGGCGACGTCAACGGCGGCCGCGCCGATCTGCGTCAGCTGTTCACGCGCCCGGCGGTGCGGCTCTCGCCGTACTCGACGCCGGCGCGCGGGCTCTACATCTGTTCGTCGGCGTCACCACCGGGCGGCGGGGTGCACGGGATGTGCGGATACCTGGCGGCGCGAACGGTGCTGCGTCAGCGCGCTGGCTGACCGAGCCCGTCAGGGAGTCTCGGACTTCTCCTGAAGAGATGCGGACGGCAGGGCCGTCGGCGAGGCAAGAGGCCGACACTCGTCGCCCGCGCACGCGAGCAGCACGGCTCGCTCGACGCTCGACGTGCGACCGCCCTTCGAGCTGGCGACGATGAGATACGCGACGACGATGACGACCACGATGACGGCGCCGGCAATGCCGATGGCGACCAGCGGATCGGCATTCGCGGGCGCGGGCGTCACGAGCGTCGTGAACAGGACGACGAGGAGCAGAACGGCGAGCAGGCGGAACGGAGACGATGGCATGGCGGCATTATACTCGGCTCCGACGCTCTCCAAGAAGAACAGGATGGTGGTCATGCAGCAGGAGTGCGCAGCTGGCGTGCGGGAGCTCTTCGACCAGGCGGCGCGGGACTACGATCGCGTGGAGTCCCTGATGGCGTTCGGTTCCGGGCCACGCTATCGGCGGGACGCGCTCGTGCGCGCGGGACTCGCGTCGGGGATGCGCGTCCTCGACGTCGCCATCGGGACCGGCCTCGTCGCGCGAGAAGCGCTTCGCGTGGTGGGGCCAGGGGGCGCCGTGGTCGGCATCGACGTGAGCGCCGGGATGCTCGGCCGCGCCGCCGCGTCTTTGCCCGTGCGGCTCGTGCAGGCCCGCAGCGAGCAGCTCGCGTTCGACCGCACGACGTTCGACTTCGTGAGCCTCGGCTACGCGCTCCGGCACCTCGACCAGCCGGCGGCATTCGCGGAGATGTTGCGCGTGCTACGTCCCGGCGGGATCGCCTGCGTGCTGGAGATCAGCGCCCCGACCACGTCCATTCTCCGCCGGGCGCTCGGCCTCTACATCGGTCGCGTCGGCCCGCTCGCGGCGCGGCTCATCGGGTCGAAGAAGGCCACGCGCGATCTGTGGCGCTACTTCTGGTACACGATCGAGCACGCCGTGCCGCCGGCCACCGTGCTCGAGAACCTCTCGGCCGCCGGCTTCCACGGGGTCCGACGTCGCGTGACGTACGGCGTCTTCTCCGAATACACTGCTGTCAAACCGGGTGTCCCCGCTGGCGCGTGAGGCCGAGACGAACGAGGCCGATGTCCTGATCATCGGTGGCGGTCCCGCGGGATCGATGGCGGGGATCGCGCTCGCGCGCCGCGGCGTCCGGGCACGTCTCCTGGACCGCCACCGGTTTCCGCGCGACAAGCCGTGCGGCGGCGGGATCCGGTGGAGCGTGCTCCGTCGCTTCCCGGACCTGGCGCCGTATCTCGCGGAGACCGTCCCGCTCCACGAGATCCGCCGCGTGATCATGGAATCGCCCTCGCGCGCCACGGTCTGCGCCGAGTCGGAGGACCCGCTCTACCTGACGCTGCGCCGCGTCGACTTCGACGCGGCGCTCTTGCAGCGCGCTCGCACGGTCGGCGTCGACGTGATCGAGGGGGCGCGCGTCACCGACGTTCACGTGTCGCCCGGCGACGTCCTCGTGCGGTGCATCGACGGGCGAGAGTTTCGCGCCCGGATCTTGATCGGCGCCGACGGCGTCAACAGCGTCGTCGCGCGCGCGACCGGGCTCGGCGACGGCGTCGGCGACGATCGGCTGGCCATCGACACGATGGAGGAAACCCCGCGCGACGAGCTCTGGATGAAGGATCCCGAGAGCCTCTACGTCGCGTACGGCTACCAGGGCTACGCCGGGTACGGCTACGTGTTCCCGAAGAAGCATCACGTCGATGCGGGCGTCGGGTTCCTCGTGTCGTTCTACAAGCGCAAGATCGATGCGTCGCCCGCCCGGTGTCACGCACGCTTTCTCGAGGACGCGCGCGCGCGCGGAGTCGTCATGGGACGCTCGAATCCCGACAACGTCAAAGCGTACCGGCTGCCCCTCGGCGGGCCGCTGTCGCGCACGTACGCGGACCGCGTGCTCCTCTGCGGAGACGCCGGCGGATTCGTCAACGCCTACACGGGCGAAGGCATCTACTTCGCGATGGTGACCGGCGTTCACGCGGGAGAGACGGCCGCGATCGCGCTCCACCGCGGTGACACGTCGGCGCGGACGCTGTCGGAATACGAACGCCGCTGGCGCGCGGAGATCGGGGAGGAGCTCGGCGATTCCGTGCGCATCCAGCGCCGGCTCTTCGCGAATCCGGCGCTCGCCGACCGCGTGATCCGGGCCGCCGCCGTCGATCGCAAGCTCTGCCGGCTGTTCGCCCGGATCGCGCTCGGCGAGGAGAGCCTGCGCCGCAGAAAGCTGACGCTGGTGTGGCGCTTCGCGCTCGCGTCCTTGCGCGTGCGACTCAGGCAGCGGACCGCCAGGGCCGAACGCTCGTGATGGCCATCAAGATCCTCGGCGCCGGTGACGAGGCGGCGCTCGAGACGTTTCTGCTGCTCCATCGTCACGCCTCGATGTTCCTTCGCGCGAATGCGCGCAGGGGTGGGCTCGTCGATCGCGGCGGGCGTTACCAGGGAACGTATGCCGCGGCGGTCGAGGACGATCGCATCGTCGGCGTGGCCGCGCACTGGGGGAACGGCATCATCTCGGTGCAGGCGCCCGGGGCGGCGTCCGAGGTCGTCCGCGCAGCGGTGCGCGAGTCGGGTCGCCGGGTGAACGGGATCAATGGTCCGTGGGCCCATGCGGTCGCCGCCCGCGAAGCGCTCGGCCTCGAAGAGGCGCCGATGCGCCTCCTGAGCCGCGAGGTCCTCTACGCGCTCGACCTCTCTGATCTCGTCGTGCCGGACGCGCTCGCGTCCGGTCGCGTTCGCTGTCGACGGCCCGACCGTACCGACCTGAGCGAGCTGACGACCTGGCGGACGACGTACCGCATGGAGCTCGAGGGCTACGAGGCCGGTCCCGAGCTTCGGGCATCAGCACGGCAGGACGTCGAGCACCTGAACGCCGAAGGCCGAGACTTCGTGCTGGTCGCCGGCGACGACGCGGGGCGTCGCCTGGCGTACTCCGCGTTCAACGCGGCGCTCCCTGACGTCGTGCAGGTCGGCGGCGTCTTCACGCCTCCCGAGTTGAGAAATCGCGGCTACGCCCGGGCGGTCGTGGCCGGGTCGCTGCTGCGGGCTCGCGCGGAGGATGTTCGCCAGGCCATCCTGTTCACCGGCGAAGGCAACGTGAGCGCGCGGCGAGCGTACGAGAAGCTCGGATTCGTTCCGGTCGGCGACTACGGCTTGCTTGGTTTCGTTTGATCATGGGGGGCCTCGACGGGCCCCCCAAGCCCCCCGACGCTCGGAGACGCCCCGGCAAAGCCGGGGCGCCCCTTGGTCACTCGCGGACGGCGCCGGCCAGGAGTCCGCGGATCAGGTGACGTTGGAGGACGAGCACGATCAGGACCGGCGGCAGGCTCACCAGCATCGACGCGGCCGCGATGTCGCCCCACGGCACCTCGTAGACGCCGGGAAAGAGCGCCAGCGCGACGGGAACGGTGCGGCTCTTCTCGGTCGCCGTGAACGTGTAGGCGAACAGGAACTCGTTCCAGCTGAAGAGGAACGCGAGCAACGCGGTGGAGCCGAGGCCGGGAGCCAGGAGCGGCAGGAGGATCGCGCGAAACATCTGGAGCGGGG
>QHRT01000059.1:0-6228 GCA_003220195.1 Candidatus Rokuibacteriota bacterium | reverse complement strand
ACGACGTGTGCGCGAGGACGAGTGCCAGCCACGTGTCGCGAAGTCCGAGCTCCCGCATGATCAGGTAGAGCGGGCTCACCGTGGCGATCTGTGGAAAGGCGGTGCTGCCGACGATGGCGAGCAGCAGCAGCGCCTTGCCCGGCACGGGCAGCCGCGCGATGGCGTAGGCGGCGGGAACGCCGAGCACCAGCGCGAGCGCCGTGGTCAACCCGGCGATGCCGAGGCTGTTCACGAGCGCCCGCGGCAGGAGGCTCTGTCCGAACACGACGCGATAGTGCTCGAGGGTCAGGCGTGACGGCAGCACCGGCGGAATCCGCAGCAGCTCGGCCTCGGGTTTCAGCGACGTCAGGAGCTGCCAGAAGAACGGCGCGGCGTAGAGCGCGAGCGCGAGCACGACGACGAGGTCCCCGAGCGTCCGCGGGCGAGACGTCACGTCGTCACCCCCTCGTGACGCAACACGCGCAGGTACACGAACGTCACCGTCATGACGAGCGCGAACACGATCACGCCGATCGCCGAGCCGAAGCCGAGCTGGAGCATCTGGAAGAGGCTGCGATAGGCGTAGATCGTCAGCGTCTCGGTGGCGTTCGCCGGCCCGCCGCCGGTCAGGACGTACATGACGTCGAACGCGCGCAGGGCGTCGAGCGTGCGGAAGAGCACCGCGATCAGCACGATCTGCCGCAGGAGCGGCGCGGTGATGTAGCGCAGCGTCGCCAGCCGTCCCGCGCCGTCGACCAGCGCCGCCTCGTAGACCTCGCTCGGAATCGACAGGAGGCGCGCGTGCGCGAGGATCGCGACGAACGGCATCGTGCGCCAGACGTCGGCCACGATGACGGCCGGCAGCGCGAGACCCGGATCGCCGAGCCAGTTCAGCGCGCGATGCGCGAGCACGACGTTCACCAGCCCGGCGGCGGGATGGTAGAGCCACTCGAACATCTTCGCGGTCACGACGCCCGGCATCGCCCAGCCGAGCAGGAGCAGCGAGAAGGCGACCCGCTGGAGGCTTTGCTGGGACCGGAGCGCCAGGGCGATCGCGATGCCGAGGCCGGCTTCCAGGGCGACCGAGGCCACCGTGAACACGGCGGTCGTGCGCGCCGCCGTCCAGAAGCGGGGATCTTCGAGCAGGAACCGGTAATGGCCGAGGCCGATGAACTCCGCGATGCCGAACACGGGAACGCGTTGCTGGAGCGAGAGCCACAGCACGTACACGCCGGGATAGGCGGTCAGGATCCCGAGCATCGCCAGCGCGGGCGCCATCATGAGCAGTCCCTGTCGCCGGAGCCGGCGTTCGCGTCGCGTCATCGCGCCGAGCCGAGAAAGTGCTCGAGACGCCGGCGCCCGTCGTCGATCGCGCGCCGCGCCGGCTTGATCCCGACCAGCACGGCGCTGAACTCGGGCTGCAACGTCGTCGAGAGCACGAGGTAGTGAGGCGTCACCGGACGAGGACGCCCGGCGAGCATCAGCGTGTGAATGCGGGGCAGCGCGGGGTGATCGCGGACCAGGTCCGGATCCTGGTAGAGCGCTTCACGAGTCGGATAGAGCGCGGCCCGCGCCATCATATCCTTCTGGGCTCGCGCGCCCGTGAGAAAGCGCGCGAGGGCGACGGCGAGCTCGGGATAGGCACTCCGTTTCGAGACGCCGAGGTGTGCGCCGCCCGTCGACCCGGCGCCCGCGCCGTCCGGCGTTCGCCGGGGAAGGCGGGCGATGCCGACCTTGTCACGGAGATCGGAATTGGGACCGCGGAAGAGATCGAGCGCGTACGGCCAGTTCCGGAGAAATATCGCGTGGCCATCACCGAACGCGCGCCGGCTCAATTCCTCGTCCGCGGCGGTCACCCACGCCGGGCTGATGCCGCTCTCGATCAGTCCGCGCAGGAACGCGAGAGCGTCCGCGGCGCGTTCGGGGTGAGGAAAGAGCCGGCCGTCGTCGCCGAGCAGGGTCGTGCCGCTCGCCCAGAATGCTTCGAGGACGTTGACCATCATTCCCTCGTACTGCTTGCCTTGCCAGACGTAGCCGTCGAGCCGAGGATCCCGCTCGCCGGCCTTGATGCGTTGCACGTCGGCCACGAGCTCGTCCCACGTCTCCGGCGGACGGAGCCCGTACTTCGCCAGGAGATCCGCGCGGTAGTAGAGCAGTCCCGCGTTCATGTTCCACGGCAGCGCCCACACGCGGCCCGCGGACGTGGCGGCGGACGCCGCGGACGGGAAGTACGGCGAGAGCCCCTGCGCGTCGACGAACGGAGAGAGATCGAGCAGCCATCCGGCGCGGGCGAACTCCGGCACCCAGATCAGGTCGAGCATCATGACGTCGAATCCGGCGCTCGCGCCCTCGAGGTTGATCGCGTAGAACTGGTGCTGCTCGTCCGAGGACCACGGCAGCGACTCGCTCGTGACGCGAACGCCGGGGTGGTCGGCTTCGAAGGCGCGCAGGAGCGACGGGATCGGATCGACCGGCCCGATGATGTGCGCGTGCTTGAAGACCAGCGTGACGCCGGAGCTTCGCGGCTCCGCGCTGCATCCGAGGACGAGGAGCAGCGCGGCGAGGAGAAGCCTCGCGGTCAGTCCTCGGGCGGGCGCCACGGCGGCGCGGAGAGCCGGCGCCGGCCGTCCGCAGCGAGGCGGACGGTGCGATCCTCCGGATCGATCTCGCGGTCCCACAGCTTGCACGTCACCTGCTTGTGGTGCTGGTCCAGGCCTTCGCAATAGTTGGTGAACTCACACCGTCGCACCAGGTGGCCCTCGCCGCGACGGATCTTCCGGAACCAGTCGGGATCGGCCAGGGTCTGGCGCGCGGCCGCGACGACGTCCGCCTCGCCGCGCGTCAAGATCGACTCCGCGAGCTCGAAGCTGCCGATGCCTCCGCTCGTCACGACGGGTGTCTCGCACCCGGCCGCACGCACGGCCGCGCGGATGGCCGAAGCGAGCGGCACGTTGCGGCCGAACGGGCCGCGCTCGTCGGAGATCACGGTCGGCATGCATTCGTGGCCCGACTCACCGGTGTACGGGTACACGGCCTCGCCGATCTTCGGCTGCTTCGCGTCCTCGAAGCGGCCGCCCTTCGACACCGAGAGATAGTCCGCGCCGGCGCAAGCGAATTGCACGCCGAACCACACGGCGTCGTCCAGGTTGCTGCCTCCGGTGATGACCTCGTCGCCGAGATACCGGATGCCGATGACGAAGTCGCGGCCCACGCGCTCCTGCACGGCGCGGAGCACCTCGAGGGGCAGGCGGACGCGTTGCTCGCGCGATCCGCCGTAGCCGTCGTCGCGGACGTTCAGGCGCGACAGGAACGACGCCATCGTGTAGGCGTGCGCGTAGTGGAGCTCGACTCCGTCGAACCCGGCCTCGCGCGCGCGCCGCGCCGCCTCGGCGAAGAGCGAGGGCAGCACGCGCGGCAATTCGCGGATGTGGGGCAGGTGCAGGTCCCACACCCGCTCGCGATAGCCGTAGTCGAGCGATTCCCGATCGCGCTCGTCGAGCACCGCGTCGATGATCGGCCGCTCGGCCGCCGCGAGCCGCGCGCGCACCTCGGCCTCGGACGCGGTGAGCCACCGGTCGTCACCGAGCTTCTCGGCGAGGCGGTCTTTGAGGTCGGGCGTGACGTGGAGGTAGCGCTCGAAGAACTTCGCGGGGTCGGGGCGGCGATTGACGCGGAGGAAGTCGATCGTCTGGATGAAGAGCCGTGTGTGCCCCGCGCTGCGCTCGCGCACGACGTCGACGAGCTTCCGCAGGCCGGGAATGAAGCGGTCGTCACCGATGCGCAGGAGCGGGCCGCTCGGGATGTCACGAATGCCGGTGGCTTCCACCACCAGCACGCCCGGCTGACCTTCGGCGAACCGCGCGTACCAGTCGAGCACGTCCTCGGTGACGAAGCCGTCCTCCGTCGCGCGCCACGGGACCATGGCCGGGACCCACGTTCGCTGCTCGGCGACGACTCGCGTGCCGATCGCGAGCGGTGAGAACCAGCGAGCGCGCGCCGCCTCCTCGCGGGTCGGCCAGCGCACGTCGGGCAGTTCATGACGGACGCGCGGCTTCTTCACCGTCGTCCCGGATCGTACGGCACGACGTCGGCGCGCCGGAGGATGTAGCGCTGGATCTTGCCGGTCTCGGTGCGCGGCAGAAGCTCCACGAACTCGATCGCGCGCGGATACTTGTAGGGTGCCAGCTCCCGTTTTACGTGCTCTTGCAGCTCGGTGACCAGGCTCGGGGACGACCGTCGCGGCTCCTTCAGGACGACGAACGCCTTGACGATGAAGCCGCGCGTCGGATCCGGCAGCGCGACCACCGCCGATTCCGCGACCGCGGGATGCTCGTCCAGCACGTGCTCCACCTCGGGCCCCGGAATCTTGTAGCCGCCGGAAACGATCATGTCGTCGGAGCGGCACTGGTACGTCAGGTATCCGTCCTCGTCCTGCACGTAGACGTCGCCGGTGACGTTCCATCCGCCCCACCGGACGTACTCGGCCTGTCGATCCGGCTTGCGCCAGTACTTGCAGCCGGTCGGGCCCTTGATCGCGATGAGCCCGGGCTGCCCCGGCGGACACTCGTGCCCTTCCTCGTCGAGCACGCGGCAATCGTAGCCGGGCACTGGAAACCCGGTCGCGCCCGGTCGAACGCGGCCCGGGACCGAGGACACGAAGATGTGGAACATCTCGGTGGAGCCGATTCCGTCGAGCAATTCCACGCCGGTCGTTTCGTGCCACTCGCGCCACGTCGCGGCCGGCAGCGGCTCGGCCGCCGAGACGCCGAGACGAAGACTGCCGAGGTCGTAGCGTCGCGTCATTTCCGGCACGCGCAGCATCAGCCGGTACGACGTCGGCGCGCAGAAGCTCACCGTCACGCGCTGACGAGCCATCGTGTCGAGCATCGACTCCGGGGTGAACGGGCCGCTGAGCACCGTGGAGGCGCCGAAGCGAAGAGGGAAGACGAGCAGTCCGCCGGTGCCGAACGTGAACGCGAGGGTCGGATGACCACCGAATCGATCGTCCGGGGACGGCGTGAGCACGTGACGCGCGTACGAGTCGGCAGACGCCAGGATGTCGCGATGGAAGTGCACGCAGCCCTTCGGCACGCCGGTCGAGCCCGACGTGTAGGCGATCATCGCGATCTCGTCCCGGGACGTGGCCTCGGCGGTGAAGCGAGCGGGCCGGCCGCTCTGGAGCGATGCGAGCGTCGTGTCGCCGGGGCCGGCGTCGCCGGCGACGATCAACTGCTTCAGATCGGGAGCCTGCTGCTGGGCGCGCTCGAGCTCTTCGCGCAGTCCGCCCCACACGATCGCCGCGTGAGCACCCGCGTCCGTGGCGATCGAGGCGAGCTCGCGAGCTCGCAGCAGCGGCATCGTGCCGACAGTGACGATGCCGAGCTTCTGGCACGCGAGCCACGCGACGACGAACTCCGGAACGTTGGGCAGCCGCAGGAGCACACGGTCGCCGCGGTCGAGGCCGATCGAGCGGAGGCCGTGACAGAGGCGGTTCACGTCCGTGGCAAGATCGGCGTAGGCGATGACGCGCTCTCCCGCGTGAATCGCAGGCCGGCCGCCGCGATCCCCGTCGGCGTTCCGGTCGAGCAGCTCGACGCCGGCGTTGAGCGTCACGGGATAGCGCAGCTCGGGCAGCGTGTACACGCGCTCGGGCATGAGCCCGGGCGACGGCAGCGACTCCCTGGCGTCCGGGATCATGCGTCCGGCAGAACCGCGAAGCCTTCGACCTCGATCATGCAGCCGTCGGAGGCGTCGTACAGGTCGCGCACGCCGACCAGCGTCATGGCCGGGAAGTGCTTGCCGAAGTACTCGCGGTAGACGCCGCCGATCTCCTTCGTGTGCGACTTGTACCCGGCGACGTCGATCACGTAGAGCGTGAGCTTGACGACGTCGGTGAGCGTGCCGCCGGCCGCGGTGACGAGCAAGTTCAAGTTCTCGCACACCTGCCGGAACTGCGCCACGATGTCGCCCTTGCCGACGACCTCGCCCTGCGCGTTCTTCGCGATCTGCCCGGAGAGGAAGAGCGTGCGTCCGCCGGTCGCCTGGTACCCGTGCGAGTACCCGAACGGCTTCATCAACGTCGGGGGATTGACGGGCTCGATGCGATGGCTCATGGGCTCTCCGTGCGCCGGTCACACCGGCGCGGTGCAGTGAATGAAAGTTTCATCCGGCGAAGGCCTAGCGAGCCACGTCGGCCCCGAGTCATGCGTGGGCGCCCGTAAGGGCGGACGCGAAGCGTTGACAGGGGGA
>QHRT01000058.1 GCA_003220195.1 Candidatus Rokuibacteriota bacterium | reverse complement strand
GGAACGGCGTCTGGGAGTCGTTGCTCAGATCGGTGGGCGGCTGGTCCCCGGGATGAGCCCGGCTCCGTTCCTGGAAACAATTGAATCTTGATTCGATTGTTTCAGGAACGCTCACGGCGGCATCAACTCTGTCCAGCTCTGCGCCTCCATGAACTGGCTCCAGCGACCGTAGAAGCCGCGCTGGTTGCTCTCGCTCGCATTCGCGTTCGTGACGTCACAGATCACGCCGGGCAACGCGAGACCGTGGTCCTCGAAGCTCTGCGTCGCGCGGCCGAGGCCCATCTCGTAGTTGTAGGGGTACTGGCGCGCGATCGTGCCGCGACTGGCCGCGTGCGCGTAGTTCCAGTTCTCCATGTCGTCCTGCTCGGTGAGGCCCGACGGCCCGGAGTAGCGCGTGTAGTACTGGCGCAGGAAATTCTTCACGGGCGCGGGCGCGTCGGCGTCGACCAGGTACCAGCGCCAGCATTCGGTCTGGTGAGGCCCGCGCGGATTCCACAGGGCGATCGTCCGCGGCTGCCGCGCGAGCGGCGACGCGTTGGGAAACATGGTGCCGGGTCCGCCGAAGAGGCGCCAGTGCGCGCCGAGCCGGCGCCGGCGCTCTTCTTCGCAACGCCGGAAATACTCGGCGACCTCCGGCGCGTTCTCGTACGAGGGCGAGATCGGCGCATCGTGCGGCCGCAAGAACGCGATCATCGAGTGACCGCGATCCGGGAAGGACACGTCGAGCCAGCGTGATTGATTCCTCTCGCCCATGTCGCGACGGCCCTGACCGCTGGGGCCGAGGCCGACCATGTCGACCGAGCGGTGGCTCACGCCGTGATATCGATCGCCGGAAAAGTTCTCCGCGGGGAATTTCCAGTTGCACGGGATCAGCCACTTGTGGATCCCGCCGATCACTTCGGTGCCGCCCTCGCGGCCGTCCCACGCGTCGACGAGCAGGTCGAAGTAGAGCTTGTAGCCGCCGAGGTACTCGAGAAACGACGGCGCGGACCGATCCCACGTGGCGAAGATCATGCCCTTGTAGTTCTCGAGCTGAGCGACCTCGATGAGCCCCCAGCGCGATGTGTCGAGCTCTCCGCCGTCCGAATTCTCGAGATACGGCACGCCGACCAGCTGGCCGTCGGTGGAGTAACTCCAGCCGTGGTACGGGCACAGGAACTCGACCGTGTTGCCCTCGTCGTAGCGGCAGACTTTCATCCCGCGGTGCCGGCAGGAGTTCAGGAAGACGTGGATGTGGCCGCCGCGGTCGCGACAGAGGATCACCGATTCCTCGCCCATCGACGACACCGCGAAGTCGCCGGGTCGCGCGATCTGACTCTCGTGGCCGACGAAGAGCCAGGCTCGCGAGAAGATCTGCTCCTGCTCCTGGCGATAGATCGTCTCGTTCACGAAGATCTCGCGGCTGATGGTCCCGCCCTTCGCGTCCACCAGGCGCTCCACGCTCGATGATTCGAACCCGGCCATCGCCAACCTCCTTCGCGACGTCCCTGACTCTTCGAGCGTCCATCGTAGGCCAAGACGAGCGTGCGCGCGACGCCTGGCATCACGAGCCCGCCGGCGCTGGTCTTTCGGAGCGGCCTGTCGTACCGTGAGCCCGAGTTCCCGAAAACGAGGGGAGAACGCCCATGCCCAAGATCAAGCACATCGCGCTCTCGACGCAGGACGTGGAAGGGACGGCCCGGTTTTACATCGAGGTGTTCGGGATGAAGGAGATCGCGAAGATCGAGGACCCTGGCACCCGGGGCTGCTTCCTGAGCGACGGCGACATCAACCTGGCGATCCTCTGCTTCAAGAACGACCAGGCGGCGGGCGCCGATCGCGGGCGCGGCTACAGCGGGATCCATCACATCGGCTTCCAGGTTGAAAGTCTCGAAGAGATCGCCGACACGCTGCGTACGGCCGGCGCGGTCCGTCGCGACGACGTGAACCAGGCGCTCGGCGTCGGTGGCCGTCAACCGCACGGCAACGTCGAGGTGAAGTACGGCGGTCCGGACGGAGTCATGATCGACGTGTCCGAGACCGGCTGGGTTGGAACGTAGCCTGGAGGTCTCTTCAGAATGCCAGTCAGGGAGGAGTCATGAAGGGACTCGGTTGTCGCGCTTGCCTCGTGGCCGTCGTGCTCACGCTCGTGGTCTGCGGTGGCGTTGTCGCGCCTGCCACGCCGGCCGCGGTCGCGCCCGAAGGGACCATGACCTGGGGGATTCACATCACGCTCGCGTCACGGTGGCTCGATCCTGCCGAGACCGAAGGCATCATCACGCCCTTCATGGTGCTCTACGCGCTGCACGACGCCCTGGTGAAGCCGATGCCGGCCGGGCCCAGCACGCCGAGCCTCGCGGAGTCGTGGAGCCAGTCGAAGGACGGCCTCACCTACGAGTTCGTGCTTCGCAAGGGCGTGAAGTTCCACAACGGTGATCCGGTGACGGCCGAGGACGTCAAGTTCTCGCTCGAACGGTACCGCGGCGCCGGCGTGAAGGCCTTCAAGGATCGAGTCCGCGAGGTCCAGGTCGTCGACCCGGGCCGCGTGCGCATCCACTTGAAAGAGCCGTGGCCCGACTTCATGACGTTCTACGGGACGTCGGCCACCGGCGCCGGCTGGATCGTCCCGAAGAAGTACGTCGAGAAGGTCGGCGACGACGGGTTCAAGAAGGCGCCGATCGGGGCCGGACCGTACAAGTTCGTGAGCTTCAATCCGGGCATCGAGCTGGTGCTGGAAGCGTGGGACGGCTACTGGCGCAAGACGCCGAATGTGAAACGGCTCGTGTTCCGGAGCCTGCCGGAAGAGGCGACGCGCGCCGCCGCGCTCAAGAAGGGCGAGGTCGACGTCGTCTATCTGCTGACCGGACCCATCGCCGAAGACATCCGCCGGACGCCGGGATTGAAGCTCATCGCGCCGAGCCAGTCGAACGGCGTCTTCTGGCTCGACTTCCCGGACCAGTGGGATCAGAAATCGCCGTGGCACGACCGGCGCGTGCGCCTGGCGGCGAGTCTCGCGATCGATCGGCAAGCGCTCAATCAAGCGGAGACGCTCGGGTTCTCCAAGTTGACCGGCAACGTCATCCCGCGCGCCTTCGAGTTCGCGAAGCCGATCGAGGCGCACCCGTATGACCCGGCGAAGGCGAAGCAGCTCCTCGCCGAAGCCGGCTATCCGAACGGCTTCGACACCGGCGACTTCTATCCGTGGCCGCCGTACGCGTCGATGGGCGAGGCGCTCGTCGGCAATCTCCAGGCGGTGGGCATCAAGAGCCGCATGCGCATGATGGAGCGCGCGACCTTGACCACGACGTGGCGCGAGAAGAAGCTCCACGGCCTGATCGTCGGCATCACCGGCGCCGCCGGCAATGCGGCGACCCGGCTCGAGGCGTACGTCAGCAAGAACGGCGTCTACACGGCTGGCGTGATGCCCGAGGTGGAGGATCTGTTCCAGCGCCAGACGCGCGAGCTCGACCCGAAGAAGCGCGAGACGATGCTGCACCAGATCCAGCAGGTCCTGCACGACCAGGTGATCGAGGCGCCGATCTACGAGCTCGCGTTCATCTGGGGCATCGGGCCGCGCGTGGAAGAGGCCGGCATCAACCTGATCAAGGGCTTTGCGTACTCGGGCCCACTCGAGGACCTGAAGATGAAGAAGCCGTAACTCGATTCGAGAGCAAGAACCGGAGTGCTTGCTTTCGTGCGGTCGCGCGACGATGAGCTCGTCACGACCGACCAGGCGAAAGGAGCACTGACATGACGCTCGTGGGGACGAAGACGCCGACGATGACGACCGCGCCGCGATTCACCAGCGACGACGATCGCTGGGCCGGGGTGTCGCGCCGGGACCGGCGCGCGGACGGGGCCTTCTACTACTCCGTTCGCACGACCGGGGTGTACTGCCGGCCGAGCTGCGCGGCGCGGCAGGCGCGCCGGGAGAACGTCCGGTTTCACGCGTCGTGCGAGGACGCCGAACGGGCCGGATTCCGCGCGTGCAAACGATGCCGGCCGAACGAGCCGGCGCTCGACGAGCAGCGCGCCGCGGCCGTGGCGAAGGCCTGCCGCGTGATCGAGAGCGCCGAGGAGACGCCGAGCCTCGACGAGCTGGCCGACGCCGCCGGCATGAGCCGGTTTCACTTCCACCACGTGTTCAAGACGATCACCGGCGTGACGCCGAAGGCGTACGCGGCGGCGCGCCGCGCGGAGCGTGTGCGGGAAGAGCTGGCGCGCAGCAAGACCATCACCGACGCGATCTACGGCGCCGGCTTCAACTCGAACGGGCGCTTCTACGCCGGGTCGTCCGGGGTCCTGGGGATGACGCCGACCAGCTTCCGCGCCGGTGGCACCGGAGCCGCGATCCGCTTCGCCGTCGGTGAATGCTCGCTCGGCTCGATCCTGGTCGCCGCGACGGATCGAGGGGTGGCGGCCATCCTGCTGGGCGACGATCCGGAGAAGCTCGTGCGCGAGCTGCAGGATCGCTTTCCGAAGGCGCGACTGCTGGGCGGCGACCGCGGCTTCGAGCAGCTCGTCGCGCGGGTGATCGGATTCGTCGAGCGGCCGACGCTCGGTCTCGATCTCCCGCTCGACGTGCGCGGCACCGCGTTCCAGCAGCGCGTCTGGAAGGCGCTCCGCCAGATCCCCGCGGGCACGACGACCACCTACACGAAGCTCGCCGCGAAGATCGGTCGGCCGCGGGCGGTGCGCGCGGTGGCGCACGCATGCGCGTCGAACGCGATCGCGGTCGCGATCCCGTGTCATCGCGTGGTGCGCACCGACGGCGCGCTCGCGGGGTACCGGTGGGGCGTGGAGCGCAAGCGCGCGCTGCTGGAGCGCGAAGCGACGTCGTGAGCGGTCAGCGGTTATGAGCCGGGCGCGAAGCTGCGCCCGGCTCGCAACGACCGCGACATCCGATCACCGTTCGTCGACCGGCTCGCCGACGGCGACGACCGGTTGACCTGCGCCTGCCGGTTCAACCGGACCCGACGACGGACTCTCGAGCCGACGCGACGTCTGCAAGGCGGCGAGGCTCCACACTCCCCACCAGAGGCCGAGGGCCCCGTAGGTGATCACGTAGACCACGCCGGTGACGATCATCCGGATGATCGCCGGCAGGTGAGGTTGCGCGCCGACCATGCCGGACACGAGACCGGCGATCACCGCGGCCGAGACGATCGCCGCGAGACCGCGCCAGGGCAGCAGGCCGCGCGTCGAGACCGAGAGGAGCTGACGCAATCGCCAGAGCGCGATGACCTTGGTGATCACCGACGCGACCAGCATCGCCAGCGCGGCGCCGACCAGCCCGAGCACGGGCAGGAGCGCCAGCAGGGCCAGCGCGACGGCGAACAGCCGGATGAAGTTCAGCACGACGAGAAAGCGGGTCTGCGCGTAGACGCGGAGGACCGAATCGGTCATCAGCGCGGCCGGCAGGTAGGCGATGGCGGTGACGGCGAAGATCGGGACGCTGGCCTCGTACGCGCCGGTGAAGAGCGTGACGATCAGATCGTGAGCGAGCACCACCAGCAGCGCGACCGCGGGGACCATGAACGCCGCCATGCGTTGCGTGACGTCGCGCCAGGTCTCGACGGCGGCCTTCGTGTCGCCATCGTTGAGCTGCTCGCCCATCCGCACCATCAGCACATTCGCGGCCGACGCCACCAGCGCCTCGAAGACCGGGATCTGCAGACACCCGACCGCGTAGATCGCGAACGTGGCGGGATCGAACCGTGTCGAGACGAGGTACTGATGCAGACTCCGGTACCCGTATTCCAGCAGTACCGCGAGGGAGAACGGCGCGGCGTACCGTACCTGCTCTCCGAAACACGCCCGGTCGGGTAGAACGGCGCGCCCGTAGGTCCGCACGACGTAGACGACCGTCGCGACGAGGCGGAGGGCGGCGAACACGACGCCGCCGACGAGCAGGCCCTCGAGCGTTCCGGTCAGGAGGGCTCCGGCGCCGAAGCAGATCGCGCGCGCCGCATCCGAGATGCCGTACACCGCGGCGGCGAGGCCGTACTGCCCGCGGGCCGTAATCACGATCTCGAGCACGGCCGTCACCATCGTCAGCAGCACGAAGACGCCGAGGAGCGTGAAGTGCCGGTGAAGGTCGGGGTTGTTCAATCCTTCGGCGATCGGCGTCCCGGCCGTTTCCAGCAGCACCAGGCTCGCGACGCCGGCGGCGGACAGGAACAGCACCGCGTTGACGACGTAGCGGCCGGCCCGGTCTTTCGCGCGAGGCAGGAAATAGAAGAGACTCTCGGCCATGCCGAACTGCCCGATGATGTAGAGCGTCGTGAAGATCAGGAACAGCTGCTTGTAGGCGCCGAATTCCGCGGGTGGATAGAGCCGCGCGAGCACGACCGGGAGGAAGAAGGTCGCCGCGAACGCGACCATCCGCCCGGAGGCCAGCGAGACCGTTTGCCGGACGTCCGATGCGACCGTCGAGCGTCTGCCGTCACGCAGTCTCGTCATCGGTCCGCGCCCTCGGGCGCGTCCGCGCGTCCCTCGGGCGCGTCCGCGCGCCCCTCGGGGGCCCCTGATGTCATCATTCACGCGCCGCGGAAGGTGCGCTTGACGTACGGCATCACGGGCCGGAGCGCGGGGCGAAGCCGCCGATACGCGCTATCGGCGGTGGCGACCAGGGCGCGGAGCATGCGGCCGTACCCGGTCGGCGCGTAGATGCTGCCGTTGATCGCTCGCCGGCTCGAGTTCGCGAAGAGGATCTTGTACCCCGCCCCGCCGCGCCCGAATTCCAGCTCGTCGACGACGCGGGTGGCGTGCAGATCCTCGAGGATCCGGTAGAGGAGCACTTTGCCGGGATGCAATGCGGCGAGGCGCGGATCGTATCCGACGTCGTCGTACGAGAGGCCGGTCCCGCGAACCGTGGCCAGGCAATACGCGGCGGGCGCCCCGCGCACACGGAGCACGTAGCCGCGGAGCTGGCCGCGCCGCGCGAGCTCGGTGAGACGATCCGCGAGGCGCGGGATTTTCGCAACCCGGCTCAGACCGAGACGCCACTGGTACGCGAGCTTCCCGATGGTCCAGACGTCGCGAAGGAACTCCGAGACCCGATCGGGCGCGGTGTAGATCGCGACCTCGACCTGTCCCGGCGCGGCCTCGTCCAGGAGCCGGACTTCGCGCTTCAGGTTGTAGCGCGTCTTCCGGCTGAACTGCTCTTTCAGGTAGCTCTCGAAGTCGCGGGCGAGCGTCACCTGCCACGTCTTGAACTCGTCGATGCTCACGTGATAGCCGCTGCGGCCCTCCACCGCGAGCCGATCGACGCATCGGGCGAGCTCGCTGGCGGCCGGCAGCTCGAAGAGCCGGGCGACGTGCCATTTCGGGGCCTCGCGCAAGCAGTCGAGCAGCATCTCGAACGTCGGCGACGCCTGGCCCTCTGCCGCAAGACACCCGAAGACACGGAGCTGACGGGACGGCGGACGGAGTACCACGACCGGTCCAACCGCCACCGCAAAGTGCGCCCGACGCACGACCCAGGGCATGTACGCGGTCGGACGATTGTCCGCATAGGCGACGTGCGCGCCCGGGTCATCGCCCTCGAACCCTTCGGCCAGGAATGTCGGTTCCATCCCGAGGAACGGCGCGGGAAGCAGACCGGCCGATCGAAGCGGCTCGGCGATGGCGCGCAACGCTCGGGGGCCGTGATAGTGCCAGATGGTCGAGGTGACTGGCGGTGCTTCGATGATCAAGGGTGTCTCCCGGGCGAAAGACGGCGCACGCGACGACTGGCCAAACGTGTCTCCATGGTAGGGAGCCGACCTCCCGAAGGGTAGGGAGCCGAACTCCCACAGGAGTCTGGCGCAAACAGGATGCCAGGCAATGGCGTCAGAAGGGGGTACCCGGCGCGGCCGGCGCGTATTGGAACGCTATGGCGGGACGGAGCGCAACCCGATGCCTATTCACGGTAGCCTCGTACCCGGACACCGCTGCCTACCCGCGCCGGTCCGCGCGGTCGTCACGGCTCGTAGTGCTGGCCGACCACCGTGTGCGACCCGTCGGCCGCGCGTCGCAAGACGACGAACGCGCCCATACGGAGGTCAAGTCCGGTCACATCGCTGACGACGCTGCCGTGCGTGACGAGGACCAGCGGTGGTCCATCGGTGTGCTCGGCGATCCGTTTCTTGATCTCGATGATCTGACGCTGTCGCAGCTCCGTGTCTCTGAGCGCGCCCTGCAGCGGAAGCCACGCCTCCGCCGTTCCGAACGCCAGGCGCGCCGTGTCTAGACAGCGACAACGGGGACTCGACAGCACCACGCCGACGGCAAGGTCGCGCTTCTTGAACGCTTCGCCGAGGCGCCGGGCCTGCGCGCGTCCGCTCTCGTCGAGATTGCGTTGCGTCGAGCAGTCGTCGAGCCGCGCGCCGGGTGGATCGAATCCCCCGGGCGCGTAACTGTGCCGGAGCAGGACGACGGTTCCGGGGAGACGAAGAGCGTCCCAGATCGGTTCCTCGGCGACGGCGGGCGAGACGACGCTCGCGCAGAGCGAGAGTGCGGCGAGCCAGCGCATGCCCTGCGTGATCGTCGCCGCGGTCGCCTTCGTCATCGAATTCGCGCTCCCGATGTTCATGTCCGCCCCATCGTGATCACGACTCTCGCGCGGTTTCAATCACCTGACGGTACTCTTCCGTCCGTGATCTTTCCCGTCACGCTGGTGATCGACGGCGCCCTCGCCGGCGTCGTCTACGCGCTGGTCGCGCTCGCCTTCGTCTGCGTCTACAAGGCCTCGCGCATGATCAACTTCGCCGTCGGCGAATGGCTGATGCTCGGATCGCGCCTGGTCGCCACGGGACTCCACGGCTTCGGCCTCGGGCTCGTCGCCGCGGTCGGCTTCGGGTGCGGCGGCACCGTGCTGGCGGCCGTCGCGTGGAACCGCACGGTGCTGCGGCGGCTGGTCGGTCAGCCGCTGATGTCACTCATCATGATCACGATCGGTCTGGGCGCGC
>QHRT01000057.1:1653-9403 GCA_003220195.1 Candidatus Rokuibacteriota bacterium | reverse complement strand
GGATTTTCTGCGGGCTCGACTTGATGACGCCCGCCTCGTGCAGGCGCAGGGCATAGAACCGTACCGCGTCGGCCGGATCGTGCTCACGCCACTTGCCGTAGACGACGTCCTTCAAGGACTGCACGGCATAGTCGTTCCGCTCGACGTAGCTCTTGTCGACCAGGAACCGCGCGACCTTGTCCGGCTGGAGCGCTCACCATCGTCGTGCTCCCTCTGTATCGATCCCGAGACAGTTGCGCGACGCGATCGCGACCATACAATCGACGCCATGGGGCTCTTCCACGTCCCGGCGAGACTCACTGGCCGGACGGGCCGCATCGTGACGATCGACGTGCTCGTCGACACCGGCGCGACGCTGCTCGTCGTCCCGCGTCCGATGGCCGATGAGCTCGAGCTGACGACGCAGCGTCACCAGCCCGTCCAGACGGCCGGAGGACGCCGGGAGATCTGGCCCGTTGGCGAGGTCCGCATCGCGATCGACGATCGTGAAGTCACGACGCCCTGCTTCATCTCTCCTGGAGGACCGCCGTTGCTCGGCGCCGTCGCGCTCGAGAGCCTGTTCCTCGCGGTCGATCCTGTCGCCAGGCGGCTCGTACAGGTCGAAGGCTTCGTCGGCTAGCCGCGCCAGAGACGTCATCCTTTCAGTTCCTTCCGGAGCCAGTTCAGGAAGCGCCAGTCGCTGGGAGCTCCGACAGAGGCTCGGGACCTGGATCAACCGGAGCGTCGTCGTCTCGGGCGGCGCCTCCGCGGCTTCCGAACGCACGGACGTGCCCGACGCGAGGGCCGCGCCGACCGTGCCCACGCCGCGGACGAACACGCGCCGCGTGATCACGCCTTCAGCTCCTTCCTGAGCTCGTTGAAGGACCTCCAGTTCGCGCCCTGCGACAGGATCTTCTGCGGGCTCGACTTGATCATTCCCGCCTCGTGCAGGCGGAGCGCGTAGACCCGGATGGTGTCAATAGGATCGAAGTCGCGCCAGCGGCCGTAGGGGATGAATCCTTCGGCCTGGAACAGCGCATCCGCTACGTACTGAGGGGCCTGGCAGATACCGGGGATCTTGGCGAGGCGCAGCCGGGTGGTTTCGGGTGGCGGCTCCGCATCACTTCGTGACGCGGACGCACCCACCACGGCCGCGGTGCCGAGCGCCGTCGTGCCACGCAGGAAACGCCGTCGGTCCATCATCCGTCACACCCGACGCCTCAGCTCTGGACCGGCAGCGTGAAGGTGAAGGTCGAGCCCTGCCCGACGTCGCTCTTCACCCAGATCTCTCCGCCGTGCAGCGCGACGAACTTCTTCGTCAGCGCGAGCCCGAGACCCGTGCCCTCGCGCTTGCCCGCGTGATCCGTGCGCGCCTGGCGGAACTCCTCGAAGATCAGGCCCTGATCCTCGGCCGGGATGCCGATGCCGGTGTCCGCAACCGCGATGGTCACCGCGCCATTCGTCAGCGCGGCGTGGACGGACACCGTGCCGCCCTCCGGCGTGAACTTCACCGCGTTCGTCAGGAGGTTGACCAGGACCTGCTTGATCTTCCGCTCGTCGCCCGAGAATTCGTCCAGGCGCTCGTCGACGTCCAGCTGGAGCCGGATCCCGTGGGCGTCGGCCCGCCCTCGCACGAGCGTGAGCGCGTTGTCGATCGCCTGGGACAGGTCGAAGCGCGTGACCTCGAGCTCCATCCGTCCGGCCTCGATCTTCGAGAGATCGAGGATGTCGTTGATGAGCGAGAGGAGGTGCCGCCCTGACGCGTAGATGTCTTGCAGATACTCGTCCTGCTTGTCGTTCAGGTCACCGAACATGCGGTCGATCAGGACCTCGGAGAACCCGATGATCGCGTTGAGCGGGGTCCGGAGCTCGTGCGACATGTTCGCGAGGAACTCCGACTTGTGGCGGTTCGCCACTTCGAGCTCGCGGCCCTTTACCTCGATCTCGCGGAAGAGCCGCGCGTTCTGGATCGCCAGCACCGATTGCGTCGCGAACGTCTGGAGCAGTTCCACGGTTTCCGCCGGGAACTCGCCGGGAATCTTGCGGGTCACGACCAGTCCGCCGATCACCCGGTCCTCGCGCACCAGCGGCACCGCGAGCACCGCGCGATAGCCTTCTCGAACCAGCGCGTCACGCAGCGGCCCGTGGTACGCACCCGGGTCCAGGATGTCGGGAATCTGGACGGGCTGCCGCGTCTCCGCCAGGCGTCCGACGGCGCCCTCGCCCCTCCTGATGCTGACCGCGCGCTGCGCGGTCAGCAGCTCGTCGGCGGTGACCTGCTGCGTCACCAGCATCCGGAAGTTTTCGGCGGGCTCGTCGTACTCGTAGATCGAACAGCCATCGGCGCCGGCGAGCGCGCTGGCCCGCGACACGATCGTGTTCAGCACCGCGTCGAGATCGAGCGTCGACGTCACCGCCCGGCTCACTTCCCCGAGCGCCGTCAACTCCTGCACCGAGCGCGTCAGCTCGCGCGAGCGCTGATCGAGCTCGCGAGTGCGCTCCTCGACGCGGCGCTCGAGCGTCGCGTACGACTCCTGGAGCTGCGCGGTCATGCGATTGAACTCGTCGGCGAGGGCTTCGAGCTCGTCGCCGGTCTTGATCTGGAGCCGATGACCGAGCTCGCCGGCGCCGATCCGCGCCGCGCCCTCGCCGAGCGCGCGGATCGGCTGCACCATCCGGCGCGCCAGCAGCATGCTGGCGACGACGGACAGGAGCACGCCCAGCGCGACGAGCCCGATCGTGCGCTTGATCGACGCGTAGAGCGGCTCGAACGCTTCCTCCTGGGGCTGCTCGACGAAGACGGTCCAGCGAAGCGTCGGAATCGTCGAGTGCGACGTCAAGACGGATTTGCCGCCGAGATCGGTCGCGATCGTCACTTCCCGCCGCTCGGCCGGGCTTCCGCTCAACGCGGCTTTGACCTGGGACAAGGACGCCAGGCTCGTCTTCTGCAGCACCAGGCTGATGTCCGGATGCGCGATGAGCGTCCCGTCGCCGTCCACGACGAAGGCCCGCCCGGCCTTGCCGATCTTGATCTGCGACACGACGTCCCAGATGAACTTGAGGTTCACTTCCGCGACCGTCACGCCGCCGCCGCCGATCTGCGGCATGGCGATCGTCATGTACGGCTCGGATTCCTTGCGGAAGTAGACCGGACCGAACCACGTGCGGCCCTTCTTCGCCTCGACGAACTTCGGCTTCCGGGAGAAGTCCTCCTGGCTGCCGACCACGTCCATCGCGAGCCGCGACACGCGGAGCTGTTCTTTGCCGGACGCGTCCAGATAGCTGAGCTCGGTGATGGCCTGGACCTGCCGCTGGAGCCGGAGGTAATCGACCCGTCGCTGCTCCAGCGCCGCCGTCGGAGCCACGAGCTGGGGCTGGGTCGTCCAGCCCATCTGCTTCTCGATCTCTTTGACGTAGGTCTCGATCCGCGTGGCGGCGCCGGCCGCCTTTTCACGCTGAAGGTCGACGAGCGCCGCCTTGTTCTCCTGGTACGAGAAATAGATCTCGATGGCCCCGCTGGCGAGCAGGGCGCCACTCACCAGGGCGACGAAGATGACAACGTACTTGCGGATCAGCCGGCCGCGCGGAGTCATACAGCCATACCTGGCCAGATCTTGTCATAACGAGTGCCCTCAGCACCACTGATCGCGCGGTCCTCCGGCCGCCGGCCGGGAAGAGCTTGTGACCTCCCCGAACCTCGCCTAGGCTGGAAGGCTGGATGCCGCGAGCCAACCGTGCCGCCCAGATCGACGCCCTGCGCCGCCGTGTCCGCGCTCTCCAGAAGAGTCTCCGCGAGAGCCGTCGCAGCGAAGAGGCGATGCGCCAGAGCGGGGCGAGGCTCCGTGCGCTCTTCGAGCACGCCGAAGACATGATCATCTCGTGCCGGATCGACGGGACGATCGTGGACGCCAACCGCGCTGCCGAACGATCGCTGGGCTGGTCTCGCGAGGAGATGCTCGGGCAGCACGTCGGCATGATCGTGACCCCGGCTTCGGTGGAGCTTGGCCAGGAGCGCGTCCGGCGCGCGCTGGCCGGAGAAAAAATCCCAAAGCTCTTCGAGCTGGAGGCCGTGCGGCGCGACGGCAGCCTGATCCCGGTCGAGGGCTGGGCACGGTTCATCCGCGACGCGGACGGACAGCCGATCGAGCACCTCGGGCTGTTTCGTGACATCAGCGAACGGCGGCGGGCCGAGGCCGCGGTGCGCGAGAGCGAGGAGCGCTACCGGAGTCTCTTCGACAACGCCAACGACTCCATCCTGACCTTCACCCTGGAAGGCCGGATCGTCACCGCCAACCAGGCCTACCAGCGGCTCACCGGGTTCACGCTCGAAGAGCTGCAAGGGCACACGTGGGACGAGCTCGTCGCGCCCGTCGATCGCGAGCGCATGGCCGACCGCACGCGCCGCGCCCTGGCCGGCGAGAAGCTCCCGTCGCTCTTCGACGTGCACACGCTGTGCAAGGACGGAAGCTCGGTGCCGCTCGAGGGCCGCACGCGGATGATGCGCGACCCCGAGGGGCAGCCGATCGGCTTCCAGGGGATCTATCGGGACATCACCGAGCGCAAGCGCGCCGAGGAAGTGTTGCGCCAGCGGTTCGCGGAGGCGGAGGAGCAGCGCGAGGTCGTCGAACGTCTCTACCGTGTGAACGCCTCGCTGCAGCTTTCCTGGGACCCCAAGGACCGCCTGCGCGCGTTCGTGGAGGGCGTCCAGGAGGTGCTCGAGTTCGATCGCTTCTACGTCGCGCTCGTGTCGTCGGACGGCGCCCGGTTCGACGTGGCCGCCGCCGCCGGCGTGGAGATGTTCGAGAGCCTGCCGTGCTCACCCGACGCCGGGCCCCTCTATCAGGCGTACGCCACGCGTCAGCCGGTCAAGATCCTGAGCGACGACGACGTGCAGCGCGTCTGGCCGCTCGGCGCCGCGTTCCAGGACCGTGCCTATTTCCGCACGCGGCGCTTCATCGTGGTGCCGCTGGTGGCCGGCGACCGCGCGATCGGCGTGGCCAGCGCCGACAACAAGACGACGCGGCGTCCGATCACGTCTGCCCAGATCGAGCTCTTCACGCTGCTCTGCCAGCAGCTGGCGACCGCCCTGGAGGAGGCACGGCTCTACGCGGAGCTGGAGGAGGCGGGCCGCCACAAATCCGAGTTCCTGGCGAACATGTCGCACGAGCTCCGGACACCGCTGAACGCGATCCTCGGCTTCTCCGAGGTGCTGGCCGAGGGGATGTTCGGTCCGGTGAACGCGAAGCAGGCGGAATATCTCAGAGATATCCTGGACTCGGGCCGTCATCTCCTCTCGCTCATCAACGACATCCTCGATCTCTCGAAGATCGAGGCGGGCCGGATGGACCTCGATCCGACGGAATTCGATCTGCCGGAGGCGATCGAGACGACGCTCATGGTGGTCCGCGAGCGCGCCGGCCGGCGCGGCATCACGCTCGAGCGCGAGATCGACGAGCGCCTGGGGCCGATCCGCGCCGACGAGCGCAAGGTGAAGCAAGTCCTCCTGAACCTGCTCTCGAACGCGCTCAAGTTCACCCCCGAGGGCGGCCGCGTCGACGTGCGCGCCGTCGTCGGCCAGCGCGACATGGTCGAGCTATCGGTGGCCGACACGGGCGTCGGGATCGCGCCGGAGGATCAGGACGCGGTCTTCGAAGAGTTCCGGCAGGTCGGGACGGCGAACAAGCAGACCGAGGGCACCGGCCTCGGGCTCGCGCTGTCACGCAAGTTCGTCGAGCTCCACGGCGGGCGCCTCTGGCTCGAGAGCGAGGTCGGGCGGGGCTCGACGTTCACGTTCACGCTACCGCTAAGCGCGCGCGACTGAGCGACCCGAGGACGCGACCGACTCAGGGCACGATGCGGCGATACAGCACGTGCCGGCGGTTCTTCGTGAACGGCCGCACCTCGCCCGGCCACCGGCCCTGGTCGACGGCCTTGGCCCACGCCTCGCTCGTCAGCACGTCGGGGCTCTCGAGCTCGTACAGCGCGTTGTAGCGCGGCTCCCCCTCGATCACGATCGTCTTGCGCTCACCGCCGATGATCATCGTGAGCTCTTCGCGCGTGAAGCGCGCGGTCGCGATGACGCCCGGTACGGTCGCGATCAGCGGCACGTGCTCCTGGTCGTAGACCTCGTTGAACAGCGCGTCCTTCGACGGCTCGACGTCCATCGCAGCGCAGAAGAGATAGCGGCTCTGGATCGGCATGACCGGCTCCTTTCTCGCGACAGCTCTCGCGATAGCTCAATAGAGCTGGGTCTTGTAGCGCTCCTCGAGCGAGGCCTCCAGCTCCTGGACCGTGCACGTCTGATTCGTGCGGTCGTGGAGCATCTGCGCGAACGACGCCACGACGTCGGACGCCGGCCACTGATCGGCCTGCCAGAGCTTCCCGCGCTTGAACGCCTTCGGGCAGTGGAAGAAGCACTCCTCGACCTCGACGCCGATCGCGAGCTTCGGGAGCTTGCCGGAAACGGACATGCGATCGAGCAGCTCCGTGTCGCGGAGAACCACGGCGCGGCCGTTGACGCGCAGCGTGTCCTCGCGGCCGGGGATCAGGAAGATCAATCCGACGTGCGGATTCTGGAGGATGTTCCGCATCCCGTCGATGCGCGCGTTGCCCGGCCGATCCGGGATCAGGAGATGCTGATCGTCCAGGACCAGCACGAATCCCGGACCATCACCTTTGGGCGAGACGTCGCACCGGCCGTCCACGCCTGACGTCCCGAGGAGCAGGAACGGAGAATTCGCGATGAACGCGCGGGCGAAGCGGTCGAGGACCGCCGTCTCTTTCTTGATCGCGCGCTCGCTCGGCTGGCCGACGAGCGCCCGCAGCTCGCTCTCCGAGCTGACCACGTCCTTGAATGGACCTGTCGACATGAAGTCCCTCCCGAAAACTGGATTGGCTGATTATGCGCCCGGAGCGGGCGCTCCGGATAGCTCTCGACCGGTCGGGCTCACCCGTGCAGCTCGATCACGTCGCCGTCCTCGACCCGATGAGCTCGACCGACCTGCTGTCCGTCGAATCCGCGCTTGCCCCAGACTCGCGCATAGCGGAGCGACCGCGCAACGTCCTTGTGCACGAGCCACGCGACATCTTCGACCGTCTGGCCGCGACGCAACGTGAATGGTCGACCGTGGTCCGCCGGGCGTCCGGGCGCCTTGGTGTACACGCGGACGACGCCGAGCCGCTCGAAGAGCCAGCGACCGAGCCCGCCGAGTCCGCTTCCCGTGGTGGCGGACATTGCGAGCGCGGGATAGCGAAGCCCCGTGATCTCGACGAATGCGCGGAGCTCGGCGTCGGCATCGGCGACGCGATCTGTCTTGTTCGCGAGCAGCAGCGTCGGCAGTCGCACTGCGAACGGATCGTCGTCTTCCGCGTGATCCGGGTGATCCGCTCGCGCCCAGTCCGCCGTGAGCGTCACGCGTTTGTCGCGAAGCACCGCGTGCACCAGCTCGAGCTGCTCGACGTTGTCAGGGTCGCTCAGGTCCACGACCAGGAGCGCCGCGTCCGCCGTCGCGAGCGTGTTCGCGAGCCACGGCAACGGATGCTCGGGCGAGACCGCCGGCAAATCGACGAGCTGGAAATGAACGTCTTCGTACGGCAGCATCCCCGGCTCCGGGTGGAGCGTCGTGAACGGATACGGCGCGACGTGCGCGCCCGAGCCGGTGAGCCGCGCATGCAGCGACGACTTGCCGGCGTTCGGCGGCCCGATCAAGGCGAGCTGCGCGGCGCCTTCCGGTCGGATCACCAGTGGGGGTCCGCTCCGAGCTCCGCCCTT
>QHRT01000057.1:0-1648 GCA_003220195.1 Candidatus Rokuibacteriota bacterium | reverse complement strand
CGCCCTGCAGGTGATCCGTACCCTTGTGCTTGGGGATCACGCGGAGCATCTCGCGGAGTCGCTCCAGACGCTCGCGCGGATCGCGCGCCTGGCGGAACGCCGCTTCCGCGGCACGGTACTCGGGCGTCAGGTTGGCGGGCAACGGCTTACCGACCGTCCGGGCCGGACCCGGCGTCCGCCGCGCGGCTGTCGGGCTCGGCGTCCGGCGAGCGGCCGCCGCCGCGCGGGACGATGCCATACCGCGCCGCGCTCAGTCGCTGGCCCCTGCAGCGCGGACACCGTGACGGCTTGTCGAACCGTTCCCGATCCTTGAAAGTGAATCCGCAGGCAAGACAGCGGGCGTGCTCGATCTCGAGGCGCTCACCGGTCGGCTTCAAGGACCGCGTCAGATGCTCGAGATGTCCCGCCACGTCCTTCTCGCTGATCCCGACGCGCGCCGAGATGTCGCGGGCAGTGAACAGGCCCCCGCGCAGCACCGCGTGCAACTCAGCTCGGATGGTGGCGTGTCGTTCCGGAAGGTCGCGGACCCGGGGACGACGGGTCATGGCGTGTGATCACGACGTCGACGACAACGTTCGCTTCAGGAAATCGACGAAGATCGCCGCCATCTCTTCACGCTTCTCGTCCCACGCTTCGATGTAGAGATCGACCTCCATGTCCTGCGGCATCAGGATGTGGAGCTCGCCCTTCGGCAGAAGCTGGCTCGCCGCTTCGCCGACGCGGCGCGGGTGCGTCCAGTCATTGCCGGGGATGACGCAGGTCGGGACGGTGATCGAGCGGAGGTCGTCCGCGCTGGCGCCGATGACCGGCAGGTCGGCGTCGCGGATGAAATACTCGCGCCAGTGCTCCATGACGTCGATGAACCGTTTCGGGTCCATCGCGGAGAGCCGCTCGCGATTCCGGGGATTCTGCTGGATCCGCTCGCGGAAGAACTCCGTTTCGCACACGGCCGCCATGCCGCCCTCTTTCGCGACGTCGATGAACTGACCGTAGTAGTTGTGCGCCAGGCTCTCACTCGCGAACCGCCCGCCGGTCACCCGCCAGAGGAGCAACGCCCGGACGGCATCGGGATGACGGAGGGCCAGTAGCAGCGACAGCCGGCACCCCGAGGAGCTGCCGCCGACGAAGGCCGGTCGCGCCCCGAGCTGCGACAGGAGCTCGTAGAGGTCGTCCGCCCAGATCTCGTATTCGGATTCTTCCCCGGCGATGACGACGTCCGAGACGCCACAGTTGCGGCGATCGTGAAGCAGCACGCGGAAGCCCGCTTCCGCCACGAGCTCGGCCAGCGGCTCGACGACACCGAGATCGCGCCGGCCGCCGGGAGAGAGCGCCACCCACGAACCGCGATCACCAACGACCTGATAGTTGATGTGCACGCCGCGAACGTTCGCGATCGGCATCGATCGTCTCCTTCTGTCTGGCCGCGGTCCGACCGCCGGCGTCAGCTTGGCCGGTGCGTCTTGAGAAAGGCTGCGACCTCGCGGTTGAACACGTCCGGCTGGCCACCGCTGTCCTCGTAGTACAGCCGAATACGGCCGTGCTCCATGAACGCCATGGTCATCTCCTTCTACTGCGGGCCGTTGCCGTGGCCGCTGCCGGCGAGGACGTTCTTCAAGCGCGGACAGAGGCGCAGCGCGTTTTCACCGAG
>QHRT01000056.1:15593-19293 GCA_003220195.1 Candidatus Rokuibacteriota bacterium | reverse complement strand
GGAGCGCGACGCCGAGTTCGTCTACATCAAGTACGGGCCGCTGACGCTCGGCACCGTCCGCCCGGAAACGAAGCTCGGTGACACGGGCCTCGCCGTCCATCCCGGCGACCGCCGGTACACGAAGTACGTGGGGCAGACACTCGAAGTCCCGTCCGTGGATGGACCGGTCACCGTGAAGGTCGTGGCCGACGAGGCCGTCGACCCGGAATTCGGCACCGGCGTGATCAAGGTCACGCCCGGTCACGACCCGACAGACTTCGAGATCGGTCGCCGGCACGGGTTACCGATCCGCACCGTCATCGGGTTCGACGGCCGGATGACGGAGGCCGCGGGCCGCTACGCGGGCCTCGATCGCTTCGAATGTCGACGCCGCATTGTCGAGGACATGCAGGCCCAGGGCCTCATCGAGCGCATCGAGCCCTATCGCCACGCGGTCGGCCTCTGCTATCGCTGCAAGTCCGTCGTCGAGCCGCTGGTGTCGAAGCAGTGGTGGCTCAAGGTGAAGCCGCTGGCCGAGCGTGCCGTGAAGGCCGTCCGTGATCGTCGGATCAAGCTCGTGCCGCGCGCGTGGACGAAGACGTACGACCACTGGATGGACAACATCCGCCCGTGGTGCATCTCTCGCCAGCTCTGGTGGGGCCATCGCATCCCTGCGTGGCATTGCGACCGGGACGGCAGCGTGCACGTCTCGCGCACGGACCTGACGGACTGTCCCACGTGCGGCGGGCCACTCCGACAAGACCCGGACGTGCTCGACACCTGGTTCTCGTCCGGGCTCTGGCCGTTTTCCACGCTCGGCTGGCCGGACGACACGCCCGATCTCCGGCGCTACTATCCGACCTCCGTCCTGATCACGGGCTACGACATCCTCTTCTTCTGGGTCGCGCGGATGGCGATGTTCGGGTTGCACCTGATGGACGACGTCCCGTTCCGCGACGTCTATCTGCACACGCTGGTCCGCGACGCCGAAGGCCAGAAGATGTCGAAGTCGAAGGGGAACGTCGTCGATCCGCTGGAGGTGATGGAGCGCTTCGGGACCGATGCGTTCCGGTTCACGCTGTCGAGCCTCGCCGTGCCTGGCGTGCGCGACATCCGGATCAGCGAGGAGCGCATCGAGGCCTCGCGCAACTTCGCGAACAAGCTCTGGAACGCGTCACGGCTCGTGCTGACGAACCTCGACGGTTACGACGGGCGGCCGGGTCGGAAGAGCGCGTCGGCGCTCGCAGACCGCTGGATCGAAGGCCGGCTGGCCGTGACGACGGGCGCGGTGCGCGACCACTTGCGCCGGTATCGGTTCAACGAAGCGGCGTCGGCGCTCTACCAGTTCGTCTGGCACGACTTCTGTGACTGGTATCTCGAGATCGCGAAGCGGTCGCTCTACCGGCCCGAGACACCCGCGGAGCGCACGCGCGTGCAGCGGACGCTGGTCACGGTGCTCGAAGCGGCGCTGCGCTTGCTTCACCCGTTCATGCCGTTCATCACCGAAGAGATCTGGCAACGGCTGCCGGGCCGCGAGTCGCGAGGGGAATCGATCATGCTCGCGCCGTTCCCTCGCGCGCGCCGCCCGCGAGGCGCGGCGGACGCGGATCGCGACATGACGAGCGTGATGGATCTCGTGACGGCCATCCGCACCGTCCGGGGCGAGATGCGAATCCAGCCGGGTGTCACGCTCCGTGTCACCGTGCGCCCGACCGAAGCTCACGAAAAGGTCTTCACGGATGCCCGACGCATCGTCGAAGCGCTGGCGCGCAGCGAGTTCACGCTCGACCGCGAGGCCTCCCGGCCACCGGGCTCGGCGCTGGCGCTCGTCGACGGCTCCGAGATCTTCGTCGCGCTGGCCGGCCTGGTGGACGTCGCCGCCGAGCGTCAGCGACTCGACAAGGAGATCCGGCGCGCCGACGAGACGATTGCCTTTCTCGAGTCGAAGCTCGCGCGTCCGGAATTCGTGGAGAAGGCGCCGGCGGAGGTCGTGCAGCGCGAGCGCGAGCGACTCGCCGCCGAGCACGGCGCGCGCGCGAAACTGACCGCGAGCCTCGGGTGGCTCGACGATGGCCACCAGGGCTGAACCGATCGTCACGCTCGACACCGTCGATTCGACCCAGCGGGTGGCGTTCGAGCTCGCCGCAGACGGCGCTCCCGACGGCGCTGTCGTGGTCGCCAACCATCAGCACGCGGGCCGCGGACGGCGCGGCCGCGTCTGGCAGGCCGCACCGGGCACGAGTCTGCTCGCCTCGATCGTGCTGCGGCCACGGCTCGCGCCACCCGAGATGCCGAGGTTGTCGTTTGCCGCCGCCATCGCCGTCGCGGAAGCGATCGAGCGTCTGACCGGTGTCACGCCGAAGCTCAAATGGCCCAACGACGTGCTGCTCCGCGGCCGCAAGGTCGCGGGGATCCTGCTCGAGGCGCGCGCCGAGGCGTCCATCGTCGTGCTCGGCATCGGCGTGAACCTCGGCCAGACATCGTTTCCCGACGACGTCCGCGACCGCGCGATCTCCGTGCTGCAGGCGACGGGGATTGCGCTCGATCGGGATCGGCTGCTCACGGTGATCCGCGAACGCCTCGACGTCTGGCGGGCGCGGCTCACGACTGAAGGCTTCGCGCCGCTCCGGGAACGATGGCTCGAGCTTTCTTCCACCATCGGCCGTGTCGTGCAGATCGATGGCGTGACGGGGCCGGCGGTCGATCTCGACGTCAGCGGCGCGCTGATCGTCGCCGACGGATCCGGCCGGCGCGCGATCCTCTCCGGAGAGATCACGGAGCCCGATGCTCCTGGTCGCTGACGTCGGCAACACCAATACGAAGATCGGCGTCTTCGACGGGCGCACGCTGGTGGCGTCCTGGCGGCTGACGAGCCGGCGCGAGCAGACCGCCGACGAGTACGGCCTCTTCATCGAGACGCTGCTCCGCACCCGCGACCTCGACCGTCGAGCCATTCACGGGATCGCGATCTCGAACGTGGTGCCGCCGGTGCAGCAGACGCTCGAGTGGATGTGCGAGCAGTACTTCGGCATCGCGCCGTACGTCGTGGCGCCCGGCGTCAACACGCCGCTGCCGCTCTCCGTGGAGAATCCTCACGAGGTCGGCGCCGACCGCGTGGTGGACGCGTTTGCCGCCACGGTGCTCTACGGCGCGCCGCTCATCGTCGTCGACTTCGGCACGGCGACGACGTTCGACTGCGTGAACGAGCGCGGCGAGTTCATCGGCGGCGCGATCGCGCCGGGCATCGTGACGTCCGTCGACGCGCTCCTGACCCGCGCCGCGCGGCTCTTCCGCGTGGAGCTCGTGCGTCCGAAGGAGGCGATCGGCCGTTCGACGGCCACCAACATCCAGTCCGGCGTCGTCTTCGGCTACGCCGGCCTGGTCGATGGAATCATCGCGCGCATGAAGACCGAGATGGGGGGCTCGCCGACCGCGCCGATCACGGTCGTCGCGACCGGCGGTCTCGTCTCGCTCATCGCCGACGTCGCCACGTCGATCCAGCACGTCAACGACGATCTGCGCCTGGAAGGGCTCCGGCTCCTCTACGAGCTGGCGCGGCCCGGCGGATGAAGCTTCGCGAGGGTCCGCGCACGCCCCAAGTTCGATTTGACAGGGTAGCGGCGGATCGGTAAAGTATACGAAATCCAGTGGTAGTCGACGGCGGAGTCACTATATCTAGGGGATCTCAGGACCGGGAGGATCTCGATGGGGATGTGGGTGG
>QHRT01000056.1:0-15454 GCA_003220195.1 Candidatus Rokuibacteriota bacterium | reverse complement strand
GTCCGAAGCTGGCGATCGAGATGGGCCGGCTGGGCGGCCTCGCCGTGCTGAACCTCGAAGGGATCTTCGCCCGGTACGCCAACCCCGCCGAGGTGCTCGAGCGCATCGTCTCCGCCAGTCAGGACGAGGCCACTCGCATCATCCAGTCGATCTACGGCGAGCCCATCAAGGAACACCTCATTCACGAGCGCATCCAGGAGATCAAGAAGGGCGGCAGCACGGTGGTGGTGTCCTCGATCCCGCAGCGCGCCGAGAGGTTCGCCCAGATCGCGCAGGAGGCGGGCGCGGACGTGTTCGTCGTCCAGTCCACGGTCACGACGGCCCGGCACATCGCCAGCGAGTACACGCCGCTCGATTTCCGGAAACTGAAGAGTCACCTTGCGATTCCGCTCATCGTCGGCAACTGTGTCACCTACGAAGCCTGCCTCGAGCTCATGGCGACCGGCGTCGACGCGCTGCTGATCGGCGTGGGGCCCGGTGCTGCATGTACGAGCCGCGAGGTGCTGGGCGTCGGCGTCCCGACTACAAGCAGACCGGCCGCTACGTCCGGATCGTGACCGACGGCGGGATGACGACCGGCGGCGTCGTGTGCAAGGCGCTCGCCTACGTCGCGGACGCGGTCATGATCGGCTCCGCGTTCGCTCGCGCGACCGAGGCGCCCGGGCGCGGGTATCACTGGGGCATGGCGACCCCGCACTCGAATCTGCCGCGGGGCACCCGCATCCGAGTGGGAATCGCCGGCTCCCTCGAGCAAATTCTCTTCGGCCCGGCGTTCACCGAGGACGGCACGCTGAACCTGGTCGGCGCGATCCGCACGTGCATGGGCTCGGTCGGCGCCCGGAACATCCCCGAATTGCAGCAGACGGAATTGATCATCGCGCCGGCCATCAAGACGGAAGGAAAGGTGTTCCAGCAGGCCCAGAAACTCGGCCGCCCGCGCTGAGCCGCCGCCCCATGTCGCGCCCCACGTCGCCTGCGTCGCGCCCGAGGTCGATGGACGGCGGCGACAAGATCGCGGTCCTCGATTTCGGCGGTCAATACACGCAGCTGATCGCCCGCCGCGTTCGCGAGCTGTCCGTGTACTCCGAGATCTTCTCGTGCGCCCACCCGATCGAGCCGATCCTGTCGGGCGGCTACAAGGGCATCATCCTCTCCGGTGGGCCGTCGAGCGTGTACGAAGAAGGTGCGCCTCTGCCCCCCAGGGCACTCTTCGACGCCGGCATCCCGGTGCTCGGCATCTGTTACGGGATGCAGGCCATGGGGTACCTGCTCGGCGGGCACGTCGTGCCGTCGGAGCGGCGAGAGTACGGCAAGGCCGAAGTCGAGCTGCAGAACGGAAGCCGCCTCTTGCGGGGTGTCCGGCCGGACGCGGACGGACGAGTCACCGTCTGGATGAGTCACGGAGACACGGTGCTCCGACCGCCCGGCGGCTTCCGCACGCTCGGCACGACGCCGAACTGCCCCGTCGCGGCGATGGCCGACGAGGAGCGGAACCTCTTCGCGGTCCAGTTCCACCCCGAAGTGGTGCACACGCCGCAGGGCCGTCAGGTCTTCGAGAACTTCGTCGACATCTGCGGCGCCCGACGCACCTGGTCGATGGCGTCGTTCGTCGAGACGACGGTCGATGCGATTCACGCGAAGGTCGGCGACGACCGGGTCCTCTGCGCGCTCTCCGGCGGCGTCGATTCGGCGGTCGTGGCGGCCCTGGTGCACCGGGCGGTCGGCGACCAGCTCACGTGCGTCTTCGTCGACAACGGGTTCCTGCGCAAGGGCGAAGCGTCGGCGGTGGTCCACACCTTCCGCGACACCTTCAAGATGAACCTGGCGCACGTCGACGCGACGTGCCGCTTTCTTGACGCGATCCACGGCGTGACGGACCCGGAGCTGAAGCGCAAGAAGATCGGGGCCGAGTTCATCGCCGTGTTCGAGGACGAGGCGAAGAAGCTCGGGACGATCCCGTGGCTGGCGCAGGGCACGCTCTACCCGGACGTCATCGAATCGGTGTCGTTCCGCGGTCCGTCCGCGACGATCAAGACCCATCACAACGTCGGCGGCCTGCCGCTGACGATGACGTTCTCGCTGATCGAGCCGCTCCGGGAGCTCTTCAAGGACGAAGTGCGCCAGCTCGGCGAGGTCCTCGGGCTTCCGCCGGAGATCGTCTGGCGTCAGCCGTTTCCCGGTCCGGGGCTCGCGATCCGGGTGCTCGGCGAGGTCACGGCGGACCGGCTGGGTGTGCTGCGCGAGGCCGACGCGATCGTGCAGGCGGAGGTTCGCGCCGCCGGGCTCGAGCGATCGGTGTGGCAGGCGTTCGCCGTCCTGTTGCCGATTCGCACCGTCGGCGTCATGGGCGACTTCCGGACGTATGCGCACGTCGTCGCGTTGCGCGCGGTCACGAGCCAGGACGCGATGACGGCGGACTGGGCGCGGCTGCCGTACGACGTGCTGGAACGCATCTCGAGTCGCATCATCAACGAGGTGGCAGGGGTCAACCGGGTGGTCTACGACATCTCGTCCAAGCCCCCGAGCACCATCGAATGGGAGTGACCGTGCAGCACACCGACTTCGTCCACCTGCACGTCCATTCCGAGTACAGTCTGCTCGACGGCGCGGCGCAGCTCGAGAAGCTCGTCCAGCGGGCGCGCGATCTCAAGTTCCCGGCGCTCGCGATTACCGATCACGGCAACCTCTTCGGCGCGGTCGACTTCTACCTGGCGGCGCAGAAGGCCGGCGTCAAGCCGATCATCGGCTGCGAGCTCTACGTCGCGCCGGGCGGCCGCAAGGACAAGGCACCTCAAGAGGGTGGCTACGAGGGCGCGAACCATCTGACGGTGCTCGTGCGCAACGTCGCGGGCTACCGGAACCTCATCAAGCTCGTCTCGAAGGCGTACCTGGAAGGCTTCTACTACAAGCCGCGCGTCGACAAAGAACTCCTCGCCGCGCACGCCGACGGGCTGATCGTCCTGTCGGGGTGTCTCAACTCCGAGGTCTCGCGACATCTCACCGCGGGAGAGGTCGAGCGAGCGACGCAGGCGGCCGGATGGTACCAGGAGGTGTTCGGCCGGGACCATTACTTCATGGAGGTCCAGGCCCACGGCCTCGAGCAGCAGGTGAAGGTCACGCGCGAGACGCTCGACATCGCGAAGAAGCTCGGCGCCCCGATCGTCGGCACCAACGACTCACACTATCTCGACGCCGGACACGGCCGGGCGCACGAGGCGCTGCTCTGCATCCAGACCGGCTCGATGCTCGCCGACCCGAATCGCTGGCGATTCGCGACGCAGGAGTTCTATCTCAAGTCGGCGGACGAGATGCACCAGGTGTTCGCGGAGCTGCCGGAGGCGTGTCAGAACACGATCGCGGTGGCGGAGCGCTGCAACCTGACGCTCGAGTTCGGCACGTTCCACCTGCCGCAATACGAATGCCCCAGCGATCACACGCTCGAGACCTACCTGGAGGAAAGGGCGCGCGAAGGGCTGGTGCGACGGTACGGACCGACGCCGGGCGACGCCCTCTACGCGCGGCTCGAGCACGAGCTCGGCGTCATTCGCAAGATGGGATTTGCCGGCTACTTCCTGGTCGTGTGGGACTTCATCCACTACGCGCGCCAGGAGGGCATCGCCGTCGGCCCGGGGCGCGGCTCGTCGGCCGGCTCGCTCGTCGCGTACTGCCTCGGCATCACCAACATCGATCCGATGAGATACGGCCTGCTCTTCGAGCGATTCCTGAACCCCGAGCGCATCTCGATGCCGGACATGGACATCGACTTCGCGGACGATCGCCGGGACGAGGTCATCCGTTACGTCGCGGACCGGTATGGTCGGGATCGCGTCGCGCACATCATCACGTTCGGGACCCTCGGCGCGAAGGCCGCCATCCGTGACGTCGGTCGCGTGCTGGGCATGGGCTATGCGGACGTCGACCGCATCGCGAAGCTGGTTCCGTCGTTCCCGCTGAACATCACGCTCGACGACGCGCACCAGAAATCGCCGCCGCTCGCGGAAGTGGTCCGCACGGACCCGAAGGTGAAGGAGCTGTGGGACATCGCCCGCACGCTGGAGGGCTGCACCCGGCACGCCTCGGTTCATGCGTCCGCCGTCGTCATCTCGGACGCGCCGCTCGACGACCACATCCCGCTCTACAAGGATCCCAAGAGGCCGGAGCTCATCACCGGCTACGCGATGGGGCCGATCGAGAAGCTCGGGCTGCTCAAGATGGACTTCCTCGGTCTCCGCACGCTGACGGTGCTCGCGAACACCGTGGCGCTGATCCGCGAGACGCGAGGTATCGAGCTCGACCTCGATCGCATCCCGCTCGACGACGCGAAGACCTATGCCATGCTCACGGAGGCGAAGACGTTCGGCGTGTTCCAGCTGGAGTCCGGCGGGATGCGCGACGCGCTCCGTGGCTTGAAGCCCGAACGGCTCGAAGACCTGATCGCGATGGTCTCCCTCTATCGCCCGGGCCCCATGGACCTGATCCCCGACTTCATCGCGCGCAAGCACGGCAAGGCGAAGATCGTCTACGAGCACCCGGCGATGGAGACGTTCACGCGCGAGACGTACGGGATCATGGTCTACCAGGAGCAGATCATGCAGATCGCCTCGGAGATGGCGGGCTTCACCATGGGCGAGGCGGACATCCTCCGCCGCGCCATGGGCAAGAAGGACCGCGATCTCATGGCGAAGCAGCGCGAGAAGTTCGTCGCGGGCTGCGCCGAGCGCGGCATCGCGCGCGCAAAAGCCGACCGCGTTTGGGAGCTCATGGAGAAGTTCGCCGGCTACGGATTCAACAAGAGTCACGGCGCGGCGTACGCGCTCGTCGCCTATCAGACCGCGTACTTCAAGGCGAACTATCCCGTCGAGTTCATGGCGGCGCTGCTCACCTCGGAAATGGGCGACACCGACAAGATCGTGAAGTACATGGACGAGTGCCGCGCGATGGGGACCCGCGTCGATCCCCCGGACGTGAACGTCTCGGCGGTGCGGTTCACCGTCGCCGGCGACACCATTCGCTTCGGCCTCGCCGCGATCAAGAACGTGGGCGAGGCCGCGATGGAATCGATCCTCGAGACGCGCCGGAAGGACGGCGCGTTCAAGAACCTCGACGACTTCTGCGCGCGCGTCGACCTTCGCCTGGTGAATCGGCGCGTGCTGGAGAGCCTCATCAAGGCGGGCGCGTTCGACTCGCTCGGGCTGACCCGCGCGCATCTGATGCTGACGCTCGACGCCGCGCTCGAGAGCGGCCAGCGCCAGCAACGGGATCGCGAGGAAGGGCAGGGCTCGTTCTTCGATCTCTTGCCTCCGGTGCCCGTGACCCCGACGGCCGTGACGCCCTCCGTCCCGGAGTGGGACGACGATCAGCGCCTCGCGTTCGAAAAAGAGGTCCTCGGGTTCTACGTCTCGGGACATCCGCTTGCTCGTTACGGCGCGCTGGTGGAATCGCTCGGGATCGCGTCCACCGCGGCCATCGCGGGGCTCGGCACCGGCGCCCGCGTCAAGCTCTTCGGGCACGTCGTCGGGCTGAAGGAAACGGCGACCAAGAGCGGCAACCGGATGGCGTTCTTCACGCTCGAAGACATGGAAGGCCCGGTGGAAGTCACCGTGTTCCCGGAGGCGTTCAAGACCGGGGCGGCCTGGCTGCGCGGTCAGGAGCCCGTGCTCGTTTCCGGCCGCATCGATGACAGCGAGAAGGGCCGCGTCGTCCTCGCCGAGGACGTGAGACCGCTCGAGGCTGCGGTGATGGACCAGAACGGGCGCGCCCGCAACGGCGGTACGCCGGGGGCCTGTCGTATCCGGATCCGCGCGGGAGAGGACGCGGCGTCGCTGGTCTCGGCGGTGCGCCGCGCCTGCGGGGAGCACGCGGGACCGGTGCCGCTCTTCATCCACCTGCTGCTGCCCGACCAGGAAGTGGTGATTCGGGCGCGCGGACAGGCCGTCGAGCCTGGACCCGACTTCGCCGCGAAGATCGACGCGCTGCTCGGCCCCGCGGCGCTCGTCGTGGAGCATGCCGGACGCTCTTGAGTTCGAGCAGAAGCTGCTCGAGCTCGAGGCGGACCTCGCGGCGCTTCGCGCGCAGGACGATGCACCGCGCCTGCAGGACCGCATCGCCCGCCGCGAGGCCGAGCTCACGCGCGAGCGCCAGCGCGTGTACGCGAGCCTGACCGCGTGGCAGCGCACCCAGCTCGCTCGCCATCCGCGGCGGCCGCACACGCGAGACTTCTGTCGGTTGCTCTTCCAGGACTTTCTCGAGCTGCATGGCGATCGCGTGTACGGTGAGGACCCGGCCCTGGTCGGCGGCCTCGCCCGCTTCGACGACCGGAGCGTCGTCGTGGTCGGCCACCAGAAGGGGCGCGACACCCGGGAGAAGATCGCCCGCAATTTCGGGATGCCGCATCCGGAAGGCTATCGCAAGGCTCTTCGCCTGATGCAGCTGGCCGAGAAGTTCGGCAAGCCCGTCATCGCGTTCATCGACACGCCGGGCGCGTATCCCGGGCTCGGCGCCGAGGAGCGCGGCCAGGCGGAAGCGATCGCGCGGAACCTGCGCGCGATGGCGGCCCTCCGCACGCCGATCGTGGCCGTCGTCACCGGCGAGGGCGGGAGCGGCGGCGCGCTGGCGATCGGCATGGGCAATCGCGTGCTGATGATGGAGTACGCGGTCTACGCCGTCATCTCGCCGGAAGGCTGCGCCGCGATTCTCTGGGGCGACGCCGCGAAAGCGCCGGAGGCGGCCGAGCTGATGCGCATGACGGCGCCCGATCTCTTGCGACTGGGCGTCATCGACGCCGTGGTGCCCGAGCCGACGGGCGGGGCCCATCGTGATTGGGACGGGGCCGCGACGCTGCTCCGCACCGCGCTGGCGCGAGAGCTCGACGGACTGCGGGGCGCCCCGATGGAGTCGCTGGTGCGCGGGCGCTACGAGAAGTTCCGCAAGATCGGCGCGTTCGAAGAAGGGGAGACGGCGCCGCGCCGAGCCGCCCGCTCCCGCTGATCGCGGGCGCCGCCTCGCACGACTCGATCGTCGAGCGAACGGCCGTTCAGCGGCCGAGGAGCGCTGCGGCGACGTCCTGGTCGGTCACGATCACGTTCATGAACCTGCCGGCGAGAGCGCCCTTCACGGCGTCGAGCTTGGGCATGCCGCCCGCAACCGCGATGACGTAGCGGTCCGGATCGCGAGAGAGCGCCTGCAGCCGTGCCCCGTCGACCGACAGCACGCGCCGGGTGAGCGGACGAAGCTCCGGATGGTCGACGATCCTCCCGGCCGCGTCGAACGGCTGATAGTTGATCTCGCCGACGACGCCCAGCTGTCGCAGCCTTTTCACGTTGACGCCATAGGCTTCGGCCAGCGAACAGAAGCCTGGCGTCTGCTCGGCGATCATGCCGATCCCGGCCAGGGCGATGTCGACCGAGCACGCGGCATCGTAGATCTGCCGCACTTCACGATCGCGCAGGACGCGCCGCCGCTCGCGGTCGATCTGCGCCGCCGACACCAGATGCTGGACGGGAAGGGCGTACGCCGTCACGTGCGGCCGGTATTTCGCGGCCATCATCCCGACGAGCGTGTTGGGAAAGAGGTCGACCAGCTTGAGCGTGCTCTCGCCAGACAGCGGATAGAGCACGAGATCGCGAAATCGGCGCTCGCGGAGCGCGTGGATCGTCTGGTAGAGCGTGAAGCCGCACGAGAGACCGATCCGCTGTCCGTGCCCGGCGACTTTTTCGAAATACGCGGCGGCGGCCACGCCGAGTTCTTCGCGGATGTCCCCGTGTCCACCGGCAGCGATCACGACCGCTTCGCGCAGGCCGAAGCGCTGCACGAGCGCCATCTCCAGATCCTGCGTGCGCGGCAGATCAAGCTCGACGTGGACCAGCCCCTCGTCGAACGCGCGCTTCAGCAGGCGCGAGACGGTGGCCGCCGAGATGCCGAGCGTCTTCGCGATGTCCTTCTGCGCCTGGCCCTGGCGATAGTAGAGCTCCAGACACTGCACCGCCTGACGCAGCTCCGCGGATCCAGGAGAAAGAAATTTCATAGCCTTCAAGTTATTGCTTGACGACCCAAGTGTACGCCGTTATCCTCGGAACCGTCACCCCCCGATTTCGTCACCAGAACCCGCTGTGCAGAAGGAGAGGTCGGTATGGCCGCGAAGCGTTACGGTTCGGTCGACGGTCGTCCCGTCTCGTTCGCCGAGTACCACCAGTCCAAAGACGAGCTCGCCGGTCTGCCCCAGACGGTCAGCGAGAAGATCCCGACGACGAGCACCCCGAACATCTTCTCGTACAAGTCGTACGTGTTCGCGAAGAACCCGGCGCTCGTCCAGCGGTTCATCAAGGCGACCAAGGCGGACGTCGGCGGCGTCGGCGGCCACGTGGTGGCGGCGGACGAGGTCAAGTCGATCATCGCGAAGTTCGTCCTGGAGAACAACGGGTACGGCGGCGAACCGATCTTCACGTCGCTGATCGTCACGCACACCGGCGACGACGTGGCGGTGACCGGGATCATGAGCGAGAAGGCCGACATGGCCGTTGTCGACGAGCTGATGTGGGACGCGCTCCAGGAAGGCTCGGCCAAAGCCGCCGAGCTCGGGCTGTACGGGCCCGGGCAGGATCTCGTCGCGTCCCGCGACCGTCGTGCTGCCGTTTCCGGTCCGCAAAGACAACGCCTCGCAGACCGTGCTCCTCTCGTTCGCCGACAAGACGGAGCCGATGGCGTTCAACTACTACGCGACCGGCGCGTACCTCTTGCCGCGCTTCAACACCGGTCTCGTCATCGCCGCGTCGAAGATGAAGCGCGGCTACATCATGGACATCGTCGACCTCGACACGAAGGCGCAGGCGGTGGAGGCCGGCGCGCACCCGCGCGATCAGAAGGCGCTCGACGGCAAGATGGAGGAGCTCGCCAAGGGTCTCCAGGAGAAGGTGATTCGCCTGCGCGCGCCGGAGGACCTCTACGACATCGAGGGCCTGTGCCGGTCGTCGCGCTTCGTCATCGCGCGCATCTGGAGCCGGAACGAGAAGAGCGAGGCGGATCAGCTCGGCTACGTGGTGTCCGCGGAACGCCTGCACAACATCAAGACCAAGAAGGGCTTCACCTACGGAGGCAAGGACGATCCGGTGTTGCTCGCGTTCGCGCAGGGCGACTGGCCGGCGCCTGGCGAGATCACGTCGCCGTGGGCTGCGGCGCCCATGGTCGCCGGCGATTGCCGCGGGAGCCACAACCTGCACATCCTGCCGATGCCGATCAACTCGCAGACCTCGTTCTGGTCGGGCCCGATCCTCTCGGCCGTCACGCTCTCCTGCAACATCCACACGGGAAGGATCGGCGCGATTTCCGATCAGTTCGCGCTCGGCACGCCGTGGGACGAGGTGCGCCGCCAGGCGTCACAGCTGGCGATCCAGTTCCGGAACGCCCACGGCATCAAGCAGCCCGCGACGCTGCACGAGGACGAGCTCGAGTACCAGGAGGGCTGGAAGGAGCGACGCGCGCGTCTGGAAGGGCGCTTCACGCTGCAGCCGCCGCTCACGTTCGGCACGAACGGGCACGGCAATGGCCAGGGGAGCGGCGGCCGCGCCTCGACGCCCGCCGCGGCCGGCCGTGGACGGCCCCAAGAGATCGATTAGCCGAAATCTGACGTGGGGAGAGCGACGCCCATCGCCCTCCCCACGTGCCTCGCGGAAGTCCCGGCCGTTTCCCGCGCGCTTCACGTGGTCAACGAGCGGGTCGTGGTTTGACTTCACCAGGGTCGGATGCTACGGTCAGGTCACAACACACCGAATCACCTCGCAAAACGAATGACCAAGCTACATCTCATCACGTACGGCTGCCAGATGAACGAGTACGACTCGGAGCGCGTCGCCGGGTTGCTCCGTGATTGCGCGTACGAGCTCACCGACGACCAGCGTGACGCCGACGTGATCATCGTCAACACGTGCGCGATCCGGGAGAAGGCCGAGGACAAGGTGTTCTCCACGCTCGGGCAGCTGCGCCTCCTGAAGGCGAAGAAGCCCGGACTGGTCGTCGGCGTGATGGGGTGCATGGCGCAGCTCCGGCAGGACGAGATCGTGCGGCGTGCGCCGGTCGTGGATCTCGTGTTCGGCTCGCCGGCGATTGCCCGGGTCGGCGAGCTCGTCGAGCGCGCCCGGAAGGCGCAGCGGCCGATCGTCGAGACCGGCGAGGGGCCGCTGGTGAAGATCACCGCGAAGCCGGCGGGCACGTCGCGCCTGAAGGCGTACGTCACGGTGATGGAGGGCTGCGAGAAGCACTGCACCTTCTGCGTCGTGCCGACGACGCGGGGACGGGAGCGTAGCCATCCGCCGGAGACGATCGTCGCCGAGATCCGCGGCCTGGTCGCCGAGGGCTGTCGTGAGGTGACGCTGCTCGGGCAGACCGTGAACGCCTACGGCCGCGACCTCACGCCCGCGACCGATCTCGCGGAGCTGTTCTCCCGTGTGAACGAGGTCGACGGGCTCACGCGCATCCGGTTCACGACGTCCAATCCGTACAACCTGACGCCGAAGCTCGTGCGCGCGTTCCGCGACGTGCCGAAGGTGTGCGAGTGGTTCCACCTGCCGCTCCAGTCGGGATCCAACCTGCTCCTCGAGCGAATGAACCGCGGTTACACCCGCGAACGGTACCTCGCGCTCATCGACGAGCTGCGTGATGCCGTGCCCGACGTGAGCCTCTCCACCGACCTCATCGTCGGCTTCCCCGGCGAGACCGAGTCGGACTTCGCGGCGACGCTGGACGTCGTCGAGCGCGTTCGCTACGACAACGCGTTCGTCTTCCGCTACTCCCGCCGGCCCGGGACGCCGGCCGCCACGATGCCGGATCAGGTGCCGGACGAGGTGAAGGCGGAGCGCAACGCGCGCCTGCTCACGCTGACGACGCGGCTCGCGGCGGAGCGGAGCCAAAGGCTTCTGGGACGGACGGTCGAGGTGCTGGTCGATGGCGTGTCGCGCAAGGCGGCGGCCGAGCTGTCCGGCCGCACCCGATGCAACCGCGTGGTGAACTTCGACGGGCGAGGGCGCGTCCGGGTGGGCGACCTCGCGGCAGTAACGATCATGGACGTTCTGCCCCACAGCCTCCGCGGGACGCTCGCGGTGGAAGCGGAGGAGGCCGTATGTTTGTCGAGATGAAGGTTCGCGGGTTGGCGCTGGACCCGATGTCCAACATGCCGATCATCATCCTCCGCGACGAGGAGGACAAGCGCTCCTTGCCCATCTGGGTCGGGATTTTCGAGGCGAACGCGATCGCGCTCGAGCTCGAAAAGATCGCCACCCCGCGCCCGATGACGCACGACCTGATCAAGAACATCCTCGAAGCCGTCGACGCCCGGGTCGTCAAGGTCGTCGTCACCGATCTTCGCGACAACACCTTCTTCGCCGTGCTGTATCTGCAGATCGGCGAGCAGGAGTACACGGTCGATTCCCGACCGTCCGACGCGATCGCGCTCGCGCTCCGCGTTGCCGCGCCGATCTTCGTCGACGAGGAAGTGGTCCGCAAGGCGAAGACCCTCGAGGTGGCAAAGGAGGGCGGCGCCGAGCCGGTGAAGGCGGACGATCCCGAGCGGCTCAAGGAGTGGCTGCAGAACATCAAGCCGGAGGACTTCGAGAAGTTCAACAAAGCCTGAGCGGGCCGGTGCGGGTCGCGCTCTTCACCAACAACTATCTGCCGTTCACCGGGGGCGTCACGATCTCGGTCGAGACGCTCCGTCGCGGGCTCGAGGCCTGCGGCCACGAAGTCTGGGTGTTCTGTCCACGTTTTCGCGCGGCGTCGCCGGATGGCGCGCGCGTCGTGCGGTACCCCTCCATTCCTGCCGCGACCTATCCCGAGTTCTCGCTGGCGATTCCGTTCTCGAAGCGGATCGCGCAAGACGTGCGGCGTCTGGACTTCGACGTCTTCCACGCGCATCACCCGTTCCTGCTCGGTCCCACCGCGCTCAGGCTGGCGCGGCGGCTCTCGCGTCCGCTCGTGTTCACGTATCACACCCGCTACGAGAAGTACGCCCACTACGTGCCGCTGACCCGGTCGCTCGTGGAGACGGCGGCCGTCCGGCTTTCCAGCGGCTTCGCCGCGCGGGCCGACACCGTGATTGCGCCGTCGGCGGTGATTCGCGACCAGCTGAGGCAGCGCGGCGTGCGGACGCCGATCGCGGTGGTGCCGACCGGCATCGACCTTGGACAGTTCGCTCCGGCGGATCAAGCCGCGGCGCGGCGCGCGCTCGCATTGCCGGAAGGTGATGCCGTCGTGCTCTACGTCGGGCGGCTCGACCGCGAGAAGAGCGTCGACCGCATCCTGACGGCGTTCGACCGGATCGCCGGCACCGTTCCGCGCGCGCGTCTGGTCCTGGTCGGTCACGGGACCGAAACGGAGCGCCTCATGCGCCTGGCTCGCGCGATGCGCGTCGGCGATCGCATCCACTTCCTCGGCGTCGTGCGACACGACGCGGTCGCCGCGTGCTACCAGGCGGCCGACGTGTTCCTTTTCGCCTCGGAAACCGAGACGCAGGGACTCGTGCTGGCGGAAGCCGCCGCCTGCGGCGTGCCGGCGGTGACGGTCGCAGCGCCCGGCTGCGACGAGGTGGTGCGTGACGGCGCGTCGGGCCTCTTGACGAAGAACGATGCGGCCGCGCTGGCCGAGGCGGCGATCCGTCTCCTGCTCGATGCGCCGCGGCGGCTCGCGATGGGCAAGCGCGCCCGGCAGATCGCCGAGCAGGACTTCGGCGTCGGGATCCAGATCGACCGCACGCTGGCGCTCTATCGCGAGGCACTGGGCCGTCGCGGCCGGAGCGTGTCATGAGTCTCGGAGCGGCCGCGGCGAGCGAGCCAGCGCCCGGGCGCGAGCCCGCCCTGGTCTCCCGGGTGATCCGTGTCGTCTTTCGCGCGGACCGTGACGGGCGCGGTCTGCTCGGCTCGGACCCTCGCCTGCGCACGCTGCGCAAGATCCTCGTCACGTATCCAGACGTCCGTCACGTCCTGCCCGACCGCGTGACCCTGAACGCGACGGTGGACCGACAGACGCTCGCGACCATCGTGCGATTCCTCGAGCGCCAGCACTGGTTGATCCGCTCGGCCACGCTCGAGTGAGTTCCGCTCAATCGAGCGGGCCCCGACGATGATCTCCCGCAGCGAGGCGCACCGCCGCATCGAGGAGGAGATCCGGCGCGAGAAGGCCGCGGCGCTGGGCCGGGCAGGGGAGCGGCTGGAGGAGGCGCATCGCGAGGCGATGTCCTCGCTCGAGCGCGTCGAGGGGACGCGCGATCCCCGCGAGCGCGACCGGCTCGTCGCGGAGTACGAGGCGGCGCGCGCGCGCGTCGTGACCGCGAGGCTGGCGCTGATGATCCAGCGCGAGGCGATCGGCCTCCGCCACCACGGCGTGGTCGATCAACTCTTCCCCGAGCCGCCGCGTCACGCGCGGCCGCGCTAGGCCTCGGGCCGTGCTCTGGGATCCGCACAGCGAAGCCGTGTCGGTGGAGGCGCGCGCCGGGGTTCAGCTCGAGCGGCTCCACGCGACGGTCGCCTGGGCGCAAGAGCGTGTCCCGTTCTATCGCGAGCGGCTCGCCGGTATGGCCGTCGCGAGCCTCGAGGATCTGGCGCGGCTGCCGTTCACGCGCAAGAGCGACCTGCGCGACCACTATCCCTTCGGGCTTCTGGCCGTGCCGCTCGCCGAGGTGGCCCGGATCCACGCGTCGTCCGGAACCAAGGGCAAGCCGACGTTCGTCGCCTACACGCGGGAGGATCTGGACGTCTGGCGCGAGGTGATGGCCCGGATGATGGTCGCCGCGGGCGGCCGGCCCGGGGATCTGCTGCACGTCGCGTTCGGCTACGGATTGTTCACCGGGGGGCTCGGCTTTCACGACGGCGCCGAGCGGATCGGGATGACGGTGGTTCCCGCTTCGTCGGGGAACACCGCGCGGCACCAGCTGCTGCTCGCCGACTTTCGCCCGGCCGGCCTGGCCGCGACGCCGTCGTTCGCCTTGCACATCGCCGAAGTCATGCGCGCCGGCGGCCAGCGCCCGGACCAGCTCGGGCTGCGCTACGGGATGTTCGGCGCCGAGCCGTGGAGCGAAGGCGTACGTCGCGCGCTCGAGACGGCGTACGGCTGTCCGGCGTTCGACATCTACGGCCTGTCCGAGATCGTCGGTCCCGGAGTGGCCGGGGAGTGCGAGGCCCGCGAGGGGCTGCACGTCGCCGACGACCACTTCTTTCCGGAGATCGTCGATCCTTCGTCCGGCGAGCCGGTGCCCTCGGGCCAGGAGGGTGAGCTCGTGCTCACGACGCTGACCAAGCGCGCGCTGCCGATGATTCGCTACCGGACGGGCGACGTGACGGCGTTCGTACCCGGGCCGTGCCGGTGCGGACGCACGTCACGACGGATCGTCCGCATCAAGGGCCGCAGTGACGACATGCTGGTGATCAAGGGCGTGAATGTCCATCCATCCGAGATCGAGGCGACGCTGCTCGCGAGCGACGACCTGGCGCCGCACTATCAGCTCATCGTCGATCGGCGCACGACGCTCGCGCGCCTCAGCGTGGAGGTGGAGCCGTCGCCCGGGGCGGTCGAAAGGTGGGGTGGATTCTTCCCCGGGCAGCCGGCGCTGGAGACGGTTCGCCATCGGATCGGCGAACGCCTCCGCGAAGCGATCGGCCTCAGCGTCGAGGTGTCCCTCGTCGCGCCCGGCACCGTGCCCCGCTCCGAAGGCAAGGCGGTCCGCATCGTCGAGCGCCCTTCGGGACGATCGCAGGTATCCTGAGAGAGACGAGGATTGGCCGGGCCGTCCCGGCGACGGAGCGCACGGACAAGGAGGACTGGGCGATGGGTGGTGACGCGGTCCGGATGATGGCGAAGATCGAGACCGGCGAACGCCTCGAATCCCCGGACGAGATGACGCCCGAGTACCGCGAGGCCCTCGTCCACCTGATGACGATGCAGGCGGATTCCGAGCTCGCCGGCGGGTACGGGTACGTGCCCTGGATCATGAAGGCGCCGACGGTGGAGGAAAAGCACGTTGTCGCGCAGATCGTCAAGGACGAGCTCCGGCACGCCGCGGTGATGTACGGCCTGCTCGCCGATCTCGGGTTCGACGTCGACGCGCACGTGCGGCCCCACGACGAGATCTTTCGCATGCGGATCGACGCCGCCGCCGACATCGGGACCACGCGCATCACGTCCGACAAGCGCGTGAACATCTTTTACTATCCGATCGACACGTGGGCGGACTTCATCTTCTTCAACTTCTGCATGGACCGGGGCGCCGGCCATCAGCTGGAAGACGTCCGGCAGTGCTCGTACGGTCCGTGGGTCCGCGCGATCGAGGGCATCTTCAAGGAGGAGAAGTTCCACATCCGCCACGGCGAGTTCTGGGTCAAGAAGCTCGCCGGAGATCCGGCCACGCACGACGAGGCGCAGACAACGTTCAACCGCTGGTACATCCGGACCATGAACATCTTCGGTCGGCCGGGAT
>QHRT01000055.1 GCA_003220195.1 Candidatus Rokuibacteriota bacterium | reverse complement strand
GTTCATGGCGCTCAGGAATTCGGTGATGGCCGCGTTCGCGATCCAGCTGGCCGGTTGGTCCGGCTCGCCATCGACCGGGAGCCAGTAGCCACTGCGGCCGTCCGGAGCGGACTGCCCGTGGCCGGCATAGTAGATGAGCAGGTTGTCCTTGTCGTCGAGCCGCTGGCGCAGATCGTTGAGGGCGGCGAGCACATCGTAGCGGCTCGCGTTGGTCAAGACCGTCACCTGAAAGCCGTACCCGTCACGAAGGATGCGCGCGACTTCTCGCGCTCCGTCCGCGGCCCCACCGAGCCTCGGCAGCGATCGATAGTCGTCGTTGCCGATCACGAGGGCGTGGTATTTCCCGAGCGCAAGGTGTTGCCTGACCGGAGCGGGCGCTGCCGAAACTTGCGGGGGAGGCGGCGGCGCGGGCAGAGCCGGCACGGCGGGTGCGAGTGTCGGACGAACGGACGCGGTGGGTTCCGCTGGAGGAGTCACGTCCTTGGCTCCGACCGCCTTCCGATACCAGATAGCGGCCTGGGCCGGATCCTTCGGCACACCGAGCCCCTGCTCGTAGAGGTAACCCAGGTTCACTGCAGCGCGGGGATGGCCGGCTTCCGCGGCGCGTCGATACCACTTTTCGGCCTCGGAATAGTTGGGCGCCACGCCGAGCCCCTTTTCGTTGATCTCGCCGACATAGGTCTGGGCATCCCGGTCGCCTTCGTTCGCGAGGGGGAGCCACACCTTCAGCGCCGTCGCGTAGCTCGCGCGGTCCCAGGCCACGTACTCTCCGCCGCGGATCTCACAATCCCGGGCCGACGTCTTCATCGGTCTGCGGGCCGTCAGGAACGTCACCTGTCGCCCCAGGCGTCGGATCTGTCCCGGCAGCAGACAGTCCACGAGGAGCAACTCGTCGGCCTTGGACGGTTTGGCAGCTGGTTGTGCGAGAGCCGGTAGGGGCAGACTTCCCGCGATCGCGAACAGCAAGGCGATCCAAGTCGACTTCATCACCAACTCCATTTCCCGACGCACGGGCCGTGGATCGGGAGCTACCACGGATCAGAACTCGACGCGCACTCCCGCCCAGAAGTCGTGGTGTGTCACGTCGCGCAGTCCGAGAATCGTCTCGTAGTTGAAGAACGCGGAGACCCGCGGCGCCAGCACGAGCGACAGTCCCGCGCCGACCGCGAAGAAGTCTCGATCAGGCCGATCGGTCGGGATGGCGAAGAACGTGTTGAAGGGATCGGCGGCGTATTTCGCGGTGATGGCCCGGTCGTTGTTCAGGAACTCGTGACGCCATTCACCGTGAATCTGAGGCACCAGCACGCCGAAGGGCAGGCTGAACGAGTAGGCCAGCGTGGCGCCGAGAGCGCTCTGGAACGAGTCCACGTCCTGCTTGCGCACGGTCAGGTTGAGGCCCTCCGCACCGCGCTCCGTATACCCGTCGATGTCCAGGTGGATGTATTCGACCCGGCCGTACGGCGTGATCGTCACCGGGCCGGCCCGGAAGTCGTACCCGGCGCCGAGCCCGGCGGTGTACTGCGGGCCCTCGGTGTCCCCCTTCGCCGTGCGGTCGACGCTGCTCGCTGCCGCGGAGAGGCTCTCATACACGATTCGTCGCGTGACGTCGAACTTGTTCCAGTTGAACCCGGTGTGGGCGTCGGCATAGAACGCGCCACGATAGTACGTGCCATAGAGGAGCCCGCCGTAGCTCCTGGTGTCGGTGTCCCCGAGTGCCCCGTGGAAGTCGGCGCTCGTCTTCGAGTAGTTGAAGGCGACTCCGAGCACCACGTTGTCGGTCACACGGTAGTCCGCCCCGGCGAGCAGGCCCCATTGGTCGAAGTCGAAGCCGACTTCGCGGCTCGTCGAGTCCTTTTCGCCGAACGAGCCGTTTCCATTGAGGAACAGTCCCAGACGGCCGGCAGGGCCCGTCGGAGGGTTGGCGGCCAGGGCATCACCGCCGGCGTCGCTCCGGACATTCGTTCCGGTCGAGGCGAACGCCTTCCCATCGAGATTCATGTTCATGCTCAGGCCGCCGCCGCCGAGACGAAGCGTCGCAAGCCGCGGAGCCAGGAGCTTGAACTGCCGCGCGCCCGGTTGCGTGATCGTCGTCGAGAACCCGGTCGCCTCGCCGGGCGCGATCTTGCCGACCGCATCCGCGAGCCCTGCGTCCGAGAGGCCCAGCAGATTGGGAACGATCTCATTGCACCGGTTGTACAGGTCCTGGAGATCAGCGCTCCGGTTGGGGACCTCTCCCTGTCGCACGCAGGCTGACGTGATCGCGTTGGCCGTGATGCGCTGCGTCTCCGTGAAGTTCGCGGGAGGGGTGAACAGCGTCGATTTAGGGGCTTGCGCCGCGGCGTCCAGAGCCGACAACAGCAACGCGACGACGCCGCCGACGACCGCGAGCGAATACGGTTTCACGTGGCCCGCCTCCTGCCCTGCTGCCTGTTGATGATGGGTGTCAGGGTTCGCGCGTGCGGGAACGGCTGGTCCGAGTACGTAGAAGAGCGGATACCATATGACGAATCTCGAGGTCAAGGAAATCCCCGGACACGCGGAGGCTCGCGCGCCCGAACGGCCGCTCAATTCACCGCTTCGATCGCCCAGGTGTCCCTGGCTCGCTTGAGCTTGAACTTGAACGGGCGTTCCCGCCCCCCCGGCTCGCGGCGTCCATCCTTGTAGATCATCACGTCTTCGCGCCGTCCGGTGACGTCGGCCTCGTCGCCGCTGACGTCGATGCGGTCGACCTTGAGCGTGACCTTGAAGACCGAGACGGCGTCCCAGATCTCGCGATAGCTTCGCAGCTCCTCGGCGGTGAGTCCCGGGCGGAGCCTCTGGAGCAGGGCGGCGTCCTTGCTCTCGAAGGCGCGCGTGTAATCGGCCAGCACGGCCCTGATCTCTCCCTGAGCGCTGGTCGACGCCGCGGCGGGCGCTTTGCCGGAGCCGGCACGGCCGGGCGAGAGCTCTCGGGGATCGCGGCCACCGGATTTGTGCCGCGCGCCAGACGATCGGCTTCGACGTGACTCGCGGCGGCCGCATCGAACAGCTCTTTCGCGAGAGTCTCGGCCCCGGCGTGCACCGCCTGCTCGCGGCTATTCTTGGCCGCTTCGGCTTCCGTGCGCACGCGCCCGAGGTCGCCGACGCGACGCTCGGCGTCGCCGAAACGGTCCGCCGCGTCCCGGTATGCCTGGACCGCCCCCGGCCAGTTCTGCGCGCGCGCGGAGGTCTCGCCCTCGCGCAACCGCGTCGACGCGGGGTCGAACAGTTCCTTCGCGAGCATATCCGCTCCCGCCCTGATGGCGGCGTCACGCCGCGTCCGCGCCGAACCTTCGGCCTCTCGGACCACGTCTTTCACGCGATGCTCGGCATCGGTGTAGAGCTTTTCCGCCTCCTGGAACGCCTGGACGACAGCAGCGGCGGCGCTGCCGGTGCTGGCTTGCGACTCCGCCTGGGTCCACTTCGCGGTGGCCGCATCGAGCTGTGGCCTGGCGAGCGTCTCGGCGCCAGCTGCGCGTGCGGCGTCTCTCAACGCCGCGGCGGACCTGCGGGCTTCGCCGATGGCCTTCGTGCGCTCGGACTCGTCGCGGGCGATCGCCACTTTGGCGGCGGCTCGAGCGTCTTCGTACCGCGTCTGCGCGTCGCGGTAACTTCGCTCCGCTTCCTGATAGTCGCCGCGACCGAGCGCGAGATCGCCGTCGCGTTCGCGCTGGCTCCCGGCACGGAATGTCTCGGCAGCAGACTGTGGCGCGTTGCCGCGCACCGCGGCCTCGCGAGCGTGGATCGCTCCGGCTCGCATTCGCTCCGCGTTCGTGCGCGCCTGATCGATCCTTTCGGATCGCCCGGCCGCCTGGTACAGTCGCTCGGCCTCGACGAACGCGGCCCGTGCCTCCCGGTGGTGGTTCTGCTTCACGAGTTCGTCACCGCGGCGGCCCGCGTCTTCGGCTCGCTTCCACGACTCGGTCGTCCGCACCTGAGCCCCGGACTGCTCAGCCGCGGTGCGCTCGCGCGCGACTCGTGATTTGAGCGCGGCGATCGCCGCAGCCGTCGCGCCTTGATAACGCTCACGCGCTCGTTCGAGCGACGTCTGCGCCGCGGCTGAATCGGTTTTCGCCGCCGCGTCGCCCCGAGCCTGAGCCTCGGTCGCACTGCGGAACAGGGAAGCCGCCAGCTCTTCGGCGCCTGCGCCTTCGGCTTCGCCTCTGGCCAGCGCGACCTGCCGCTGGAGCGCTGCGACCGCGCCTGACGCGACCGACTGGCCTGACGTCGCCGACCGGCCTGACGTCGCCGACTGACCCGACGTAGTTGACTGACCCGACGTAGTCGACTGGCTCGGCGAGGTCGACTGCCCCGAGCCGCCCGTCCCTGTTCCCGTCGCGTCGAGCCCGAAGAGTTTCTTCGACACGACGTATGCGCCATACGCGGCGAGAACCACGAGCAACGCTCCTGCGCCGGCAAGCAGAGCCCGCGGAGGCGACCGCCGCCTGTCCCTTCGGGTTGGCACCCGGTCCTCACGCAGCCGAGTGACGTCCTCCGACGACGCGTCGGCGGTCGTCTCCAACCGAATCGGCGGCGGCGCCGCTCCGGGACGTGGCTCGTCGACGAGAGTTCCGGCTTCGTCCGGCGGAGCTGCCGCGCGGGTCGCGGCGGCCCGACGTGCCGCGCGAACTTCCGTCTCTGCTTCCTTGAAGAAGCGCGTCGCTTCGTCGAAGTTCGCTGCGGCCGCCTGGAAACCGTCATCGGCGAATGCCGCGAGCGCCTGCGACCGCTTCGCCTCGGCCTCATTCCAGCGAGGCGTCGCCTCGTGACGCGCGCCCAGGGCATCCGCCTGTCGGCGCGCGTCGTCCATCAGTTCGCGACTGGCCCGGGCGTGCTGTTGCTGCCGGCTGACTTTCTCGTCGTCGGTCGCTTGTCGAGCGTCGTCGAACGCCCGACGAGCATCGAGGAAGAGCGCACGCGCGTCGACGAAGTTCCCGCGCACGAGAGCCTGCTCGGCACGGCGTTCCAGGTCTTCCGCGCCGCTCCATCGGTCCGGCGCCCACGCCGCCGCATCTGCATCGTGGGCGTTCCGCCGGGCCTCCAGCGCCTCGCGTTGTGCGTCCGCCGCCAGGGCCCGGTGCTCGGCCTCGATGACCGCTCGGCTCTCCTCGGCAGCGTGCTGGTACGTGGCGCGCGCTTCCTCGAACCGCTGCGCGGCAACCGCATAGGCGGTCCCCGCGAAGGCGTGCTGCGCCTCGCCGCGCTCCGCCTCTGCGTGACTCCAGCTCTCGCGCGCGTGCTCGGCCGCGGCGCTCTCTCGCGCGAGCCTTCGTGCCAGTTCCATGTGCTCGCGCGCGTGCTCGGCGGTCTGGCGTTCCCGCTGCCGTCGTACGTCGCGGGTGTCGTCCGCCGCGCGATCGAACTCCGCGGCGGCTTCAAGGAAGAGCTGCTCGGCATGCTCGAAGTCGCCGGCGGCGAGCGCCGCCGCGGCTCGGGTCTCGGAGGAGACGGCGCTGGTCCAGCGCGCCGGGGCATCGGTCGCCGCGTCCAGGTCAGTCGCAACCGAGCGCGCGCGCACCGCCTCCTCGCGAGCGCCCTCGGCGGTCGCCTGCGCCCGGCCACGGCGCGCGCCCTGCGCTTCGCGCTCGGCGCGCCGGTAGAGGTCACGCGCCCCCTGAAAGTGCGCCGTGGCCGCCTCGTACGCTTCGCTCGCGAACGCCGCCTCACCGTCGGTCACCCGCCGCCCGGCGGCGTTCCAGGTGAATGAAGCGTCGATGGACGCTCCAGCTGCCTCACCGTTCTCGCGGGCGACGAGGGACTCCGCTTGCACGGACTCGGCCCGGGCTCGTTGCTGTCTCTGCTGTTCGAGCCGGCGTTCCTCGGCCTCCCGCGCGGCCTGGGCGTTTCGTGCCGCTTCCGCCAGCTTCTGAGCCTCGGACGCAAGAGCGGTCGGCGGCGCTGCGGCCTCGAGAGCTTCGAGCTTCTGCAGGCACTCCGCGAACGCGCCTTGCGCGAACGCCGCGCTGGCTTCGGCGAGGATCGCGGCGAGCGCGGCGCGGCGCTTGCGCTCGGCGAGCCGGGACTGCGCGTCCGCGAGAGCTTCGCTGGCTCGTGCGTGCTCGGGCAGGGTCTGGACGATCGGCTCGAGCTCGCGGATCGCCGCCTCGAAATCCTCGGCACGCAGAAGCTCGAGACCGCGGTCGACGGACCCCTGGACCGCCGTCGCCCGTTCGAGGAGGGGCTGCAGTCGGCCGATCGCGCTCTCGACGTGCTGCTCGAGAGACTGGAGCGTGGCGACACCCGCCTCACCGGCGAGTACCGGCAGGCTCTCGTCGCCGAAGGAGCCGCCCAGTCGCTCGACGAGAGACTCCCGGAGTTGACGCAACCGTACGAGTCGCGGCTGAACCCGGCGTCTGAGCTCGTCGGCGGCCTCGACGAGTTGGCGGCGCAGGGCGTCGAGCCCGTCCCGCATCTCGAGGAGATCCTGGAACCGCCGGGCGGGGTCCTTTTGCATCGCCCGCGCGATGAGCTCCGCGAGCTCCACGGGAATCGTGGGATCGACCTCGTTCAGTCGTGGCGGCTCCTGGGCCCGAAGGGCTTCCAGGATCTCGATCGGCTGCTCACCGGGGAAGGCCTGTCGATACGTGAGGAACTCGTAGAACACGCTGCCGACCGAGAACATGTCCGAGCGGTGATCGGCCTGGCCCTGCGCCTGCTCCGGGGCCATGTAGCGGAGCGTGCCCATGATGAGCCCGGTTCGTGTGAGTCCGGCCTCGGCGCCGCTCGTGATCCGCGCGATGCCGAAGTCGAGGATCTTCGCGGCGCCGTTCTTGAGGATGAAGATGTTGCTCGGCTTGATGTCCCGGTGCACGACGCCACGCTGGTGCGCATAGCCGAGGCCATCGCACACCTGCGCCATCACCGAGAGCTTGGTCTCCAGCGGCAGCGGTCGACGCTGCGCGATGACCTGCTTCAGCTCGTCACCTTCCAGGAGCTCCATGACGATGAAGAGGCGGCCGCCGACGTCGGCCAGGTCGTACACGGTGACGATGTTCGGATGGGTCAGCCGGGCGCACGCCTGGGCCTCGCGGAAAAAGCGCGCGCGCAGGTCGTCGGTGACGTCGACGTCCGCAGAGATGACCTTGAGGGCGACGGTCCGGTCGAGGACGGGGTCGTGCGCCTTGAGCACCGTCCCCATGCCCCCACGGCCAATCCGCTCGATCACACGATACTTGCCGAGCGTCTGGATCATGTCGTCGACGTCGATGTCATGCGTGACCGAACCGCGTGCGCGACATCGGTCTCCCCGAACGTGCGGGATCGGCCTGCGATGCCGCTGCCGTCCGATTCAGCCGCCGTCGCGCAGGAGAATAACGCTGATATTCCTCCGGCAGGCTCTCCGTCACCGGCCTTGCGCCGGGGCCGACTCGCGGGTCTCGCGAAGATCCTGGATCACCCAGCCTTGCCCCTGACGCCGGAGCATGGCGACGAAGCGCGTCTCGTTGGAGACGCGTTGCCCGTCATTCAGGATCGTGGTGTCCTCGCGCCGTCCGGTCGCCTGGGCTTCCGCTCCAGTCACGGTGATGTCGAGGACGCGCAGGTCGACCTTGCGGCTCCTGGTGATCTCGAAGGACCTCTTCCATCGGTTCAGCTCGTCGTCGCGCAGGGTGGGGCGAACGCGCTGCAACAATGTCACGTCCTTCGACTCGATGGCCCGGGCATAGTTGTTCAGCACGGTGCGGATCTCGGCGCGCGGGTCCGCGGGAGCGGGTTGAGCCGGGGCGGCCTGGACCGGCGGCGCCGGGGCCTTGACCCTGGCATAGCCGTCGGTGGCGAGGCGAAAGCCGGCCGCCGCCTCCTTGAACGCGAGCCGGCCATACAGGTCGTCGCCCTTGCGCTCTTGCTCGCGCGCGGCGGTTGCATCACCGCCGCGCTGCTCGGCGTCACGCTTCGCCGACAGCATGGCCTCCCGCGCCGTGTCCGCGGCCGTGCGCTCCTCGCGGGTCGACGCGGCCTGACGCTCCGCGGTCGCGTAGCTCTCGATCGCCTGCCGTTGCGACTGATCGGCTGACGCCACGTTGCCAGCCGCGACGGCCCGCCGCGTCTCGGTCGCCTGCGCCTCCGCCGCGGCGAACGCGCTGCTCGCCAGCTTGGGGGCGTCGGCCGCGACCGCGCGCTCGCGTGCTGCCACGAGCGCGCGGTCGATGTCGCGCAGGTGGGCGTCGCGCGCTTCGGTCTCGTGCGCCGCGCGCGCGTTTTGCTCCGCAACCCGGGCTCGCGCCACGACCGCGACGACGATCCCGATCACGATCAGCAGCGACAGCGCGGCGGCCACGCGGACGCGCGTTGACTTCATCAAGGACGGCTGGACCCGCGGGCCCGGGAGCGTTTTCGGCGTCGCGGCGACGGTGGCAGGAACTTCTTCGCGCCGTCGCGACACCGGCGACGGCTCGCCGACGCTGACGGGCGGCGCGGGCGGAGGCGGAGCCGGAGCCGGTTCGACCGGAGTCGGAGAAACGGCAGCCGCACTCGAAAGCGGCACAGCAGGTGGAAGCGAAGCAGCCGTCGCAGGCGGCACAGCGCTCGGAGGCGGCGCAGCACTCGAAGGCGCGGCGGTTTCCACCTCGGAAAGCTGTTCGAGCTCGAACGCGCGCGCCTCCAGGAGGCGCTGCTGTCGGAGAACCTCGGCCTCTTCCGCGGCTTTCGCCACCGCGGCGGTGACGGTCTGCCGCAGAGCCTCGGCCTCGCGGAGGAGGTCCGGTGGCGGGGTCTCCGCGATCAGAAGCTCCAGAAGCTCGAGGGACTGCGGATACGTCCGCGCGTCATGAGACTGCCGCGCCTCTGCGAGGAGGCTCGTCAGCTCCTGCCGGCGTTGCGCTTCCTGGCGACGGGCTTCCTCACGGCGCGCTTCCTCACGACCTTCGCGAACCTGCGTCAACGCCGACGTGGCGCGCGCGTGCTCGGGCATCTCCGTCGTCACGCCGACGAGCGCCGACTCGGCCGTGTCCCAATCGCTCCGCTCGAGCGCCGCGAGCCCGCGCTCGAAATCCGGTTGCACGGCGTCCGCACGCGCGAGCAGCGCGCGCAATTCGGTGATCTTCGTCGTGGTCTCCCGCTGCATCGCTTCGAGGACGGCGACCGGGGTCGTCTCGTCGACGATCTGCACGACGACCGTCGCCGCATCCGTCCAGTCGCCGCCGATCCGCGCGGCGAGCGTCTTCCGCAGGTCGCCGACCTCGCCCATGCGCGCTTGAAGCTCCTTGCGCGCGCGATCGGCGGTCTCCGCGAGCTGGCGATGAATCGTCTGCAGCGCCGCCCGCATCTTGCTGAGGCTTTCGTACCGGCGGTCCGGGTCCTTCTCGAGCGCGCGCGCCACGATCTGATCGAGCTCCGGCATGATCTCGGGGTCGATCTCGGACGGTGGTTGGGGATCCTGGGACCGCAGCCGATCCAGGATCTCGATCGGGTCGTCGCCGGCGAACGGCGGGCCATAGGTCAGGAGCTCGTAGAGCACAGCGCCGACGGAGAAGATGTCGGCACGGTGATCGCCATGCTGTCGCACGCGCTCGGGCGCCATGTACTGGAGCGTCCCGATCAGGAGACCGGCGCGCGTGAGCGGCGCGGACGACGTCGTTGCGATGCGCGCGATCCCGAAGTCGAGGATCTTCAAGTGGCGGTCCGGGAGCACGAAGATGTTCGCCGGCTTGATGTCGCGATGGACGATGCCCTTCTGGTGGGCGTAGTCGAGCCCGTCGCAGAGCTGCACCATCAGCCCGAGCTTGTCCCGGAGATCGGTGCACGTCTTCTTGGCGATCAGCTGCCGGAGCTCCTCACCTTCGAGGAGCTCCATCACGATGAAGAGGTAGCCGTCGGCTTCCCCGAGGTCGTAGATCGTGACGATGTTCGGGTGCGTCAACCGCGCGCACGCCTGCGCCTCGAGGAAGAACCGGCTGCGGAGCTCGTCGGTGAGGTCCGACTCGGCCGTGATCACCTTGAGCGCGACGTTCCGGTGGAGGACCGGGTCGTAGGCCTTGTAGACGCTTCCCATGCCGCCGCGGCCGATCCGGCCGAGGATCTTGTACTTCCCGAGGTTCTCGATCATCACGACGTCATGATCGACCGGCCGGCGCCGTCAGCGTGGCAGGAGTGACACGCCCGGAATTTCCGGGATTCGAAGCGTGCGTCCCGCAGTCAGCCTGGCGTTCGGCGTGAGCTGGTTCGTTTCCGCGATCACCTCGGCGTGGAGCGCGTCGCCGTAGTAGAGCTCGGCGATCGAGGCCAGCGTCTCTCCGCTGCGGACCGTGTGCGTGATGAGCGTGATCTCGCGGACCTCGCGCTGGAGCGCTTCGAACGCGATCCGATTCTGCGGATCCAGCGCGAGCGTGTTGAGCAAGCGGCGCCGCCCCTCGGCCAGGGAGCCGCGCTCCAGCAAGCGGCGGGCCTCTTCGGTGAGGTCGGCGGTCCTGCGCTTGATCTCCGCCTCGAGACGCGTCACGGCCTGCTGGTTGGTCGTATCACCCGGATCGATCGTCGCCGCGATCCTGCGCTCGTCCAGCGCCTGCCGCAGGTAGCCTCGCGTCTCGAAGCTGTCCGCGCGATCGACGTGACGCTTCGCCAGCGCCACTTGCGTCGTCGAGGCTGCCACGCTCGTCGCCAGCGCTGATGGTGCCTTCCCGTCTCCCGGCGACCCGCCGATCGGCTCGTCGTGGAGCAGCGTCAGGTTCTTGGCGAACTCCTGCAGCGACATCTCGGAGTAGACCTGCGACCGGCCGATCTTGAACAGCGAGACGAAGGACGGGTTGGACTGTCGGCGAACGGTGAAGGCCGCGCGGTACCCGTTCTGGACGGTCAGCTGCGCGACTTCCTCGTCGGCCGCGCCATACGGATAGGCGATCGTCTCGCTCGGGTGGCCCAGATTCTTCTTGAAGAGGGCGAGCGGGACGGAGAGCTCGGCCTCCATCCGTTTCGAGAACTGGGCGTTGGACTCGTTCGCCTTGCGCCGGAGGTCGCCGTGGGTCTTCGAGTGCGCCTGGATGTCGAAGCCTTCCTCGCCGAGCGTCCGGAGCTCTTGCCAGTTCAGCGCCGAGCCGCCGCCGAGAAAGTCG
>QHRT01000573.1 GCA_003220195.1 Candidatus Rokuibacteriota bacterium | reverse complement strand
TCGCCTTGCTCTACGCCGTCCCGCGGAGATCTGCATTGAGAGAGCGGCACCTCAGGTGGGAGGTCCAAGCGATGAATAGGAGCAGCCCGAGCATGACGACACGGATCGACCGGGATGGCGCGCTCGTGGCGGCCCTCCGCCGCGGTGATCCGACGGCCGCCGAGGATCTGGTGGCCGCCTACGGTGACCGCGCCTATCGCCTCGCCACGCGGATCACGGGGAACGCACAGGATGCCGAGGAAGCCGTGCAGGACGCCTTCCTGTCCGTGATCCGGAAAATCGATACGTTTCGCGGAGACTCCACGTTCGGCTCGTGGCTCTATCGGATCGTGACCAACGCGGCCTATCAGCGTTGCCGGAAGCGTCGTCACCGCGGCGCCGATATCTCGCTGGACACGTTGCTTCCCGTGTTCGATGCGCACGGCCGCCACGTCGCGCCGGTGGCCGACTGGTCGACGAGTGTCGACGACCCGGCTCTTCAGACGGAGCTTCGGATGGTGCTGACCAGCGCCATCGACGAACTGCCCGCCGACTACCNNNTCGCCGAGGCCCTCGGCCTCACCGTCGCCAACGTCAAGGCGCGTGTGCATCGGGCGCGGCTGTTCCTGAGAAAGCGGCTGGACGCGGGTCTTTCGATCCCCAGAGTCCACAGCGTGCCGCGCCCTCGCGCTCGTCTCCTCGTTTCTCGCGACCGTTCGCGAGAAATTCGCGACCGCGAATCCGACCATCAGTCGAAGCAGCGTTTTAGCTCTGGCCCAAGCCTTGCTCTCTGTGAAGTGCTCGAGAGCACGCGATGACGACAACAGAGACGCCGAGCATCTTCGCGCCGGTCTCCACTCCGGCCTTCGCGATCCGCGATCTGTCGTTCTTCGTCCTCACCATCACGGCGGTGATCTTCATCCTCGTCGCCGGCTTCGCGGTGTACACGCTCATCCGCTTCGGCCGGCGGCCGGCGGCTCCGGACATCGAGCCGGCGCAGGTCTACGGCAGCACGCAGATCGAGCTGGCGTGGACGGTCGTGCCGCTGCTGATCGTCGTGGTGCTCTTCCTGGTCACGGCCCGGTACGTCTACAGGATCGAACGTCGCGCGCAGCCGCCTGACGCGCTCGAGATCACCGTCGTCGGCAACCAGTGGTGGTGGGAGATCCGCTATCCGAAGTTCGGGATCGTCACCGCCAACGAGCTCCATGTCCCCGTGAGCGAAGCCGCCAGGCCAACGCTGACGTTCATCACGCTCCAGTCGGTCGACGTGGCGCACAGCTTCTGGGTGCCGCAGCTGTCCGGAAAGATGGACGTGATCCCGAACAAGACCAATCGTGTCTGGATCGAGCCGCAGCGAGTCGGGACGTACGTCGGCCAGTGCGCGGAGTACTGCGGGCTCCAGCACGCATTGATGCTGCTCAAAGTCGTCGTCCATCCGAGAGACGAGTTCCTGGCGTGGGTCGCGTCACAACAGACCGCACCGGCTCTGCACGAAGCGACGAGGCCGGGCCGCGAGCTCTTCTCCTCGCTGGCCTGCATCAACTGCCACAGCGTCCGCGGCACGCCCGGAAACGGCGTGTTCGGCCCCGACCTCACTCACGTGATGAGCCGCTCGACGCTGGGCGCGGGCGCCGTGCGCAACACGCCAGAAAACCTTCGCGCCTGGGTGAAGGATCCGGCCGCCTTCAAGGCGGGCGCCCTCATGCCGGCGATGAAACTCGACGACGCACAGCTGGACCAGCTCGTCGGGTACCTGGCGACCCTGAGGTGACGCGATGACGGCGACGTTCGTGTCGACCGATTCTCCCGCGGTGCGCGACGTGGCGCCGCCCTCGGAGCCATCTGGCGTCCTCGCGATCCTGCACGACTGGGTCGTCACCGTCGATCACAAGAGGCTCGGGATCATGTACGTCGTCACGGGCCTGGTCTTTCTCGTGATCGGAGGCATGGAGGCGTTCGTGATGCGCCTCCAGCTCGCCAGGCCCGGGCTCACGCTGGTGCCGCCCGACACCTTCAATCGCCTCTTCACGGTGCACGGGACCACGATGGTCTTCCTCGTGGGGATTCCGATCGTGTTCGGATTCGCGAACTATCTCGTGCCGTTGATGATCGGCGCACGCGATCTGGCGTTTCCCCGACTGAACGCGTTCGGCTTCTGGGTCCTCCTGTTCGGCGGGACGCTGCTGTACTTCAGTTTCATCGGCGGGGACGGTCTCTACGGCGCCGGCTCGGCGCCCGCCGTCGGCTGGTTCGCGTACGCGCCCCTCTCGGAACGCGCCTTCACCCCGGGCAATGCCACCGACTACTGGAATCTCTCGGTGCTGGTCACCGGCTTCGGGACCATCGCGACGGCGATCAACCTGATCGCGACTATCGCGACGATGCGGGCGCCCGGCATGACGCTCGGCCGGATGCCGGTCTACGTGTGGACGATGCTGACCGTCTCCGCGATGACGCTCCTCATCCTGCCGCCGCTGTCCGCCGCCCAGATCATGCTGCTCCTGGACCGGTTTCTCGGGGCCCACTACTTCGACACGCAGGCGGGCGGCTCCGCCGTCATCTGGCAGCCCTTCTTCTGGTTCTTCGCCCACCCCGAGGTCTACGTGCTGATGGTCCCGGGATTCGGCTTCGTGTCCGA
>QHRT01000054.1:3555-17733 GCA_003220195.1 Candidatus Rokuibacteriota bacterium | reverse complement strand
TCGCGATGTGCTCGAGCTCGAGACCGTGGCCGAGGCGCGCGCGCTCGTGGACGAGCTGCGCTCCCGATACGAGGACGGAGGGCGCGCGCTGACGATTGCCGAAGTGGGTGGCGGATTTCGGATGGTGACACGTCCCGAGATGGCGCCATGGCTGGTCCGGCTCGCGCGGGCACGGACGCGGGCACGGCTGTCCCGCCAGGCGCTCGAGACCCTCGCGATCGTCGGATATCGTCAGCCGGTCTCGCGCCCCGAAGTCGACGCGATCCGCGGTGTCAATTCGGAAGGGGTGCTCGACAGCTTGCTCGAGCGCCGGCTCATCCGCATCGCCGGCCGCAAGGATGCGCCCGGCCGCCCGTTTCTCTACGAGACGACGCGGGAGTTCCTCGTTGCCTTCGGGCTGCGCGATCGTTCCGATCTTCCAAAAGTCGAAGGCGAGCTCGCCGTGCCCGACGCGTCCTCCTCCGCCGACGATGGCGCAGATCCGGCTGAACAAGATCCTGGCGCAGGCGGGACTGACGTCGCGCCGGGGCGGTGATCGTCTGGTGCTCGAGGGCCGCGTCGCCGTCAACGGCGTCGTGACCCGCGAGCTCGCCACGCTGGCGGATCCCTCGCGCGACGTGATCACCGTCGACGGGCGGGTGCTGCCGGCGGCCGAGCCGAAACGGTACGTCCTTCTGCACAAGCCCCGCGGATACGTGACGACACGTCACGATCCGGCCGGCCGTCCGGTCGTGACGGAGCTCGTGAGCGGCCCGGAACGGCTCTATCCCGTCGGACGGCTCGACGCCGACGTCGAGGGGTTGCTGCTCCTGACGAACGACGGTCCGCTGACGCACCGGTTGCTCCATCCGCGCTATGGCGTCCCGCGTCGCTACGAGGCCGAGGTCGAGGGTCGGGTAGCAGTTCCGGACCTCGCGCGGTGGCGACGCGGCGCCGTGCTCGACGATGGACCGGCCAGGCCGATGACGGTGGAACTTCTCCGGTCGGGACCGACGGCGAGTCACCTCGAGCTCACGTTCGCGGAAGGCCGCAAGCACGAGGTCAAGCGTTACTGCGACGCGATGGGGCATCCGGTCATCCGGCTCAAACGGATCGGCTTCGGTCCGCTCGAGCTCGCGACGCTTTCGCCCGGCCGGTGGCGCGAGCTGAGCCGTGCCGAGCTCTCCGCACTCCGCGCTGCGACCGCGGCGTCGGCGCCGAGACGCGATCGCTGACGACGCCCCATGTCGGCCCTGCTTGCCGCCATGGGGGGCTTCCCCTATAATGGTCCGGATTCGCGAGAGTAGTTCCGCGGGAGTCTCTATGAACTTCCTGGGCGATTGGCGCGCCAGGATCAATGACCTCGACGACCAGATCCTCAACCTCCTCAACCAGCGTGCAGAGGCCGCCCTCCGGATCGGAGAGCTCAAACAGCGGGATGGGGTGCCGGCGTATGCCCCGGAGCGCGAGGCGGAGATCCTCCGACGACTCGGTGCGGCCGCGACCGGTCCGCTTTCCCGGGACGCGATCGCCGCGATCTGGCGCGAGGTGTTGTCGAGCTGTCGCGATCTCGAGCATCCGCTGACCGTCGCGTACCTCGGTCCGCCGGCGACGTTCACGCATCAGGTCGCGCGCGAGCGCTTCGGATCGTCCGCGCACTACCAGCCATGCCGCACGGTTCCCGACATCTTCGATGAGGTCGAGCGCGCGCGCGCCGAGCTCGGTGTGGTCCCCGTCGAGAACACGACCGGGGGCGCGGTCAATCCGACGCTCGATCGCCTGATCGAGACGCAAGCCGTCATCTGCGGGGAGCTGTACCTCGACGTGACCCAGCAACTCCTGTCTCACGCGACCGAGCTTCGCCAGATCAAGCGCGTGCTCTCGCATCCGCAGGGGATCGCGCAGTGCCGGGACTGGCTCGCCCGCCAGTTGCCTGACGTCCCGACCGAGGAGGTGGCGTCGACGGCGCTCGCCGCGGAGATGGCGGCGGGGGACGCGACCATCGCCGCGATCGCGTCGGAGCTGGCGGCGGAGCTCTACCGGGTGCCGATCCTCCGCGCGCGGATCGAGGACAATCAGAACAACGCGACGCGGTTCCTCGTCATCGGTCGCCGGCCGACGCCGGCCACCGGCCGCGACAAGACGTCGATCCTCTTCGCCATGCGCAACGAGCCGGGCGCGCTCTACCGGATTCTGGAGCCGTTCGCTCGCGCGAGCCTCAACCTGACCAAGATCGAATCGCGACCCGCGAAGCAGCGGCCGTGGGAGTACGTGATGTTCGTCGATTTCGAGGGACATCGCGAGACGCCGGTCGTCGGCGAGGTGCTCACGGAGATCGGGGCACGGACCCTCTTCCTGAAGGTTCTCGGGTCGTACCCCGCGGCATAAGGAGACGTGATGACGACCCAGTGGGAGTCACTCGCCAACGACCACAGCCTCGGGATCGCTCCCTACGAGCCCGGGAAGCCGATCGAGGAGCTCGAACGCGAGCTGGGCATCCACGACGCCATCAAGCTGGCCTCGAACGAAAATCCATTGTCGCCGTCGGATCGCGTCCGTGAAGCCATCACCGCCGCGCTCGTCCACCTGAACCGCTATCCCGACGGGAGCGGGTTCTACCTCCGTCAGGCGCTCGCCAAGAAGCACGGCTTCGGGCAGGATCAGGTGGTCCTCGGCAACGGGTCGAACGAGCTGATCGAGCTCCTGGTCCGCGCGTTCCTCCGGCCCGGCGACGAGGCGATCGTGCCGCACCCGTCGTTCGTGGTCTACCCGATGATCGTGCAGGCCGCCGGCGGCATCCGGGTGATGGTGATGCTGCGCGACTATCGGATCGATCTCGAAGCGATGGCGCGCGCGATCACCCCGCTCACGAAGATGATCTTCATCGCGAACCCGAACAATCCGACGGCGACGATCGTGACGGCGGACGAGGTCGAGCACTTCATGGCGCGGGTGCCCGAGCGAACGATCGTCGTGTTCGACGAGGCGTACGTCGAGTTCGCGGCCGGGTCCGATTTCCCGGATACGCTGTCGTACGTGCGGCAGGGCCGCAAGGTGATCGTGCTGCGGACGTTCTCGAAGGCCTCCAGCCTGGCCGGCCTCAGGATCGGCTACGGCGTGGCCGACGCGGACGCGATCGCGTTGATGAACCGGATCCGCCAGCCCTTCAACGTGAACGCGCTGGGGCAGGTCGCCGCGCTGGCGGCGCTCGAAGACGAAGGCCACATCCTCGAGTGCGTCCGCATGATCGAAGCCGGCCGGCACTTCCTCTACGAGGAGTTCGACTCCCTCGGAATCAAGTACGTGCCGTCGCGCGCCAATTTCATCCTGGTGGACGTCGGGCGGAGCGCCGCCGACGTGTACCAGAAGCTCCTCCACCAGGGCGTGATCGTCCGCCCCATGACGCCGTTCGGGATGGAGACGGCGCTGCGCATCAGCGTCGGGACCCCGGAAGAGAATCGGAAGCTCGTGAAGGCGTTGCGCGCGGTGCTGGGGAAGACGCTCAGGTGATCGAGCGGCTCGCGATCATCGGCGTCGGACTGCTCGGCGGGTCGGTCGCCAAGGCGGCGCGCGCGACGGGCGTCGCGCGCGAGATCGTCGGTGTCGGTCGTGACCTGTCGCGCCTTTCCGCGGCGCTGTCCGAGCGCGTGCTCGACCGAGCGACGATCGACCTCGCGGACGGCGTGCGCGGCGCCGACTTCGTCGTGCTCGGCGCCACCGTGTTCGCCAATGAAAGCCTGCTCGAGACGCTGTGGCCGGTCGTCCCGCGCGACGCCGTCGTCACCGACGTGGGGTCGACCAAGGCGGGCATCGTGAACATCGCGCGGCGCCTGGCGGGCTCCCGGCCCGTCGGCTTCGTGGGCAGCCATCCCATGGCCGGCTCGGATCGCAGCGGCTACGGGTTCGCGCGGGCCGACCTCTTCCAGGGGGCCACGGTCATCGTCACGCCGACGGAGATGACTGACGCCGGCGCGGTGAAGCGCGCGAGCTCCTTCTGGGAAACCTTCGGAGCGCACGTGAGCACGCTCGATCCCGAGCTGCACGACCGTGTGGTCGCGGCGATCAGCCATCTGCCGCACCTGGTGGCGTACGCGCTGGTGGAGGCGGTCGAGCGGTTCGAGCCGGCGGCGCTCGCGTACGCGGCACGCGGATTCAAGGACACGACGCGCATTGCGGCGTCCGATCAGCGCGTGTGGCAGGAGATCTTCCTGGCGAATCGCGCGGCCCTCCGACCGAGCCTCGAGGTTTTCCGCGCCGCGCTCGCGGCCCTCGAGACCTTGGTCGACGCGGGCGAGCCCGGCCCGCTCGAGGACGCGCTGGCGAAAATCCGCTGCAGGCGCGAGGCGTTGCGGTGACACACCGACGAGATCTCGTCATCACGATCGACGGCCCGGCGGGGGCGGGCAAAGGCACGGTGGCGACGTTGCTCGCCCGGCGGCTCGGGTATCGCCTGCTCGACACCGGCGCCACCTATCGGGCCGCGGCGCTCAGCGTGATGCGAGCGGGGATCGCCGTCGACGACGTCCCCGCGCTCGGACGGCACCTCGGGCAGATCGACATCCGTGTCGTCGACGGGCGCGTGTTCCTCGACGGACGCGACGTGAGCGGCGAGATCCGGAGCCAGGAGATCAGCCAGCTGACCTCTCGTCTCTCCGCGGTGCGCGTCGTGCGCGAGAAAGTGACGCCGATCCAGCGGCAGGAAGCTGCCGGCGGTGGCGTGGTGCTCGAAGGCCGAGACACGGGGACGGTCGTGTGCCCGGACGCGGACGTGAAGTTCTACCTGACCGCGACGCTCGACGCCCGCGCCTGCCGCCGCTTCGACGAACTGGTGGCGCAGGGCAGTGCGGTGACACTCGACGCCGTGAGAGCCGAGGTCGCCGCTCGCGACGCGCAGGATGCAAACCGCGAGCTCGCCCCGCTGCGCCGGGCTCTCGACGCGATCGAGGTGGACACGACCGCGCTCAACCCGGCCGAGGTGGTCGACACGATGGCGCAAGTCGTCGAGCAACGCCGTGCGGAACGTCGCGCGATCGTCACCGCGTGCGAGTCTCGCTGAGATGCTCTACGCGGTCTTGAAGCCGTTGGTCCTGCTGGTCATGCGGCTCCTGTTCCGGCTGGAGGCCCGCAACCGGCATCACGTGCCGGAGCGAGGGCCGGTGCTGCTCGTGGCGAATCACGCGAGCGTGCTGGACCCGCCGCTGGTGGGGAGCGTCGTGCGTCGCCCGGTCTCGTTTCTCGCGAAGGCGGAGCTCTTCCGCATCCCGGTCTTCGGTGCGGTGCTTCGTCGACTGAACGCGCGGCCGGTCCGTCGGGAAGGCGCCGACGCCGGCGCGCTGCGCGAAGCGCTGCGGACGCTTCGAGACGGCCGCGTCGTGCTCGTCTTTCCGGAAGGGACGAGGGGCGAAGAAGGCACGGTGCGGCCGTTCAAGACCGGCGCCGGAATGCTGGCGGTGCTGAGCGAGGCCGAGGTCGTGCCGGTTGTCATCCGGGGCAGCGGACGAGCATGGCCGCGAGGCCGAGCGTTCCCGCGCCCGGCCAAGGTCACCGCCACGTTCGGTCCGCCGCTCCGCTTCACGCGGCGTGACGACGAAGATCGAAAGGACCAGTACGAGCGCGCGACTCAGGCGATGATGCAGGCGCTGACGCGACTCATGGAAACCTCGGGCCCCGTCCCGGTGTCGGCCGCCGCGCGACCGACCGGACAGGAGCTCGAAGCCGTCGGCGGAGCGGGCACCGATGATGCCCGTCCGCTACAATTCACCTACGGGAGGAAGGGGCAGCATGGACAAAGATGAACCGCGGAGGACCCTCGGTGCGCCGCGCAAGGAGGGCGGTCACGAGGCCGAGGAACGCATGGAGGACTATTTCAGCGAGACGGTGAGCGAGTTCGAGGAGGGCGAGGTCGTCCGCGGCCGGGTCGTCCACGTCGGCACCGGCGAAGTCCTCGTGGACGTCGGCTACAAGAGCGAGGGCGCGATCCCGATCGAGGAATTTCACCGGAGCGGGCGGTTGCCCAGCGTCGGCGAGGAGATCGAGGTCTACCTCGAAACGAAGGAGGACTCGGAAGGGCTCATCGTCCTCTCGAAGGACAAGGCCGACAAGATCAAGGTGTGGGACGCGATCACCCGGGCCCACGACAAGGGCATGCCGGTCGAGGGCCGGGTCGTCGAGGTCGTGAAGGGCGGACTCGCGGTCGACGTCGGCGTCAAAGCCTTCCTCCCGGGCTCGCAGGTCGACCTCCGTCCGATGAAGAACCTCGGCGCCATGATGGGCCAGACCATCCGCGCGAAGGTCATCAAGCTGAACCGGCGGCGCGGCAACGTGGTGCTCTCGCGGCGTGCGGTGCTCGAGGAAGAGCGCGAGGAGAAGAAGAAGCAGACGCTCGAGGTGTTGACCGAGGGCATGGTGCTCACCGGGGTCGTGAAGAACATCACCGACTACGGCGCGTTCATCGACCTCGGCGGCATCGACGGCCTGCTGCACGTGACCGACATGAGCTGGGGGCGCGTCGGGCATCCGTCCGAGATCTTCCAGGTCGGCGACCAGGTCGAGGTGGTCGTGCTGCACTTCGATCGCGAGACCGGCCGGGTGTCGCTCGGCTACAAGCAGAAGTCGTCCGATCCGTGGGAGCGCGTCGAGCAGACCTACGCGCCCGGCACCAAGTGCCGCGGCCGGGTCGTGAGCCTGACGAACTACGGCGCCTTCGTGGAGCTGGAGCCCGGCGTCGAAGGGCTCGTGCACGTGTCGGAGATGTCGTGGACGCGTCGCGTGCGGCATCCGTCGAAGATCGTCAACGTCGGCGACGAGGCCGACGTCATCGTGCTGGAGGTCAACAAGGCCGCGAAGAGGATCTCGCTCGGCATGAAGCAGGTCGAGGCCGACCCGTGGGCGACGATCGACGAGCGCTACAAGCCCGGCGCTCGCGCCCTCGGCAAGGTGCGGAACCTGACCGATTTCGGCGCGTTCATCGAGCTGGAGCCCGGTGTCGACGGCCTGCTCCACATCTCGGACATGTCATGGACGCGCAACGTGGGGCACCCGTCGGAGATTCTCAAAAAGGGCCAGGAGCTCGAGACGCAGATCCTCAACATCGATCGCGAGAACAAGAGGATTTCGCTGGGGTTGAAGCAGATCCAGCCCGACCCGTGGTCGACGGTGGCCCAGCGCTTTCCGATGGGGTCACGGGTCACGGGCCGCATCGTGCGATTGACCGACTTCGGCGCGTTCGTGGAGCTCGAGCCCGGGGTCGACGGACTCCTGCACATCTCGCAGATGGCGAACCGGCCGATCGCCCGTCCCGACGAGATCGTGAGCGTCGGCGACGAGCTGACGCTGCTCGTGATCCGCGTGGATCCGCACGAAAGGCGCATCGGGCTGTCGCTCAAGGAGCTGGCGCACGCGATCGAGCCGGTGCGCGAGATGGAGTCCGAGCGCGGTGGTCACCGTCGCGGCGGCAAGCGGCAGAAGCACCGCGATGACTACGACGACGACGAGGACTAGGAGCGGACGCCGCCCGCTGCGAGTGCTGGCGCTCGCGGCGGGCATGTATCTCGCCGTGCTGGGGCTGTTCCTCGCGGCGCTCACGTCGTCGCGCGGCGGGGAAGGTGTCGGGCCCGCGTTCGGACCACAAGTCGCCGTCGTCGACGTCGAGGGCGTCATCCTGGACGTCGACGATCTGGTCCGCGAGCTCCGACGCCATCGCGACAATCCTCTCGTTCGCGCGGTCGTCATCCGCATCAACAGTCCGGGCGGGGTCGTCGGCCCCACGCAGGAAATCCATCAGGCGATTCGACGCTTGCGCGAGGCCGGTAAGCCGGTCGTCGCGTCGCTCGGCGCGGTCGCCGCGTCCGGCGGGTACTACATCGCCGTCGCCGCCGACCGGATCTACGCGAACCCGGGCACGCTGACCGGCTCGATCGGCGTCATCATGCAGATGGCGAACGTCGAGAGCCTGATGAAGAAGATCGGCGTCGACTACGTCGTCGTGAAGGCCGGCCAGTTCAAGGACCTCGGGAACTTCTCGCGACCGATGACGCCGGACGAGCGCCGCGTGCTCCAGGGACTGCTCGACGACATCCACGATCAATTCATCTCGGCCGTCGCGGAGGGCCGCAAGCTCGATCGCGCTCAGGTCGCGAAATTCGCCGACGGCCGGGTGTTCTCCGGGGNCGACACCCTCGGCAGCCTGGAGGACGCCGTGAACGGGGCGGCGGCGCTGGCGGGCCTGCCGGTGCCCCCACGAGTGATTCCCCCGCGACGGCGGTTTTCCATTTTCGATCTCGTCCGGAGCCAGCTGCGCCTGGACCCGGCGTCGTTCACTCCGCGTCTTCCCGTCTTCAAGACCCCGCTCTATCTGATGGATTGATTCGCTCGTGTCCTTGAGGTTCCGTCTGAGGGGCCGCGGCCGAAAGGGTAGTCGTCATGGGTGTGGAGCAGCCGCCACGGCTCGGGAGACGAGCGCACCAGTAGAGCCCCGGTATCGCCTAACTGCCCGCAGCGGTTGACATTCTTGCGTGTCGCGTGCTAGCGTCGGTGTCGGCGTTCTCGGGGGTCTCGCGGGACGGACGGACAGGGAGTGGACGATGACGAAAGCCGATCTGATCGACGAGGTCTCGAAGCTCTCCAACCTGACCAAGAAGGAAACCGAGACCATCGTCAACACGATCTTCGACAGGGCGACAAGGTTGAGTTGCGCGGGTTCGGGAGCTTCCGCATTCGCCATCGCAACTCACGCAAGGGGCGTAATCCGAAGACCGGAAGCGCCGTGGACGTTCCGCAGAAGAAAGTTCCGTTCTTCAAGGTCGGCAAGAGACTGCGCGAGCTCGTGAACGCGTGACGGTTCGTCGTCGGGCGTGAATCGCCTCTGGGCGCCGTGGCGGATGGCCTACGTCGGCGCCTCGGCCGCGCCTTCCGGTTGTGTCTTTTGCGAGGCTTCCAGCAGCGACGACGGTCCCGGTCGGCTGGTCCTGCGTCGGAGCGTCCTCGCCTTCCTCATCCTCAACGCGTTCCCGTACGCGCCAGGGCACCTGATGGCGGTCCTGAAGCGTCACGTCGGCGCCGTCACCGACGCGACCGCCGACGAGATGACCGACGCGATGACGCTCGTGCAGCTCGCGGTGCGCGCGCTCGGCGCGGAATACAGCGCTCAGGGATTCAACATCGGCATCAATCAGGGACGCGCCGCGGGCGCCGGCATCGACGACCACCTGCACGTGCACGTCGTCCCGCGCTGGAACGGCGACACGAACTTCCTGGCGGTGCTGGGGGAGACGCGCGTGCTGCCGGAATCGCTCGAACGGACGCGCGAGCGCTTGCGAGGGCGGATCGGTGAGTGAGGCCTCGAGTCCGATGATGCGGCAGTATCAGGAGCAGAAGCGCCGCTTTCCCGATCATCTGCTGCTCTTCCGGCTCGGGGATTTCTACGAGCTCTTCGCAGATGACGCGGAGCTCGGAGCGCGCTTGCTGTCGATCACGCTGACGTCGCGCCAGGGGGTGCCGATGGCGGGCATCCCGCACCACGCCGCGGAAAGCTACATCGCACGCCTGGTGCGCGCCGGGCGCAAGATCGCCATCTCGGAGCAGATGGAGCTGCCGGGACAGGGGAAGAAGCTTCTGCGCCGCGACGTCGTCCGCGTCATCACGCCGGGGACGATCACCGACACGGCGTACCTGCCGGGCGCCGCGAACAACTTCTTGCTTGTGATCGGGCGTATGCGCGACGAGGTCGGCGTGGCGCTGGTCGACGTCTCGACCGGAGAGTTCTGGTGCGGCGAGGAGCGGGGAGAGGGCCCCGTGCTCGCTGCCGCGCTCCTGCGGCGGCCGGCCGAGATTCTGCTGCCCGACACCGTCCGGACGACGGAGCTCGCCGCCCGGCTCTCCGCGACGGGCGCCACGCTCACGTTCTGCGATGCCGGAACGTTCGCGGTCCGGACGGCGAAAGCCGCCGTGGTCGAGCACTTCGGCGAGTCCACCGTCGGAACGGCCGGCCTTCACGACATGACGATCGGGCTCGGCGCCGCCGCCGCGGCGCTCGCGTACGTGCGTGCGACGCAGGGCGACGCGCTCGGCCACCTGACGCGGCTTGCGCGCCTGACCGCAGCCGGCGTGATGACACTCGACGAGACCGCCGTCGCGACGCTCGAGCTGCTCGAGGCCAGCGACGGGGACGGGCGCCACTCGCTCTTCGCGATCCTGAACGACACCGTCACGCCGATGGGCGCGCGACTGTTGCGAAGCTGGCTGCTCCGTCCGCTCACGGATCCGACCGCGATCGCCGCGCGGCAGACCGCGGTCGGCGAGCTCGTCCAGGATCCCTCGGCGCGATCGGCACTGCGGGCCGCGATGCGCGGGGTCGGCGATCTCGAGCGCCTGACCAGCCGGGCGGCCCTCGGCGCGGCGCACGCGCGCGATCTCGTCGGGCTCCGTCACTGCCTCCAGCCTCTCGGCACGATCCGCGGGCTGGCGGCGGCGTTCACGTCACCGCTCCTCGGGCAGTCGATCGCCGATCTGATCCCGCTCGACGATCTGGAGCGGACGCTCGCCGACGCGCTCACCGACGAGCCGCCTCTCGTGCTTCACGACGGCCGGCTGATCCGCGAGACGTGGAGCGCGGAGCTGGCTCAGCTCGTGGAGGACGCGCGCGAGGCGCGCGCGTGGATCGCCTCGCTCGAAGAGCGTGAACGGACGCGCACCGGAATCTCGAGCCTCCGCGTCCGATTCAACCGTGTGTTCGGGTATGGCATCGAGGTGTCCCACGGGCAGGTCGCCCGGGTGCCCGCCGAGTACATCCGCCGCCAGACGCTGACCGGGGCCGAGCGCTACGTCACGACGGAGCTGAAAGAGTACGAGGCGAAGGTGCTGGGCGCCGACGAGCGCCGGAAGAAGCTCGAGTACGAGCTGTTCGACGGACTTCGACGCGCGGTCGCCGGGCGCGCGCCAGAGCTCGTACGCACCGCCAGCGCGCTGGCGCTCCTCGACGTCGTGGCCGCGCTCGCCGAGGTCGCGCACACCCACCGCCACGTGCGCCCCACCGTCGACGACTCCCAGGCGCTTTCCATCGTCGACGGCCGTCATCCGGTCCTCGAGGTGCGCGGTAGCTCTCCCATCACGCCGAACGACGTCGACCTCGACGACGACCGGCGGATCGTCATCCTGACCGGACCCAACATGGCCGGCAAGTCGGTGTACCTGCGCCAGATCGGCCACCTGGTCATCCTGGCGCAGATGGGCGCGTGGGTGCCGGCGCGCGAGGCGCGGATCGGCGTCGTGGATCGTGTCTTCACGCGCGTCGGCGCGCAGGACAACGTGAGCCGCGGGCAGTCGACGTTTCTCGTCGAGATGGTCGAGACGGCGACGATCATGCGTCACGTCACACCGCGGAGCCTCGTGCTCCTCGACGAGGTCGGGCGCGGGACCTCCACGTTCGACGGCCTCGCGATCGCGTGGGCCGTCGTGGAGCACCTGCACGGCGAGTCGCGCGCCAAGGTGCTCTTCGCCACGCACTTCCACGAGCTCACGCGCCTCGCTGATCGTCTTCCTGCCGTGAAGAATTTCCACGTCGCGGTCCGCGAGTGGAACGACGAGATCGTGTTCTTGCACAAGGTGCGGCCCGGCTCCACCGACCGGAGCTACGGCATCCAGGTCGCCCGTCTCGCGGGGCTCCCACCGACGGTGATTCGCCGCGCGAAGGAACTGCTCGTCGAGCTGGAGGCGGAAGGTCAGCGGCGGAGCGACGCGGACGATGCCGTGCAGCTCGGTCTCTGGGAGGCGGCGGACGATCCGGTGCTGAGCGAGATCGCGCAGCTCGACGTCGGACACCTGACGCCGCTCGAGGCGCTGAACCGGCTCGCGAAGCTGCGCGAGCGCGTGCTCGCCTCACGCGGCCCCGACGCGTCGTGCGGATGACGATCCGCAAGCTCCCGGACCATCTCGTCAACAAGATCGCCGCCGGCGAAGTCGTCGAGCGGCCAGCCTCGGCCGTCAAGGAACTGGTCGAGAACGCGGTCGACGCCGGCGCCAGAACGATCGCGGTGGACCTCCGCGAGGGCGGGTCCGCGCTTATCCGCGTGATCGACGATGGCTCCGGCATGAGCGCGACCGAGCTGCCGGTCGCGCTCGAGCGTCATGCGACGTCCAAGCTCGAGCGGGACGAGGATCTGGACGCGATCGCGACGCTCGGCTTCCGGGGCGAGGCGCTCCCCGCGATCTGCGCGGTGTCGAGGTTCACCATCGTGAGCCGCGCCCGCGACGCGACGGAAGGGCTGCGCCTCGCCGGGGAAGGCGGCGCGTTGACGCACGAGCTCCTGGTGCCGGCGGAGATCGGGACAAGCATCGAGGTCCGCGATCTGTTCTTCAACACGCCGGCCAGGCTGAAATTTTTGAAATCTGCGCCGACCGAGCTGGCCGCGAGCCTGCGCGCCGTCGCACATCTGGCGCTGGCCCATCCCGCCGTCCACGTGCGCGTGACGAACAACGCGCGAGCCGTGATGACGCTCCCCGCGGCCGCCGATCGTGGTGACGTCCTCGGAGCGTTTCGCGATCGCCTCGGCGCGCTCCTGAGCTACGAGATCGCCGGAAGGCTTCTGCCCGTCGACCGGACCGAGCACGGCATCACGGTGCGCGGCTTCGTGAGTCCGCCCGATCTGAGTCGCGGCGGCCGTGACGAGCTGATCGTCACCGTGAACGGCCGTCCCGTCCGTGATCCCGCGCTGATGCACTCGATGCTCGAGGCGTACCGTCCGCTGCTCGCGCGTGATCGGTTTCCGATGGTGTACCTGTCGATCACCGTGCCGTCCGCTGACGTCGACGTGAACGTGCATCCGACGAAGGCCTGGGTGCGCTTCCGGCATCCGCGACTCGTGCAGGAGATGATCGTCGCCGCCGTCGGCGAGGCGTTGCGCCGGAGCTCGGTGGTCCCGCGTGTGCCAGCATCGGCGGGAGAGAGCCGCGAGACGACGTCGGCGGCTTTCGTGGACGCCACCGAGCAGGCGCCGCTCTTCGCCGAGCCCGCCGCGCCGTACGGCCCGCCAGTCTTCGGCCGCGTGCTCGGCCAGGTGCAAGACACGTTCATCGTCACGACCTCGGAGCGCGAGGTGTTCTTCCTCGACCAGCACGTCGCGCACGAGCGCGTGCTCTACGAGCGACTCGAGGAGGATCAGCGCTGGCGCCAGCCGCTGGAACGACTCGGGTTCGCGTTCGATGGATTCGGCGGACAGGCCATCCTCGTGCGCGCGGTGCCGGCGTTGCTCAAGGCCGACGAGCCGAAGAGACTGATCGAGGCCGCCGTCGACGAGCTCGCTCCCGCGAAGAGCACCGAGCCGCAGTTCGAGCGCGCGCTCGCCTTCGTCGCCTGCCGCGCGGCGATCAAGGCCAACGTCCCGCTCGATCGCGAAGAAATGGAGCGCCTCGTCCAGGACCTCTCCCGGACGGCGACTCCATACTTCTGTCCGCATGGGCGGCCGATCGTGAGCCGGATTTCGGTCAACGACATCCGGCGGGAGCTGAAGCGCAACTGGTGACCGGATGTGATCAAATGTCATGAGGGGATGAAGGTTCCGCTCCTCGTCATCGCCGGACCCACCGGAGTCGGGAAGACCGATAGCGCCGTCGCGCTCGCCGCACGTCTTCCGATCGAGGTCGTCAGCGCCGATTCGCGCCAGGTGTATCGCGGCATGGACGTCGCGACCGGTAAACCGTCGCTCGAGCAGCGCCGGGCCGCGCCGCATCACCTGATCGACGTGGCCGACCCGGACGACCGTTACCACGCCGCGCGGTTCCGCGGCGATGCCGCAGAGGCGATCGACCAGATCCGGAGCCGCGGGCGTTTTCCCGTCGTGGTCGGCGGAACGGGATTGTACATTCGCGCACTGCTTCGAGGGCTCGACGCCGCGCCCCCGGCCGATCCGGGATTCCGGCGAGAGCTGGAGCTGGTCCTCGCACGAGATGGCCGCGTGGCGCTCCACGACCGGCTTCAACGCGAGGCGCCCGAGGTGGCGCGCCGCCTGCACCCGAACGATCACGTGCGGGTCGTCCGTGCGCTCGAGCGGGTGAGGTCGGGAGGCAGGATGGCCGAGCACCGGTGGACCGAGCCGGCGAGCGACTACCGCGTACTGTACGTCGGCCTCACGAGCGCTCCTCATGCGCTTGCCGAACGTCTCCGGCTGCGGGTGCGCGCGATGATCGCCGCGGGGCTGCTCGACG
>QHRT01000054.1:0-3545 GCA_003220195.1 Candidatus Rokuibacteriota bacterium | reverse complement strand
ATGTGCGGGATCGGCTACCGTGAGTTTGTGGCCGTGGCCCGCGGAGATCGGAGCGAGAACGACGCGCGACGGCTGATGGAGCGCGCCACGTTGCAGTATGTGCGGCGACAGTGGACCTGGTTTGCGCGCGAGCCCGACGTACGCTGGATCGACGCGGGCGCTGGCACTCCCGAGCGCGTGGCCGGAATGATCGAGGCGATGGCGAAGGAGGAGGGCATGGTGGCGTGAGCAGTCGAACGAAGAACGGCACTCTGGCAATGACCCGGCCGGCGGCCGAGCGCGCAGTGATCGCCGCGGTGAAGCTGCCGGCGCAGCGGCGCTGGGAAGTGGAAGAATCTCTGAACGAGCTCGAAGGGCTGGCGCATGCGGCCGGCGCGACCGTGGTCGACCGTGTCGTGCAGGAGCGCGCGTCCCCCACCCCCGCGTTCTACTTCGGACGCGGCAAGATCGAGGAGATCGGCGCCGCGGCGGGCGAGCTCGGCGCGAACCTCTTCATCTCCGACGATGCGCTGTCGCCGATCCAGGAGCGCAACATCTCCAAGGCCGTCGGCATCAAGGTCATCGACCGGACGGCCTTGATCCTCGACATCTTCGCGCAGCGCGCGCGGACCAGCGAAGGCAAGCTCCAGGTCGAGCTGGCGCAGCTCACGTATCTGTTGCCGCGGCTGGTCGGGCAGTGGAGTCACCTGGAGCGCCTCGGCGGCGGCATCGGAACGCGCGGTCCCGGTGAGACACAGCTCGAGTCGGACCGTCGCGTGATCCGTCACCGCGTGATGAAGATCCGCCGCGAGCTGGAGCGCGTGCAGGTCCGGCGCCGGGTCCGGCGAGAAGGCCGCAAGCAGAGCGGGCTGCCGGTCGCGGCGCTCGTCGGGTACACGAACGCCGGCAAGACCACGCTGCTGAACCGGCTCACCGGCAGCTCGTTCCGCGCCGCCAACCAGCTCTTCGTCACGCTCGATCCGTCCGCGCGGCTGGTGGAGCGTCCCGGCCGTCCGCGCTTCATCCTGACCGACACGGTCGGCTTCATCCGGAAGCTGCCGCATGAGCTGGTCGCGGCGTTCCGCGCCACGCTCGAGGAGCTGGAAGACGCCGACGTGTTGCTCCACGTGGTGGACGCGAGCCATCCGGCGATGGACGAGCACGTGGCCGCCGTCGAGGTGATGCTGTCGGAGCTCGGGGTGAACGACCGGCCCGTCCTGATGGTGCTGAACAAGATCGACCGGGTGGAGAACCCCGGGGCGCTCGCCCAGCGCCACGACGGGGTGCTGGTGTCCGCGGTGACGGGCAGTGGCATGGAGACGCTCGTCGAGAAGATCGCCACGAGCGTGCGTCCGGTGGCGATCACGGCCACACTCCGGATTCCGCACACGGACGGCGCGGCGCTCGCGCGCGTGTACGAGCGCGGACGCGTCCTGTCACGCCGGGACGACGACGGACACGTCGCCGTCGAGGTCGAGATTCCCGAGGACAGCCTCGGCGCGCTCGAGCCGTATCGCTGTTAGACTCACGGGACCCCGATGGGACTCGCGAACTGGCTGACCGTGCTGCGGATCTTGTTGATCCCGGTGTTCGTCGCGCTGCTCGTCTATCGCAAGCCGGGCGCGGCGCTGGTGGTCTTCGCTGCGGCGGCGTCGACGGACCTGCTCGACGGCTACGTCGCCCGGCGGCACGGGCTCCAGAGCCGGCTCGGCGCGTTCCTCGATCCGCTGGCGGACAAGCTCCTGCTCACGGCGTCGTTCGCGACACTCACGTATCTGCGCGCGCTGCCCCCGTGGATCATGATCGTGGTGGTCAGCCGCGACCTGATTCTCATGCTGGGCGCCTTGCTGATCCACATGATCGGCGGCCGGATCTATCCCCGGCCGACGCTCTTCGGCAAGGCGGCGACCTTCTTCCAGGTCCTCACCGTTCTCGGCGGTCTGCTCGCGCGGTATTTCCGCATGCCGATCGTGCCGGGCGCCGTGGTGTGGCTCGCGGCGGCGTTCACGATCATCTCGGGACTCCAGTACATCGTGCAGGGCATGCGCTATCTCAACGCGACCGACGCGGCAGAGCGCGAGGCGACCGATGAGCCAGTGCTCTGGCGATAGAGAGGACGCCGCCGGGGTGACGGTGGCGGACGTCCGACCGCGCACGCCCGCGGCGTCGGTCGGGCTCAAGCGCGGCGATCGCGTGCTCGCGATCAACGGCCACGCGTTGCGGGACGCGATCGACTTCCAGTTCCACGCCGCGGACGACCGGCTCACGCTGCTCGTGGAACGAATCGGCGGCACACGCGCGATCGCGCTCCGGCGCCGCGGCGTCGACCTCGGCATCGAGCTCGAGCCCCCGCGACCCGGCGAGATCTCGACCTGCGCGAACAAGTGCGTGTTCTGCTTCATCCATCAGCTGCCGAAGGGCCTGCGCAAGAGCCTCTACGTCAAGGACGACGATTACCGGCTGTCGTTCCTGCACGGCAACTACATCACGCTGTCCGACCTCGACGAGCGCGCGATGGACCGCATCGTCGAGCAGCGGCTGTCGCCGCTCTACGTGTCGGTGCACGCCACCGACCCGACGCTGCGTCACGAGCTCCTGGGCCGTCCCCGTCACGACGCGGCGATCCTTCCGCGAATGGAGCGGCTCGCGGCGGCCGGCATCCGGATGCACGCGCAGATCGTGCTCTGTCCCGGGCTCAACGACGGGGCGCATCTGGCGCGGACCATCAGTGATCTGGCGCCGTTCCATCCGCACGTGGCGACCACGGCGATCGTTCCGGTGGGCCTCACCCGGCATCGCGAGCGCCTGCCGAAACTCCGGGCGCTCGAGCGCGACGAAGCGGGTCGACTCGTGGACGTCGTGGACGCATGGCAGGACGGATTTCTCGCCACGCTCGGGAGTCGGTTCGTGTTCCTCGGCGACGAGGTCTACCTGCTCGCGGAGCGCGCACTGCCGCCGGCGGTCGCGTACGAAGGATTCCCCGTCGCGGAAGACGGCATCGGGCTCGTGCGACGGTTCGAGGACGGGGGACGCCGCCGTGTCCGACGGCTGCGCCCGGGCACGCGCGCTCGTCACGTGACCGTGGTGACCGGGGAGATGTTCGCGCCGCGCCTGATCGCGTTGCTGACCACGCTTCCGGTAGCGGAGCGCATTCGGGTCGCCGCCGTGCCGAACGACTTCTTCGGCCGCGGGATCGGCGTGGCCGGACTCCTGACCGGACGGGACATCCAGCGCCACCTCGCGAGTGCCGGGAGGCTCGGCGACGAAATTCTCGTTCCGGGCGCCGCCGTGCGCGACGGCGAGGGCGTCTTCCTGAACGATCTCACGCCGGGCGATCTGGCGCGGGACCTCGGCGACCCCGTCCGAGTGGTCGCGACGACGCCGGAGGCGCTGCTCGCGGCCGTCTGCGCCGCGTGAGCTCCGCGGCGCCGATCCTTCGGCCCATCATCGCGATCGTCGGCCGGCCGAACGTCGGCAAGTCGACGCTCTTCAACCGCCTCGTCGAGCGCCGTCGCTCGCTCGTGCGTGACGTTCCCGGCGTCACGCGCGACCGCCTCTACGGCCTG
>QHRT01000572.1:2094-4592 GCA_003220195.1 Candidatus Rokuibacteriota bacterium | reverse complement strand
GTGTTCTTCCTCAACTTCAAACCCACGGGCGCCGCCGAGGGCATCCGGGGCATCTTTCCCTACACCAATCCGTGGTACGTCTTCGGCTTTCTCGCGCTGCTCGTGACGTTCCTGGCGCGTTTGCGCCGGTCACGGATGGGCCGGGCGTTCGAAGCGGTGAAGCTCGACGAGACCGCGGCCGAAGCGATGGGCATCGACGTCACGCGGGCGAAGCTGACGGCCTTCGCGGCGGGCGCGTTCGTGGCGGGGGTCGGCGGCGGGCTCTACGCCCACCATGCCGTGTTCATCCAGTACGACAACTTCGACTTCAAGCGCGGCGTCGACATCGCGATGTACATGGTGCTCGGAGGCATGGACGTGCTGTACGGTCCGCTCCTCGGCGCGTTCGTCATCACGTACCTCTCCACCGCGCTCCAGTTCCTGGCGGACTGGCGCTGGGAGGTGTGGGGCAGCATCGTCATTCTCGTGATGATCTTTCGACCACAAGGCATTCTCGGGCGCGACACGCTCACCGTTCGTCGGTGGTTTCGTGCGAGGCCGATGACCACGGTATGAGCCACCGCGCGCCTGGCCTGAGCCGCAGGCATGGCCTGCGCCGCAGACATGGCCTGCGCCGGAGGCGTGGCTGCGCCGCAGGCATGGAAGGAGGTGCTGACCGGGGCCGGACGTCGCCACGTTCCGTTTGCCAGGATGTCTCACGGAGAGAGGAGGCACGATGAAGCGATCGCTCGTCTTCCTCGGTTGTGCTCTCGTCGCGGCGATGGCGGTGCCGGCGCTGGCCCACGCCTTCGGCGACGAGATCGTCGTGGGGTTCATGGTCCCGCTGACGAAGAAGGGGGCCAGCTACGGCGTCCAGAGCCGGGCCGCCACCGAGGTCGCGGTGGAGGAGATCAATGCCGCGGGCGGGGTCGGCGGCCGGAAGCTCCGGATGATCACGAAGGACACGGAGGGCGACAACGCGCTGGCCATCCAGCTGGCGCGCGGCCTGATCGAGAAGGACCACGTCCTCGCCAACCACGGCCCGCAGTGGAGCGCGGAAGCCGAAGCCGTCTTTCCGATCTGCGAGCGCTCGAAGATCCTCTGCTTCTCGCCGACGTCGACCAAGCCCGGCGTCTCGGCGCCGTACTCGTGGGCGTTCCGCAACACGGTCGACGAGAACGTCCTGGTGCCCCAGACCCTCAAGTGGGTCAAGGAGCACTATCCCTGGGCGAAGAAGGCCGCCATTCTGACCGACGTCAAGGACGCCTACTCGAAAAGCCTGGGGCACGATACGTTCCGCCCGCAGCTCAAGCAGTTCGGGATCGAGGTGGTGGAAGACGTGGACTACCTCACCGGGGACACGGACTTCAGCGCCCACATCACCAAGATCAAGGCGAAGAGCCCGGACATGATCGCCGTCGGCGGCACGTGGGTCGAAACCGCCAACATGATGAAGGAAGCGCAGAAGCAGGATCTCCGCGTGCTGTGGGTCGGCGGCGTCGGGATGGGGAACGCGCGCATCGTCGAGAACGCAGGCCTCGCCGCCGAAGGCGCCGTTCACAATGCGACGTACGACAAGGATGCCACCACCGAGATGAACCAGAGCTACGTGCGGCGCCTGCTGGCCAAGGGCCCGAATGAAACGCCGCACTGGCCGGCGGCGAACTGCTACGACGCCATGAAGATGCTGGCGCACGCGATCAAGGTGGCCAACGTCACCAACACGCCGAAGACGCTCGAGGCCGATCGCAAGAAAGTGCGTGACGCCCTCGCCACCGTCAAGGATTTCCCGGCGCTCACCAGCGCGGACGCCAAGATCACCATCGTCGACATGGTCAACGGCAAGCACGCCGGCGACGCGATCAAGAAGGGGACACTGATCCAGGTTCAGAATGGCAAGGCGACCGCGTTGAAGATGCGGTGAGCCGAACGTCGAACTCGCCGGCAGGGGCGCCGGACGCGGCGCCCCTGCCGGCCAGGTGTCAGGGATGACGATCCTCGCAGCGACAGGGGTAAGCAAGCGATTCGGCAGCCTGGTCGCGGTGAACCGGGTGGACGTCAGCATCGAGCCGGGGACGATTCACGCGATCATCGGCCCGAACGGCGCCGGCAAGACGACCCTGTTCAACTGCGTGACGGGCCTCTACGCGCACGACGAGGGCTCGATCCTCTTCAAGGGGCGGGCGCTCGAGGGCCTCAGACCCCACGAGCGCGTGGTGCTCGGGATGGGCCGCACGTTCCAGAACATCCGGCTCTTCTCCCAGATGACCGTGCTCGAGAACGTCATGATCGGCCGCCACTGCCGCACGCGGGCCGGCTTGCTGCGCATGTACTTCCGGCTCGGACCGTTGCCGGAGGAGCGCGGGATTCGCGCGCGCGCCGACGAGATCCTCGAGTTCGTCGGGCTCCACCACCGGCGCGACGCCGTCGCCACGACGATTCCGTTCGGCGAGCAACGTCGCCTGGAGATCGCCCGCGCGCTCTGCACCGACCCCGATCTCTTGCTGCTCGACGAGCCG
>QHRT01000572.1:0-2082 GCA_003220195.1 Candidatus Rokuibacteriota bacterium | reverse complement strand
AGATCCGCGCGCTGGGGAAGACCATCTTGCTGATCGAGCACGACATGTCCGTGGTGATGAAGATCTCGGATCTCGTCACGGTCCTGAATTTCGGCGTCAAGATCGCGGAGGGCCCGCCGCACGCCGTGCAGAAGGACCCGCGCGTCATCGAAGCCTATCTCGGGACGGAGGACTAGCGCCCCATGCTGCAGGTGAGCGACGTCCACGTCGGCTATGGCGCGATCACCGCCTTGCGCGGCGCCAGCCTGGAAGTCAGAGAGGGTGAGGTGGTGGCCCTCATCGGCGCGAACGGCGCGGGCAAGTCGACCCTGCTGAGGACTGTCTCGGGAATCCTGACGCCGAGCCGGGGTGACGTCCTCTTCGAGGGACGGAGCCTGCGCGGGATCTCGGAAGACAAGATCGTGCGGCTCGGGATCTTGCAGGTGCAGGAGGGCCGCGGGATCCTCACCCGCATGACGGTGCAGGAGAATCTCGAGATGGGCGCGTACGGGCGCTCGGACAAGGCCGAGATTCGCAACGACATGGAGATGGTCTTCAGCAAGTTCCCCGTCCTCCGTGAGCGCCGCACCCAGTTCGGGGCGACGCTCAGCGGTGGCGAGCAGCAGATGCTCGCCATCGGCCGAGCGCTGATGGCGCGCCCGAAGCTCTTGATGCTGGACGAGCCGTCGCTCGGGCTGGCGCCCCTGCTCGTCGCCGAGATCTTCCGTATCATCATGGAGTTCAAGCGCGAGAAGCGCACGATCCTCCTCGTGGAGCAGAACGCCCGCAAGGCGCTGCAATGCGCCGATCGCGGGTACGTGATCGAGACCGGCACGATCACCTTGACGGGTTCCGGAGAGGCGCTGCTCAGGAGTGACGAAGTCCAGGCCGCCTACCTCGGCGGCTCGAGCCGTCGACCGTAGGGTCGAGCGCAGGCTGCCGACCCCGATCCGGGTGGACGAGAAGCTAGCCTCGATTTTCACGCTACCCAAAGCGCTAACGTTTTGTGGGCCGATCTCAGGGGATTTCGAGCCGGAGCCGGCGGCCGTTCCACCACGGCACGGCCGTCCGCTCGTCGGGCAGGCCCGACGCGATGAGGATGGGGTTGTGGGCCCGTCGAGGTAGCTCGACGACGACCTCCGTCGCGGTCACGCGGACATGAGCGGGACGTTTCAGGAACCGGCGCCAGATCTGCCGGGGCTGGGCCCGCTCGAAGCCGCGGAGCTTGAGCGCCAGCAAGCGATACAGTCCCGTGGCAATCGTCGTCAGCAACACATCGAAGCTGACGTTCAGCGCCACCGCCGAGCTGAGGGCGTCGAGGTGCAGGAAATTCACGACGTCGGCCAAGCCATTCTCGATCAGCATCCGCCGTGCGTACCGGATCACCAGTGCCGCCGGCGTGGCGCGCAGATCGTTGGTCAGCAGCACGGTGGGCTGCTCGTGGCCCAGGTCTTTGATGAAGAGCTGGCGCAGAGGCTCGGGTCCATAGGGGCGCAGCTGGACCCGCTGGTCGATGACTTTGGGCGTCTGATAGAGCCGATGCGGGACGTCGAGATGGACGGTGCGCCACGCCCCCCGTGGCGGCAGCGCCATCTCCCGGAGCAGCGCCGGCGTGCGACGCCGCAAGGTGATGAAGGTGATTCCGCGCGCATTCAACGCGGACAGCTGTCAGAAGAAGACGCCCTGCCGCTCGAACTCCTCGTCCAGTTCCGCCAGGAAGAAGGCCCCGATGATCGGCGAGAGCGCGCACCCGAGCGCGATGCCTGTCGAGTAGTGCCAGTAGAGCCCGCCGCGCTCTGCGGAGCGCGCGAGGTACTGGCCGATGAGGCTCAGCAGGCGCGGGTCAGAGATGCTCCGCTCCAGCCGCGCCAGGAGTAGCTCGTGGTCGATCGAGGCGTAGTAGTGTGTTGCCCTTCACGTGGCAGCACCGGCCGGAGATGGGAAGGTGCCGAGCGAGCACCAGCGCCAGACCCTTCAGGACGAGCGCGTCCCGCGCCGACCACAGGTCCACCTCCTCGCCCGTCTCGAGCCGAACGCGGGAGAGCAGGGTGAACCGGTACGTCCCCTCGATGAGCTCGGTGTGCAACTGCTCCCGCTCCACCG
>QHRT01000569.1:3595-5290 GCA_003220195.1 Candidatus Rokuibacteriota bacterium | reverse complement strand
GAACGGCGACGTGAGCCAGGGCGGAGACGGCGTGATCTCGAACGCGCTCGTCGAGAAGAACGTCATCTACGAGAACGGCCACGGCGGCGGCTCCGGCATCAACTGCGACGGCGTGCGCGACTCGCGCATCCAGAACAACCTGCTCTACGACAACCACGCGAGCGGGATCTCGCTCTACCGGATCGACGGGGGCGCGAGCTCCGGGAACAACGTGGTCGTGCACAACACGATCGTGATGGCCGCCGATGCCCGCTGGGCGATCAACATCCAGAACGCGAGCACGGGGAACACCCTCTACGACAACATCCTCTACAACCAGCATTCCTGGCACGGCAGCATCAGCATGAGCCAGGACAGCCGTCCCGGCTTCACGAGCGATTACAACGTCGTGATGGAACGGTTCACGCTCGATGACGGCAACAGCGTGCTGAATCTCGCGCAGTGGCGCGTCGCAACGCGGCAGGACGCGCACTCCATCGTCGCCACACCCGCACAGCTGTTCATCGATCCGGCGAACGACGACTATCACCTCCGCTCCGACTCGCCGGCGCGTGACACCGGACTCACACTGCCCGAGGTGACGACGGACATCGAGGGAACGCCGCGACCCGGCGGGCCGGCGTCCGACATCGGCGCGTACGAGATCGCGGGCGCGCCGCCGGGGCCGACGCTGACGGTCACCCGCGCTGGAGACGGCAGCGGGTCGGTCACGAGCTCGCCCGGCGGTATCACGTGCCCGGCCGACTGCAGCGAAGCGTACGCAGGCGGTACGACGGTGACGCTTACCGCCACTGCGGCCAGCGGCTCCGCCTTCGTCGGGTGGAGCGGCGGCTGCACGGGCAGCGGGCCGTGTGTCGTCACGATGGACGCCAACGTCCTGGTGACGGCGACGTTCTCGCTCTCGCTCCAGCAGGCCGACCTGATCGAGTCGTCGGTCAGCAACCCGCCGGCGAGCGTTCGGCGCAAGGGCACGTTTTCGGTGACCGATACCGTGCGGAATCAGGGCACGGGCGCCGCGGTGGCGTCGACGACGCGCTATTACCTGTCAGCTGACCAGGTCCGGAGCACCGGCGACTTCCTCATCGGCAGCCGCTCGGTGCCGAGTCTCTCCGCGGGCGCCCAATCGACCCGCACGGTGACGGTGAAGGTGCCGAACTCGACGCCGCTCGGGAGCTACTTCGTGCTGGCGTGCTCCGACGACGCGAACGCCTTGACGGAGAGCAGCGAGACGAACAACTGCGTGGCGTCGACGACGAAGGTGACCGTCTCGCGATAGACACCGGATCCGGCTCAGCGCTGGCGGGCCGAGCGCCTCCACGCGCCCAGTCCGACCAGCGCAGCCATCACGACTAAGAACCCGTGAGGCTCGGCCGCCGATACCGTGCCGCCGTTCGGCTCCAGCACGCCAGTCGCGTTGAGGACCGCGGTCATCGGGATGCCGACATCGCCGTCGAACGGTACGCCCGAGATGGTGAAGGTCGCCGGGTGATCGAACGGGCCGGTCCAGGAGTACGCTCCCGGGCGGGTGATCGGCGTGCCCGTTGTCCAGCCTCTGCTCAGGAAGAGGGGACTCGGCGGTGGATCCGGCCCGAAGACCGGGATGGGACCCCACACCAGTGTTGCCCCGGGGAGCTGTCGGACGTCGAACGTGATCGGTCCGGCCGGGCTGGTCCAGTTGATGTGTAAGTCGGGACC
>QHRT01000569.1:2897-3493 GCA_003220195.1 Candidatus Rokuibacteriota bacterium | reverse complement strand
GTGAGCACGATCAGCAGGGCGAAGGCGAGCAGCAAATGTCGCATCGGCCACCTCCGGCAGGCAAAGACGCAAGCGGCGGACCAGGGCTTTAACTCTATAGGGGCACACGCCAGACCGCAGAATCACGGTCACAATGCGCAGGCGGCTGCGGGAGCGTCTGCAGGCGGTTGAAGAGGTCGCGTCACTCCCTTCACGCGAGACGGCGGCGACGACACCAGCATGAGCGGCGAGTAGGGATTCGAGAGCACGACAACATCGCCAACGGACAGCGCGCGGTCACGGCTGGCGTCACCTTCCCGCGGGACTATACTGCCTCTGCCAGTGGCAGTCCGCGCGGCCACAGGCTCTGCCAGAGGTCCTGCAGCGGGAAAGGAGTGCATCATGCCCAACTACGTCGTCCTCTATCGGTACACCGACCAGGGAGCGAAGCAGGCCAAGGAGACAGTCAAGCGGGCACGAGAGAACCGCGCCGCCAACGAGAAGCGCGGGTTCAAGATCCACCAGCTCTTCTGGACCCAAGGGCGGTACGACCTCGTGGCAATCGTGGAGGCGCCCAGCGAGCAGGCGATGACGTCCGGCCTCGTCAACGTGATGGG
>QHRT01000569.1:829-2870 GCA_003220195.1 Candidatus Rokuibacteriota bacterium | reverse complement strand
GAAGGCGTAGGAGCGAGCGCACTTCGTTCGACGATCATCCCGGCAGTGCCCTTGATAAGGAGGCCGCCATGGTCATTCGCATCACCTGGGGAAAGCTTCGGGCGGGGGCGTGGGGCGAGTTCGAGCGTACTTACCGGGAGAATGTACTCACGAAGGGCAAGAGCCTCAAAGGGCTGCGGGCAGACTCCGCGACGTGCTGGACTGCCGTGCGCCAGCGCTCGACGCGTATCGGCAGGCGCTCAAGGAACAGCCCGACGCCGTGACGCGCGAGCAGGCGCAAAGATACCGTCAGGAGCCCTATCGGGAGTAAGGCGCCGTTAATAAATAAAGATATCAAGTTGATACTGCGCCGCGGTGCCGGCCTCATTCTCGGTCGTGATATCGACCACCCGGCGGAGGTTGCTAACTTTATTCATTACCGGGCCCTAAAGCACGGCCACATTTTGCGAGCGGATCAGGCGGTCGAGTAACGCTCAGCGAGGAGGAAGACAGTGGGCTTCGTCGGAATCGAAGAGATCTTCCTGAAGGTTCGGGACTTGGACCGCGCGATCGACTTCTACCACGGCAAACTGGGGATCCCGCTCGACAAAAGGGATCAGGAGCGCGCGTACTTGCAGTGTCAGCGAGGGCACCTCGTGCTGCAAATCGAGAACTCGACCGGACGACATCAAGCCGGTGGCCCACTCCACTTCGCTTTTACCGTGACCGAGGACACGTTCGACCAGGTCGTCAAGACGTTCGCGACCCTGGAGTATCGGACGCGCGGTCCAATCGAGCGCCAGGCTCCGTTCAAGGGCCGAACGCTCTTCATCTTCGATCCGGACGGGAACGAAACGGAAGTCAACACGCGCTACCTGTATGAGGCGCCGCTGCGCTGAGCCGGAGCGTGCTGCCCGTCAGCTTGGCGGCTCTGAATGAATACTGACCCGCTCGGCGCCTTACCTCTTCGCCAGCGCGTCGCGCATGCGGGCGAGGGCTGATCCGTAGATGTGGTCCGGCCGTACGATCAAGGCGACGCGCCGGTCCGCTTCCGTGATCCGGTCGTAGGCCTCCCAGTCTGCGCTGCGCCGTCGGGTGGTGGCGCTGAAGATGTAGCGGCGCGCCCGGCGGAGCGTCTCGGCGTCGCTGTTGCCGGAGTGGACCATCTCCGCCCGTCCCTCGAACACCAGGAACCCTGACCACCAGTCGGCGTGGGAGACCAGCACGGAGCAGCGCGGGTCGCGCAGCAGGTTCTTGAACTTTGCCCGGGTCTCGGTGATCGAGATGCCGACGCCACCGTCCCGGGGATACACGGTCACGATGCTGAGCTGCGGCATCCCGTTCCGCCTGAATGACGTCAGCACGCCTTGGGGGTTGTCGTGGATGAACTGCTCGATCTGCGGGGTGAGCTCGGCGTGAGTCGGCATTGAGAGGCTCCCTTGTGATGTGAGGGTCATGAGCGCGTCAGCCTGGCTGGACGCGGAACACGTAGACGAGATTCTTGTCGACCACGCGCTGGCGCGGATACTTTTTCGCCTTGGCCTCGAGCACCGCGGCCCTCTCGGCCGGGTCGGCGACGAGACTGACCGTGCGGTCGAAGACCTGGTCGCCGATCTTCAGACGCACGTGCGGGTCGCGCATGATGTTGCGGTTCCATAGGCGATCGCGCGGAAACTGTGAGCCGGGGCGATACACGGACGTCAGGTAGAGCTGGCCGTTGTGCGCGGTGATGGTGGTCGTCACCGAGTGCGGCAGCCCGTACCACGATCGGGTCTGCACGAAGATGCTTGGATACTTGTCGGTGAAGCTCCAGTCGGTGACGGGCTGCGTGACGAGCTGGCCGGTGAGCCAGAGCCCGGGCCGGCGCGCCCTGGGATCGAGCCCGACGATCCTTAGCGCGATCAGCGCGACGACGAGGCAGCCGATCACCACGGCCGCGACGAGCCGAAGCCTCTTCATGTGGCCGGGGCTCCTACGAGGTAGCGGGTAAGTTCGCCAGGTCCTGGAGCAGGCCCGCGGTGGTGCGGGCGCCCTGGTAGAGGTGATCGAGCTTCAGGTGCTC
>QHRT01000569.1:0-802 GCA_003220195.1 Candidatus Rokuibacteriota bacterium | reverse complement strand
GCCCACAGCGGAACGCTCCCGCCAAGCGTCGGCATCACAACCGCCTTCTCGCCGCCGTGGGCGCGCTCGATGGCCTCGATCAGGAAGCGCGCCAGTGGCGTGTCCACCGGGCTCTTCGCCGGATCGTAGCCGCCCTTCTCGATCACGCGGATCGCCTTGCCGCGGAGATCGTCGGGCAGGGGCTCGGTGGCGGACTCGATCACGTGGAACCCCTGCGCCCGGATATGCTCGATCACCCGCCGGTAGACCGTCTCCATGCGCTGGTTCTTCACCAGGCGGATGTCGAGCGCCACCGTGGCGCGATGGGGAATGATCGTGTTGCCCTCCTTGCCGACGAAGCCGGACTGCAGCCCGCGGATGTTCAGCGTCGGGTGGAACATCATGCGCTCGAGGTAGTCGGCGGGCAGCGTCGCGCCCAGCTCCTTGCCGAGCGCGGCCAGGTCCAGCGGGATGTCGGCCATGAGCTTGCGCTCGGCGGCGGTCGGCATCACCACGTCCGCCTCCAGGCCCTCGATCATCGGGACCCCGTCGGGTGTGGCCATGGAGCCGAGCAGGCCGTTGAGCTTCCACGCCGGGTTGGGCACCACGAAGTTGCCCGAGTGGAGATCGCGGCGGGCGGTCTCCAGCACCAGCTCGATCTTCACGTTGCCGCGCGCCCCGCCCGACACCGTTGGACGCCCGCTGTCGTGCTTGGGGCCGTCGGTCACGAGCACGAGGTCGGCGGCGAGGAGGTCGCGGTGCTTCTCGGTGAAGGGGCCGAAGAAGGGGCTGCCGATTTCCTCCTCGCCGTCGAAGATGAACT
>QHRT01000568.1 GCA_003220195.1 Candidatus Rokuibacteriota bacterium | reverse complement strand
AAGCGGCTCAGGGGCAGGCCGCGGCCCGGCGAACGTATCGATGCCAGCGCCAGGACGGCGAGACGATGTGGGTCTCCCTGGTGCTCTCGTCGTCGAGGTGGGTGGACGAGGCCTGTGCCTTCATCACGATGTTCGAGGCGCCGTCCCCACGGCCCGGAGCCACGAGAGAGGAGAGCAGCTGGCGCTAGGCCCGGCGCGCTCGCTCGCGCCCGGGTACGCCGCCCGGCTCGCCTTCGGCCAGCCGGGTCAACGACGCGCCGATGCCGTCGAGCGGCAGCACGTAGTCCACGTCGCCGTAGACGATCGCGTTTCTCGGCATCGTCGGGAACTTCGCTTCGTTCGGATCCTGCACGATCGATATCCCGCCCATCGACTTGATCGTGATCAGGCCGCTCACGCCGTCCTCGCCGACCCCGGATAGCAGCACCCCGACCACGCGGTCACCGTACGCGAAGGCCGCCGACCAGAAGAGCGGGTCGATCGCGGGCCGTGTTCGATGTTGCTTCGGGCCGTGGTCGAGGCGGAGCCGGCTGCCCTCGAGCCGCATGTGGTGGTCCCGTGGCGCGATGTAAATGCAGCCGTGCTCGAACGGCGACTCGTCGACGGGCTCGATGACCGGCAGCGCGGTGCGCCGGCCCAGCAGCTCCGCGACGTGGGTCTCGTAGAGCGGGCTTCGATGAATGACGACGGCGACGGCGACCGGTGGCTCAGCTGGCAGCTTGCCGACCAGGTCCATCAGAGCCTGGACGCCGCCGGCGGACGCGCCGACCATCACGACGTCGCGAGCGTTGTCGGTCACGGGCGGCGCTCGCCGCGACGAGCCCGCTCGCGACCGGCGGCGAACGCGATGGGCTCGTTCGACTCGGTCAGACGACGCAGGATCTCGATGTCGCGCTGCGCCCGCGCGCGGCGCTCGGCGATGACGTTCCGATCCGTCACGAGCGGGCGCAACTGCGTTTCGAACTCTTCGAGCATCCGGATGACCTCGTGGATCGTGAGGGTGGCCGACCACAGACGGTCCTCGAGCTGCTGTTTCTTGGCGGCGACGACGCTTTCGATCGAGAACCCGTGGCCGATCTGGCAGCGGAAGTACACGTGTCCAGCATCGCCCTCGGTGCGCATGGACAGCACGCCCCAGCAATCCGGGCACGTCAGGAGCGTCCCACGCTCGGTCGCCTCCAACCTGTTCACCGCCCGCTCCGTGCACGGATGGACTGCAAAAAGCATGCGCGGAGAGGAGCCCGGACATCGCTCAACGACTGCTGGCTTTCGAGTTGACAGCGCACGAGGAGCGCGAGAGACTTCGCACTATCTACAGCTTCGAACTGTGATCGGCGAAGCGCCTCTCCGCCGAGGATCGGTGCTCTAAATGGCTCCGTCGACGCGTTCCGACCCGGGTGTCCCGCTTCCCGGGAAAGAGTCTGCCGCGCCGCTTGTCAACGTCTTGCCGATCCCCGCCTTCCTTCTCGGGAATCAGCGCGTGGTCGCGTGGAACGCCGTTCGTCGACCTCGACGCCAGCTACCGGGTTCCCGGCCTGCATCTAGCGGTCCTCGTGGCAGACACCGCCCGGACGCCGACGCGTCTGACCGACGTGCGCGTCCCGCGGAGCGCCGAAGAGCGGATCGTCACCGTGACCGTGGCGCCGGTGGCGGGCGCCGGCCAGGACGTGCTGGTGATGATCGAAGACCGCGACGAGATCAGCTCGCTCGGGGCCCAGCTCAAGATCGTGATGGAGCAGATGCACGCGAACGCGGAGGAGGTCGAGATCGCGACCGAGGAGCTCCGCGCGACGAACGAGAGCCTCCGCGCCGCGAACGAGGATCTCCATCGACAGTTCCTGGAGCTGGAGGCGGCGCAGCAGGCCAACGAGAACAAGGACCAGTTCGTGGCAATGCTCGCGCACGAGCTTCGAACTCCGCTGGCGCCCGTGCTGAGCGCGACGGAGATCCTTCGCCACCGGAGCGGTGACCGGGCGGCGGTCGAGCACAGCGCCGAGATCATCGGCCGGCAGATGCGGCATCTCGCGCGTCTGGTCGAGGACCTGCTCGACATCGCGCGGATGACGAGGGACAAGCTCGTGCTGAAGACGGCGCCGATCGACATCAGAGCGGTCATCCGTCGCGCCGCCGCCGATGCGCGGACGCTCGTCGAGGCGAAACGGCAGATCCTCGACGTGTCCGTGCCCGAGACGCCGGTGACCGTCGCCGCCGATGACATCCGGCTCGAGCAGATCCTCGCGAACCTCCTCTCCAACGCCGCCAAGTACACGCCAGCCGGCGGGCGGATCGACGTCGTGGCCCGCGTCGAAGACGCTATGGCGGTCGTGCGCGTTCGGGACACGGGAACTGGCATCCCGCGCGGCATGCTCCGGCAGGTCTTCGAGCTGTTCGCCCAGATTCCTCGAGACCTGGCTCGGTCCGAGGGAGGGCTCGGCATCGGGCTGGCGCTGGTGAAAAGGCTGGTGGAGCTGCACGGCGGCACGGTCACGGCGGCGAGCGAGGGCCGCGGACACGGCAGCGAGTTCGTCGTGCGGCTGCCCATCGTGGCGGCGTCGGCTCAGGAGTCACTCGCTTTCCCCGCGGCCGTGACGGCGGAGACGCCACGCTCACGCCGCATCCTCGTCGTCGAGGACAACGACGACGCCCGGGAGATGCTGCGGGAATCGCTCACACTCGAGGGCCATCACGTGGAAACAGCAGGCGACGGCCGTACCGCGCTCTCGGTCGCCAGCGCCTTTCACCCTGACGCGGCGCTGGTCGACATCGGGTTGCCGGACATGGACGGCTATGAGGTGGCACTCGCCCTGCGCGCGAAGGTGCCCGGCATTTCGGTGATCGCGCTGTCCGGCTACGGTCAGTCGGAGGACCGCCAGCGGAGCCACGCGGCGGGGTGTGTCGCCCACCTGGTGAAGCCGGTGGCGATCGACGACGTGCAGCATGCGCTCGCGGCGCTCCCTGCGCCGGGCGCGTGAGAGACCTCCGGGTCAGTTCCAGGCGCTCGATACGATCCCGACCACGCCCACCGGGTCGTCGTCATCGCCGAGCTGCACGAGCCGCATCCGTGCCTTCTTTCCGCTCGACGGTAAGGGGAACTCGACGTCCACCGTTCCCTGGACCCGCAGCTCGCCGTCGCTCGTCCGGATCGCGTTGCGCATGAGCTCGATGACGGGACCGAGCGGCAGCGCGAAGAAGTCCCGCCCGACAGCCTGAGCCGCCGGAAGACCCCACAGCTGCTCGGCAGCCTCGTTCCAGGTCGTCACTTTGAACTCGCGGTCCAGGACGACGGTCGCGTCGGTCATGGACTGGAGGATCGAGCGATGATAGAGCTCGATCCGCCGGAGCTCTGTCGTCCGCGTCGCGAGCTGATCGTGCGAGGCTTGCACCTCGTCGATCGTCGTGAGCAATTCCTCGTTGGTGGACTGCAGCTCCTCGTTGGTGGTCTCGAGCTCCTCGTTCGTCGACTGCAGCTCCTCGTTGGTGGTCTCGAGCTCCTCGTTCGTCGACTGCAGTTCCTCGGACGCCATTGCATGCTGCTCGGCGATGCGCGCCAGGACGCCGGAGAGGCGGGTCTGCTCCGTCACGTCG
>QHRT01000107.1 GCA_003220195.1 Candidatus Rokuibacteriota bacterium | reverse complement strand
GACGCGTTGCTGGTCACGACGTCACTCCGCCTGCTGTTCCCGGAAGGTCCGGATGCCCCGCGCGCGTACGAGCCTCCGCCGTGGCGGCCGTACTTCGGCGTCAGGCTCGGAGGGCAACATTTCCTCCACGAAAGACTTGGCGGTGGGCTCGAGATGAGGACCGAACAGGCCTCGCTCGGCAGCGCGCTGGATCAGTACTTCCAGATCGCCGTCGGCGTCGACATCTCTCGCTTCCTGGCTGCGGAGCTGATGGCCGACGGCTACAAGGGAACGCTGCGCCTTCGCGGTCTCGGCAATCTCGGCAAGCTGTCGCTCTACGCAGTGATCCCGGAGGTGCGGCTCAAGTATCCGCTCCTGGACAATCGCCTGGTGCCGTACGCGCTGGCCGGCATCGGCGTCAGCTACGCCGAGAGCCACGACCTGAAGCCGCCGGCGACGAATCTCGACGTCAGCGCCGAGAATTTCGCCCCGATCGGCGCCGTCGGCCTCGGCGTCGACTATTTCCTGGTGCGGAACATCGCGCTGGGACTCGAGAGCAAGTACGTGATCGACCGCGGCCACGAGGTGACCGTCCAGCGGCAGGCGCGGCACGTCAACCTGGACTCGATCATCAGTTCCGTCGGGCTGCGGATCTACTTCCGGTAACTCTCAGCCCCGGCCGGAGGCGAGCGGCGGCGGGCCGAGCGGCCGTTTCGGCCTCGACGCCAGATCGAGCAGCGCCGAGACGAGATCGGTCAGCGCGGCGCGGCCTCGATCGTCCGCCAGCTTGCCGTCCTTGAACTGCGACGACTCGAGATACACGCTCGTCGGGACGACCAGCGCGCCGAACCACGCGAGAACGCCACGCAGCTGCCAGTCGACGCCGAGATAGTGGTGGAGCGTCGCGCCCATCGCGACGATGCCGACGGGCTTGTCGCGCAACGCCTCGACCGGCGTCAGGTCCAGGAAGTTCTTGAGCGCTCCCGTGAACGAGCCGCGATAGACCGGGCTCGCCAGGATCACGGCGTCGGCGGCGGCGACGCGGGCCACGGCGGGCGCGGTGTCGTCGCCGAACGCGTCGAGCGGCCGGCCGTCGGCGAACGACAGGCGATGCTCGCCGAGATCGAGCAGCGACGCCGACACGCCGGCGCGCGCGGCGGCGGTGTCGACCGCGTCCTTCATCGCCGCGTGGAGCCGGCTCGGTGGCGTGACGCTGCCGAGGACGGCGAGGAGTGTCGTCATGCGTGCGCGACCAGCTGCCGATCGCGGCGTGCAATCTCCGCACGCACGAGCGGGATCAGCTCGCGGCCGTAATCGACGGCGTCGCTGAGCGGGTCGAACCCGCGGATCAGGAACGTCGTGACGCCGATGTCGTAATAGTCCAGCAACGCCTCCGCGACCTGCTCCGGCGTCCCGACCAGCGCCGAGGTGTTGCCGGCGCCGCCCATCGCCGCGGCGATCGGCATCCAGAGCCTCTTGTCGTGAAGCTCCGACTGCCGCGCGAACTCCACCAGCCTTCTGGCGCCCTCGGCTTGTGGCAGGATGCCCGGGCCTTCGCCGACGATCGGCGCCGCCGTCTCCATCACGCGCGCCAGGATCGCTCGCGCGCGCTCCCACGCCCTGGCCTCCGTCGCGGCGAGGATCGGCCGGAACGACACGCTGATCCTCGGCCGACGTCCGAAGGTCGCGGCCCGCGCCCACACGTCGTCGATGCGCTGCTTCACCGCGGCGAGCGGCTCGCCCCACAAGGCGTAGACGTCCGCGTGCTTCGCCCCGACGTCGGCGGCCGGGCCCGACGCGCCGCCGAAGTAGATCGGGATTGCCGGCTTCTGGACCGGTTTCACGTCGGAGTAGGCCTTCGTGACCTGGTAGAAGCGGCCGGCGTAGTCGAACGGCTTCTCGGCGATCCAGGTCGTCCGCAGAATGTCGACGTACTCGTCGGTGCGGCGGTAGCGCGTGTCCTTGTCGAGCTGGTCGCCGTCGCGGTGGAGCTCGCTGTCGGTGCCACCGGTGATGATGTGGAGCGCGACCCGTCCCCCGGTGAAGTGATCGAGCGATGCCGCCTTGCGCGCGGCCAGCGTGGGCGCGACGAACCCCGGACGGTGCGCGATGAGATACCCGAGCCGTTCGGTGTGCGCCGCGGCGTAGCTCGCGACGATGAAGCCGTCGGCCGACGTCGACGTGTAGCCGACCAGCACCTTGTCGAAGCCCGCGTCCTCGTGTGCGCGCGCGAAGCCGCAGAGCCACGCCGAGTCGATGCCGCCGCCGATCACGTGAACGGCGGCGCCATCGGCGCCTTCCGGCTTGACCCCGATCATCCCGATGAATTCGACGGGCACGCTTCGCGTCCCTCCTCGCGTGTCGCCACCTTATCCGGGTCCAGGGGCGCGGTCAAACCGATCGGTGGCGTGAGGTCGCTACGCGGCCGGGATGTAGTCGCGACCGGGACGATAGCCGAACGCCCGGAGCTGCGTCTCGATGAGCCTCCGCGCGTCGACGCTCGCCACGTACGGCACGACGAACGCCTGGCCGGGCGGCGGAAGCTTCTCCATGCTCACGACGGGGACGCCGTCGATCGTCTTGCCGATCTTGCGGGCATCGATGTCGACGAATGCGGCGACCTCGATGCCGTGCGCGGCGAGATGCTCGACGCGGCGGCGGGTGACGCGCCCGGCGCCCCACACGACGATCTTCGGATGGTGGGGGTTCTCTCGCGCGAGCCAGCGAGCGAGATAGAACGCCTTCACGCGGTAGAATGCGTCGGTCGCATACCGGGGATCGACCCGCGACAGTCGTGACCCGGCATCACGCCATCTCAGCAACGGATCGGGGAGCTTCTCGAAGCGCACGCCGGCCTCGAGCCACCGGAGCCAGAGCTCGTAATCTTCGGGAAACGCGCCATCGGCGTACGTGCCCGCTCGCTCGACGAGCTCACGCCGAAACATCACGGTCGGGTGGACGATCGGGGATTCGACGAAGCGCGCCAGCGAGATCTCGTCGTGGCTCAAGAGCGTGTTGCTCCAGTCCACGTGGCGCGCGAACCCCGCCTGCCTCGCCGGATCACCGTCGAAGGAGACGCGCGTGGCGACGACACCGATCTCGGGACGCTGCTCGAGATGGCGGCGTTGCCGCAAGAGCCGTTCGGGCAACGCGACGTCGTCGGCGTCCATCCGCGCCACGAAACGGCCGCGCGCCGCCGCCAGGCCGTCGTTCAGGGTCGGGACGAGACCGCGATGCTCGCGGGCGAGCACGCGGATGCGCTCGTCGCGCCGGGCGGCGGCGTGAAGGACGCGTAGAGAGTCATCCGTCGAGCCGTCGTCGACGGTAATCAGCTCCCAATCCGGCTCGGTCTGCGCCAGCATGCTGTCGATCGCTTCGCCGACCGTCGCCGCCGCATCGAACACCGGCAGGATGATGGAGATCACCGTCACACCAGGCGGGCGCGCAGCTTCGAGCTCAACGCGTCCACGACCATCACCATCAGCACCGTCACGAGCAGGACCGTCGACGCCGCGGCGTACTCGATCGCTCGAAGATACGTCTGGAGGTAGAAGCCGATGCCGCCCGCGCCGACGAATCCGAGCACCGTCGCCGCGCGGATGTTCGTCTCGAGCCGGTAGAGGACGTAGGACAGGAACAGCGGAAGCACCTGGGGAAGCACGCCGAATTTCAGAATCTGGAGTCGCGTCGCGCCGGTCGCGGTGATCGCGTCGACGGGACCGCGCTCGATCCCCTCGATCGCTTCGGAATAGAGCTTGGCGAGCGACGTCGTCGTGTAGGCGATGACGGCCAGCACGCCGGGGAACGGGCCGAGCCCGACCGCGGCGACGAAGACGAGCGCGTAGACGAGCGTGTCGACGCTGCGGAAGAAGTTCAGCGTCGCGCGTGCGGGGTGAAACACGGACGCCGGCGCCACGTTGCGCGCGGACAGGAACCCGAGCGGCAATGCCAGGACTGCGGCGACCGCCGTGCCGAGCAGCGCGATCTCGACCGTCTTGACCGCGCCGAGGAGCGCCGCCGGCAGCACGCTCAGGTCCGGTGGGAGCATGCGTCGGAGAATGTCGACGATCCACGGCAGGCCGCGCACGAGCCGGATCGGATCCGACCCGGTGTCCCAGGCGGTCCACGCGAGCACGACGATCGCGACGAAGAGCGCGGCGCGCTTCACCGCGGGGCTCCATCGCCGTAGATCAGGTCGACGACCGCCGGCGTCACGGCCGACGGCGGGCCGTCGAACCGGATGCGGCCCCGGTGGAATCCGACGATGCGCGTCGCGTACGCGAGCGCCGTCTCGAGCTGGTGCTGGCTCACGATCAGCGTGAGCCCGCGGTCGACGTTGATGCGGCGGAGGATGTCCATGATGCTGCCGGTGAGTGCGGGATCGAGGCTCGCGGTCGGCTCGTCGGCCAGGATCACGTCGGGCGACTGGGCCAATGCCCGGGCGATCGCCACGCGCTGCTGCTCGCCGCCGGAGAGCGTGTCGGCGCGACGATGGGCCAGGCTCGCGAGCCCGACCTCGCCGAGACACGCGAGCGCGACGTCGCGATCGGTCGCTGGAAAGCGTCCGAGGAGGCTCGGCAGCGCCGGGACGTAGCCGAGCCGTCCGGCGAGGACGTTGTCGAGGACGGAGGCGCGGCGCACCAGATTGAACTGTTGAAAGATCATCCCGATCCGCCGGCGCAGCTCGCGAAGCTCGACCGGTCCCGCGGCCGTCACGTTGCGCCCGGCGATCGCGACGGTCCCGGCCGTCGGCGTCACGAGCCGGTTGATCGAGCGCAGGAACGTGGTCTTGCCGGCGCCGCTCCGTCCGAGGATGACGACGAATTCCCCCGGACGAACCACGAGATCGATGCCGTGCAGGACGGGAACGGCGGGCGGCAGGACCACGGAGAGGCCCGTGATCTCGATCATCCGGTCCGGCGCGTGCGAGGTCGTGCTCAGCGCGGGCGGACGCCCAGGAGCTCGACGGCCGCGCGCACCGGATCGTAGTCGCGGTCGTCGGCGGGCGCGAAGCCGTCGATCTCGTACAGGCGCTTCAAGAGATCGGCGTGCCCGGGGGCCTTGATCTGGAGCAACGCCGCACGCACCTTCGCGAAGACGGCGGGATCCAGGCCGTCGCGCGCGGCGATGCCGGCCTCCGGAATCTCGGGCGTCTCGGCGATCCACACGATGCGGTCCCGCTCGGCCGGATCGGTGAGGTACTGCTCGCGCGCCAGGTCGAACGACGCGATCGCGTCGACGTGTCCGTTGACCAGCGCGCGCATCGCCGCATCGTGGGCGCCGGCGAACACGACCTCGCGGAAGAACGTCTTCGGATCGCGGTTCTTGACGAGCCCGCGCTGGATCAGGAGCACCATCGGATAGATGTAGCCGGACGAGCTCGCCGGGTCGACGAACGCGATCGTCTTGCCGCGCAGCTCCTCGAGCTGCTTCACGCCCGAGTCCTTGCGCACGAAGATGCGGGACGTGAACGACGACTTCCCGTGCCAGAGATTTCTCGCGATGATCCGCGCCTTCGCCTCGCGGCTGGCGAGCACGTAGCCGCCCGGGTGCACGAACGCGAGATCGGCGGTGCGATTGCGGAGCGCCTCGATCACCGCCGCGTAGTCCGACGCGACCGTCACGCGGACCGGGATGCCGGTGAGCTTGCCGAGGACCTGGCCGAACTCTTCGCCGGTCGCGAGCAGGTTCGTGGGCTTCTGTGACGGCGTGAGCACCAGGTGCAGGGACGTCTGGGCAACGGCCGGGACCGCTTCGATCGACAGGACGAGCATGGCCGCGAGCAGGACGATCGCCGCACTCACAGCGGGCGTTCTCGCGGACGAATAAATTCCCATCATGGGAGACGCATCCCCGGGGGCGGTGTCAGATCGCGACGCTCGTCGAAGAGCCGCCGCCACGCGGCGCACGCCACGCGATCGGCTTCGCGGACGATCGCCGGCTCGTCGAGCGTCGTCAGGCGGCCGTCGCGCATGAGCCAGCGGCCGTCGACCATGACGGCCTCGATGTCTCCGGGCTGTCCCTGGTGGACGAACGTCGACACGGGGCGCAGCGCCGGCGTCAGATGCGATTTCCGGAGGTCGACGACGATCAGGTCGGCTTTGTTGCCCGGCGCGAGCCAGCCGCCGTCCGGAACGCCCAGCGCGCGGTAGCCATGGCGCGTGGCCCAGGCGAGCACGTCCTCGGGCGTGGGATGGCGGCCGTCCTCGCGCCGCACGCGCTCCATGAACATCGCGGTGCGCATCACCTCGATCATGTCCTCGGCCATGTTGTCGCTGCCCAGCGTGATCAGGCAGCCCGCGTGCTCGAGATCGGCGATGCGCGGCGAGAGCCCGCGCCGCGCGGCGATGGCCGCGTTGAACGCGACGGCGGCGCGCGAGGCCCCGAGCGTTCGCTCTTCCCCGGGCGTCATGCAGCGGCAGTGCGCAGCGAGCAGCCGATCCGACAGGAAGCCCGTTTGCGCCAGGTATTCCGTCGGCGGGACGCCGCGCAGCTCCTTCACCGCCGCGACCTCGCCCCAGACCTGGTTCAGGTGAACGGTGGCGACGACGTCCAGCTTTCTCTGGAGATCGGAAAGCCGGGCGAGCAGCGCCGGCGAGCACAGGTCCGGAGCCCACGCCGCGACGCCGACGGCGATGCGGCCGTCAGCGGCGCCATGCCAGCGCGCGTGGCATTGCTGGATGCGTGCGACACCGGCGTCGGCGAGTGCCTGATCGACCTCGAACGGACCGGGCTGGCCGATCCCCGCGTTCGCGCGATCCCACGCCCGCTCGCACAAGAGCAAGCGGAGGCCCGTGGCGACGAGCGCGTCCGCGTACTCGTCGATGCCGGCGCCGTCCTCCAGCACGAGCGTGGTGCCGCTCCGGATCGCCTCGGCGGCGGCGAGCTGCACCATCACGATGCGCTCGTCGCGCGTGAGTTGGGGGAGCGGCAGCGGCGCCAGCCCGCCCGTGAACGGCGGGCGGTGCGGTGGTGAGAGGTCCTCGTAAATCCCGCGGGCGAGCACGAGCGGAAAGTGGGTGTGCGCGTTCGCCAGCCCGGGGAGCACGGCGCGTCCGCGTCCGTCCACGCGCTCGGCGTCGGGATACCGGCGCTGGAGCTCCGCGCTCTCACCGATCGCCGCGATCCGCGCGCCGTCGACGACGACGGCGGCGCCATGATGAATCGCTCCGGCCTCGTCGGCGGTGACGATGATCGTGTCGTGAACGATGATCTGCGCGGGCATCGGGCCCAAGGATACGTCCTTTCTGCGCCGTCGGGTCCGCGGTATCTTCAGCGGCGCGAGCTCCACGCGCGCACCGGAGGTGACACCATGAACGAGATCGGTCGGCGAGAATTCCTGGCCGGCGCGTCCGCCGCGGCGGCGCTCGCGGCGAGCGGTCAGGCCGCGGCGCAGACACCGAAGCGCGGCGGCACGCTCCGGTACGTGCCGATCGGCGATCTCAAGATTCTCGATCCGATCTGGACAACCGCGTACATCACGCGCGATCACGGGTACATGGTTTACGACACGCTCTTCGCGGCCGACGCGAATCTCCGGATCCAGCCGCAGATGGTCGAGAAATACTCGGCGAGCCGCGATCAGATGAAGTGGTCGTTCACGCTCCGCGACGGGCTCCAGTTTCACGACGGTCAACCGGTGACCGCGGAGGACTGCGTGGCCTCGCTCCAGCGTTGGGGCAAGAAGGATCCGCTCGGCAAGCTCATGCTGGCGGCGACCGGGAAGCTCGCCGCGACGGACCGGAAGACGTTCGTGCTCGAGTTGAAGCAGCCGTTCGGCCTGGTGCTGGACGCGCTCGGCAAGCCGTCCAGCAACGTGCCGTTCATCATGCCGGCTCGCTTCGCGGCGATCTCCGAGGCGGAGCAGGTGAAGGATCCGATCGGCTCGGGGCCGTATCGGTTCGTCAAGGACGAGTGGCGGCCCGGCCACCAGGTCGTGTACGAGCGCAATCCGAGCTACGTCCCGCGGAGCGAGCCGCCGAGCGGCGCCGCCGGCGGCAAGCACGTCTATCTCGACCGGGTGGTGTGGCGCTACATGCCGGATCCCGCGACGGCCGCCGCGGCGCTCGAAGCAGGCGAGCTCGATTACTGGGCGAGCTCGCCGATCGACTACGTCGCCCGCTACGAGAAGAGCCCGAACCTGACGGTGTTCGTCGCCGATGCCCTCGGCCTGGTCGGCTGGGTCCGGCCGAACCATCTGCATCCGCCATTCAACAACAAGAAGGCCCGCCAGGCGCTGCTCTGGATGGTCAACCAGGAGACGTATCTGCAGGCGGCGATCGGTCAGCCGAAGTACTACCGCACGTGTCCCGGCATCTTCATGTGCGGCGGTGTGCCGTACGAGTCCGCCGCGGGCGCGCCGCCCCGTCAGGATCTCGAGCGCGCGCGCCAGCTGCTTAAGGAAAGCGGATACGACGGCCATCCTCTGGTCGTGCTCGATCCGACCGACCGTCCCGAGCTTCACGCCGCAGCGCTGGTGACGCGTGAGCTCCTCACGCAGATCGGCGCGACGGTCGACTTGCAGGCGATGGACTGGAGCACGCTGCTCGCCCGCCGCGCGAAGAAGGAGCCGCCGTCGCAGGGCGGGTGGAACGTCTTCTCGACGAACTGGATCGCCGCGGACGTGATGACGCCGGCGGTGAACGCGGGCATCGCCGGCACGTGCGACAAGGCGTGGTTCGGCTGGTACTGCAGCGAGAAGATGGAGGCGCTGCGCGCGGACTGGGTGCGCGCGACCGACCCGGCGAGACGCAAGCAACTGGCCGAGCAGATCCAGCTCCTGGCCTTCGACGAGGCGCCGTTCGCGCCGTGGGGCCAGTACGTGCAGCCGCAAGTCTTCGCGAAGAAGGTCCGCGGCACGTTGAAGTTCGTGACGCCGGTGATGTGGAACGTCTGGCTGGAGGGCTAGCGACTACACCACCCGGTTCCGGCCCTGCCGCTTCGCCTCGTACAGCGCGGCATCGGCGCGCGCCACGAGCTGTTCGAGGCTCTCGTGCGGGCGATACTCGGCGACGCCGATGGAGAGCGTCACGCGCTGGCCGGCCGGGAGGCTCGGAAACATCCGGCGCTCCACCGTTCGCCGCACGCGCTCCGCCACCTGCTTCGCGTCCGCCAGCGTCGTCTGCGACAGGCCGATCAGGAACTCGTCGCCGCCGTAGCGTCCGAAGAAGTCGGTCGCGCGCAGCATCGCCTGCGTGACCTCGGCGAACTCTTTCATCACCAGGTCACCGGCCTGATGCCCGTGGCCGTCGTTGATCCCCTTGAAGTGATCGATGTCGAGCAGGCAGACGGAGAGCGGTGAGCCGCGTCGCGCGCGCTTGACCTCCACGCTCAGCAGATCCATGATGCGCCGCCGGTTGGCGAATCCGGTCACGGGATCCTCGTTGGCCAGGACCTCGGTCCGCGTCAGCGCCTGCCGCAGCCTTTCGTTCGTGTGGCGCAGATTCTGGCGGAGTCGGCTGATGTAGCTGCCGAACACGGTCATCCAGGCGAGCAGGATCGTGAGCGCGACGATCCGGAACCCCTCGCGCGCGAAATCGGTGGTCGCCGGGCGGAACACGATCGACAGCGCCACCACGCCCACGTAGCACGCCAGGTAGAAGACCGCGGTCCAGACGAGGCCCCGGAGGTTCAGCGTGAAGATCCCGAACATGTACGCGATCAGGTACATCGCGATGAAGGCCGGCCGGGCTCCTTCACCTTCGTACGCGACGTACGAGATCAGGAGTCCGGCGGCGACGAGCAGTGGCCCCGTGAGGCTCGGATCGGGGAGCCTCGTGTTCAGGTTGGTGCGCATGAGCACGTAGGTCGCGACGCAGACCGCGGCGACGAGGACCGTGTAGGTCACGGCGACCCCGGTGGAAAGGTAGCCGGCCCAGGCCACCAGCCCCGTGATCGCGACCGTCACCGCGGACGCGCCGATCGCCAGCAGCACGCGCTGGAAGCGAAGGCGCTGAACGCGTTCGTAGGGCAACGGGCTCAGAGCTGGAAGAAGGGGTAGGTGCCGTCCATCCCCTTCAACGGATACGATCCCACCGGCTGGACCGTCAGATGCGGCGCCAGCGCGTCGCCCGCGGTCTGGCTGACAAGACAGCGGACCGCGAGGGTCTTCGCCACGCCTTCCATGCGAAAGATGAAGTTCA
>QHRT01000106.1 GCA_003220195.1 Candidatus Rokuibacteriota bacterium | reverse complement strand
ACCGATGCCGATGGCGGCCAGCATCTCCTCCACGCTCGTGAACTTGACGCGCGGACGGCCGCTCGGACGCCCCTTCGAGACCTCGATCTCGTTCAGCCTGAGCCAGTCCGGATAGCCGACGTACCGCGGCTGGCGCTGGCGCACGAGACATTCGACGGCGACCGGATCCGGCTCGCGAGGCTCGAGCGTGCGACCCTCCGCCAGATCCTCGAACATGCAGGCGACGGTTTCCGCCGCGTCGGGCTTGTTCGTCCCGATCACGCCGGTGGGACCGCGCTTGATCCACCCGGCGACGTACTCGCCGCACACCGGCTGCTTGGTCGCGGGCTCCAGCACGCGACCTTTCTCGTTCAGGATGACGCCCCAGGCGTCGTTGAACGGAACGCCCGGCAGTGGCACGCCACGGTAGCCAACCGAGCGAAAGACGAGCCCGACGGGCAGGGTCTCGAACCGGTCCGTCGGCTTCGCCTGCAACGCTCCCGTCGGCGTGGCCTCGAGCCGGGTGCGGACGAGCTTGAGCGCGATGACTCGACCGGCCTCGTCCCCGATCACCTCGACCGGCGAGAGGAGAAACCGGAGAATCAGCCGCCGGGACTTGCCGGAGGGCACGCGCCGCGCGTAGCTCTGGATGATCTCCACCTTCTTCGACGTGGCGCGGTCCTGCGTGCGCTCGACCGCGGCGCGGCTCACGGGATCGAGCTCGGCCTCGTCGGGCGGCACGATCACGTCGGCATCCGCGAGCTCGCCGACCTCCTTGCTCTCCGGATTCGTGAACGCCGCTTGCGCGGGGCCACGTCGCCCGATCAGGTACACCTCGCGCACGCGGCTCCGGCGGAGCTCCTCGAGCGCGTTGTCGGCGATGTCGGTCGTCGCCAGCTCCTCCGGCGAGCGGCACAGGATGCGCGCGACGTCGATGGCGACGTTACCGACGCCGATCACGGCGGCGCGCTCCACGGAGAGATCGAACCGCCGGTCCTGATAGTCCGGATGCCCGTTGTACCAGGCGACGAATTCCGTCGCGGCGTGGCTCCCCGCGAGATCTTCTCCCGGGATGCCCATGCGGCGGTCCGTCTGCGCGCCGGTGCAGTACACGATCTGGTGATAGTGGCGGCGGAGGTCGTCCACGGTCACGGTCGTGTCCAGCTCGACGCCACCGTAGAACCGGAACCGGGGATTGGCCGCCACCTTCTCGAACGCCGCAGTCACCGCTTTGATCTTCTGATGATCGGGGGCGACGCCGCCGCGGACGAGCCCGTAGGGCGTCGGCAGGCGATCGAACATGTCGACCTCGACCACGACGCCCGGTTGCCTGAAGAGATGCTCCGCCACGTAGAAGCCGGTCGGGCCCGAGCCGACGACGGCCACGCGAAGAGGCCGGAGCTCGGTGCCCGGTCGATCTGGCTCCGAAACCATCAACGCTCGGAGGCCGGAGCGCCCGGCGTCTCCAGCAGCACGGTCTGGAGCGTGTCGACCTCGCCCTGGTAATGGTCGCGCTGCGCCTTCACCACGTCACCGATCGAGACGAGCCCGACGAGCGAGCCCCCGTCCATCACCGGCAGATGGCGGATGTGCTTCTCCACCATCGTCTGGCCGACCGACACGAGATCGTCCCCGGGCGTGCCGACGATCAGGGTCGTCGTCATGAGCGATTCGACGGTCTCGTCGAGCACCGTGTCGTGGCGCGCCAGTCGGCGGACGACGTCACGCTCGGACAGCATGCCGACCGGATGATTGGCCCCATCGACGACGAGCAGGGCGCCGACGTTGTGTTCGGCGAGCAGCGAGAGCGCGTCCCGGATGGTGTGAGCGGGCCCCACGGTGAAGACCTGACCGCCCTTCTTGGCGAGGATGCTGGCGATGTTCATCTCGGTCTCCTTGGCGACGCGCGGCGCCGGCGACGGCGCTGGCGCGTCCTGGCGGCGCCTGGCATTGCGGACGATCGATTTGCATCGATCTTACCGGGCCGTCAGCGTCGAGGGAAGCCGAGGAGCCAGCAGAGAACCGCCGCCACGCCGTACGCACCGGCGACGTGCGCCGGCGCCGCCGACGGCAGATTCCACGGCCAGAAGAGCGCCCCGCCAGGGAGCGGCGAATGGACCAGGCCGCAGAGGCTGGCGACGCTGGCGATCGCCAGCACCGCGGCCGCGGCCGCGAACCGACGGTCGATGATGGCGGTGAGGCCCGAGCCCCACAAGACCGCGCTCAGGATGAAGCCGTTCGCCAGCATCGTCAGCGCCGCGAACGCGAGGGCGGCATCGCCGGAAAGATCGGCGGCCGACCGGCCGACCGCGCCGAGAAACGTTCCGCTCTCGAGCGAGACCACCGCCGCGGCGACCGGCACGAACGTGAGCGCGACGGCCGGGCCGTGCTCGCGCGGCGACGCGAGGAACGCCTGCGCCGCGATCTCGAGGCCGATGAAGATCAGGATCGGCGCGACGGCGGCTTCCGGAAGGATGCCGACCAGCACCGACAACGCGCCGACCGCGGCGCCGCCGCCGATGACGATGCCGGTGGCCAGCGTGTAGCCGGCGCGCGCGCCCATCGCCTTGTACGCCGGATGTCCGATGTACGGCGTGTTCTGCACGACGCCGCCCGCGAACGCGGCGAGGCACGTCGCCAGCGCCTCGGTCAGGAGCACGTCCCGCGTGCGGTACTGATCCCCGGCCGCCGCGGCGCTCTCGGTGTTGTCGATCCCGCCCACGGTCGTCACGAGCGCGAACGGCAAGGCGAATCGCCAGCGCCGGACGGCCGACGGTTGCGAGGCCGTGAGAGGAGCCGGTCGCCCATGCACGAAGCCAGTGGACGCCGGTCCCCGCGATGACCGCCGCGAGCGCGCCCGGCATCCCGAACGGCATGCGGGCCCTTCCGAACAGCGCGATGAAGAGCACGACCAGCGACACGAGGCCCACGAGGGGATCCGCGAAGAGCTTCAGCGACGGCAGGAAGGCGATCAGCAAGACCGCGACGCTGCCGATCGAGCCGAGCAGCGCCGCGCGCGGAACGACGCGACGCACCCAGTCGCCCGCGAACGCGAGCGCGATCTTCGCGACCCCGATCACGAGCGTGGTCGCCATCCCGACCTTCCACGCGAGGATGGGGTCCCCGGTCGCGATCATCACCGGCCCGAGCACGCCGAACACCATCGCGAAGAGCGTCGGCGTGTCGATTCCGAAGGGCATGGCGGTCACGTCGTCGCGCCCGCTCGCGCGCTGGAGCCGCACGGCCAGCCAGGTGTACGCGAGATTTCCCGCGAGCGCGCCCAGCGCCGTGCCCGGCACCATGCGAGTGAGCACCAGGTCGGGGGGGAACTTGAAGACGCCGATCAGGAGACCGGACAGGATGACGAGCTGGGTCGTGTTATCGAGCGCGAGCCCCAGGAAGCCGTTCACGTCCCCGGCGGCGATCCACCGGGGACGGGCCCGGGTCGGGTCGGAGTCGCGCGCGGCTATCGGGCGCCGGACGTCGGCTGCGCCGCGAGCGGGGTCAGCAGGTGCTCGCGCGCGAGCTGACGGACGCGGCCCGCCAGCTCGCGACACCAGTCGAGGTTCCCGCGAAGCTCGGCGACGTCCCGATAGTCGAATTCGAGCTCGGGAGAGCGCCGGTCGCCGAACGTCAGCTGCGCGCGGTACAGGCGGCCATCAACGTGCTCGAGCGCAACTTCGATGCGGGGATGCTCGCGCTTCGCGTGCGAGGTCAGGAAGTTCCACAACCATCGCGCGACCTCGTCGTAGCTGCCGCCGGAAAACGCCATCAATTTGACGACCTCGCTTCGCTCGTGGCGACCGCGTTTCGCCCGCGGCCTCTCAGCACTCGTTGAAGCCGCACGAGAGGCATTTCTTGCAGCCTTCCTCGTAGACGAAGGTCGCCTGCCCGCACTCCTTGCACAGATCGCCGATGCGCTTCGATGAGGTCGCGCGCGGAGGCGGGGCCGGCGCGCTCGCGTCCGCGGGCTCCACCTGACCGATGTGCACCGCGAGCGTCCGCGCCAGCGCGTCGGGCAGCGACAAGACCTTGCGCGCGCCGAAGCCCATCGGCTGGCTGCCGCCGATCTGTGCCAGCTGGCCGATGACTTCTTCGAGCCGGCGGACCGATGACATGGGCGACGGCAGTCTGAGCGTCAGCGAGATGAGCCGGCCCAGGGCTTCGGCGACCGCCATCGTGTCAGAGCCGGCCTTGCCGACGTGGACGAAGACCTCGAACGGGTCGCGCTCGCCCGTCTCGTTGACGGTGATGAACGCCGTGCCGATCGGCGTCTCCATCCGGTACGTCATGCCCTTCAGGCCGTGCGGGCGTGGCTTGATGACGGTCGGCGAGGACACCGGCGCCGCGGGCCCCGCGTCCTTCTTCGCGATGCCCACGTTCAGCACCTGCTCGCCCTTGCACCCGTCGCGGAACACGGTGATGCCGAGGCAGCCGAGCTCCCACGCCGTGCGATACGCGCGCGCGACGTCCTCTTCCGTCGCCTCGTTGGGGAGATTGATCGTCTTGGACACACCGTTGTCCGTCGAGCGCTGGAACGCCGCCTGGTGACGCACGTGCCACTCCGCGGGAATCTCGTGCGCGGTCTTGAACACGCGCGCGGCCCATTCCGGAATGCCCGGGATACCGTGCAGCGACCCGCGTTGCGCGATCTCGGCCATCAGCGCCTCGGAGTAGAACCCCTGCTCCTTGGCGATGGCCTCGAACGTCTCGTTGACGAACGTCAGCACGCGCTCGCCGTCCGGCTGCTTGACGCGATGCTGGAACGCGAGCGCGAAGATCGGCTCGATCCCGGACGAGCAGCCGGCGATCATCGAGATGGTCCCGGTCGGCGCGATCGTGGTCACGGTCGAGTTCCGCATCGGGCGGATCGTCTGGTAGATGGAGTGGCTCCAGTTCGGGAACGGCCCGCGCTCCTCGGCGAGCCTGGCCGACTGGTCGTGACCTTTGTCCTTCACGAATGCCATGAGCTGTCCGGCGAGCCCGATCGCTTCCGGGCTGTCGTACGGGATGCCCAGGATGAACAGCAGATCGGCCCAGCCCATGATCCCGAGGCCGATGCGGCGGTTCGCCTTCACCATCTCGTCGATCTGGTCGAGCGGGTACGGGTTCATCTCGATCACGTCGTCGAGGAACCGGACGGCGAGCCGGATCACCCGGTCCATCTCGTCCCAGTCGATCGACCACTCACCGCTCTCGCTCCGGCGGGCGAACTTCGACACGTTGAGCGAGCCGAGATTGCACGCCTCGTTCGGCAAGAGCGGTTGCTCACCGCAGGGGTTCGTCGCTTCCACCGTCCCGAGCTCGGGCGTCGGATTCGCGGGGCTCTGGTTGATGCGATCGATGAACACCATCCCCGGGTCGCCCGTGCGCCACGCCGCGCGCACGATGCGCTCGAAGACCTCGTGCGCCGAGAGTCGGCCGACGACCTGCTGCGTGTGCGGATTGACGAGCTCGAACTCCTCGCCCTTCGCCAGCGCGTCCATGAACCGGTCAGTGGCCGCGACGGAGATGTTGAAGTTCGTGATCCCGCCGTCGAGCTTGCAGTCGATGAACTCGAGGACGTCGGGATGGTCCACTTTGAGGATGCCCATGTTCGCGCCGCGTCGAGTGCCGCCCTGCTTCACGGCCTCGGTGGCGCTGTTGAACACGCGCAGGAACGACACGGGCCCCGAGGCGCGACCGCCGGTGGACGCGACGACGTCGTCCTTCGGGCGCAGTCGCGAGAACGCGAAGCCGGTGCCGCCGCCGGACTTGTGGATGATGGCCGCCGCCTTCACCGAATCGAAGATCTCGTCCATCGAGTCGCCGATGGGCAGCACGTAGCACGCGGAGTACTGCAGCCCGTTCCCCTTGCCCGCGTTCATCAACGTGGGCGAGTTCGGGATGAAGTAGCCGTCGACCATCATGTCGTAGAAGGCGGTCGCGACCTCGCGGACGGCGGCGGGGCTCCGGCCGTACCGCGCCTCACCTTCGGCAATCGACGTGGCCACGCGCCAGCACATCTCCTCCGGCGTCTCGATGACCTCGCCGCCTCGACGCGTGAGGTAGCGTTCCCGGAGCACGCGCAGCGCGGGCTCGGTCCACTGGCCGACCTTCGGCGGACGAGTCTCGGACAGCATGCCTTCCTCCCCTTCCGGCCTCCCGGCGTTCCGGAGGCCCTCCCCTTCCTACTCCTCCACGACTGTTACCGTGACTGGTACGTCCGACGTCTGCTGCGAGAGCTACTCACCACTCTATATCTTGGGGTGGTCGGAATCTAGCACGCATCCTGTAGCGTCAGTCAAGGAAAATTCGATCCACCGCAGTCCACCGGTTGTCCACCGGGCCGTGCACGCGGCGATCATTCGCAAGTTGGGGTTCTCGCGAGTCGATCGCGTCTCCACGGGCCGTCCACATGCCTCGGGCCGGTAGGCCCCGTGATATCTTCGGGAAGCGCAGTTCACTTCCTGCCGGACTGGAGCGAAGGAGTCCTCGCGATGACAAGAGCGGTTGCCGCGCTCGCGCTGGTGCTGGCGCTCGGCTCGGCCCAATCGGCACATGGCCAGGCACAGACACAGACGCCGTCTTATCCAGGTGTTCCGTCGACGCCACCTTCGGCGCCAGCGCCGGTGACTCCTCCGGCGACGACCCCTCCTCCGGCGGCGACGACGCCTCCGCCGCCCGTGACGGCGCCCGCGCCGGCGCCGATCCCCCGCGTGGCGCCGGCACCGGGGACGACCGCGCCGCCCTCACCGGTGATACCGCCGACGCCGGCATCGATCGCGGGCGGCCGCGTGATCACGCTCGAGGAGGCGCTCGCCATCGCGCTCGAAGGTCAGCCCCAGATCCTGGCGCGGATCAGCGATTACGCGGCCGCGCGGTTCCGCGTCGATCAGGCGCTGGCGCCCCTCCTGCCGCAGCTCACGGGAACGGTGACGACGACGAAGAGCCAGAACGTGATTCTCTCGACGTCGTCCACGACCGGTGCCACGTCGACGATCACGACGCCGCGAAACTTCAACGAGACGTTCCTCGGCCAGGTCTCGCTCTCGCAGCTCTTGTTCGACTTCGGCAAGAACTACGCGACGACGGGCGCCGCGCAGAAGAACGCGGCCATCGCGTTCGAGAACGTGGAGCTGCAGCGGCAGCTCATCGCGCTCGCGGTGAAGCAGTCGTACACGGACATGCTCTTCTCCCAGCGCCTGATCCGCGTGAACGAGCAGGCGCTCCAGCGCGCGGACTTGAACCTCCGCTCGGCGAAGGGGTTCTTCGAGGTCGGCACGCGCCCGAAATCCGACGTCACCCGCGCCGAGGTCGACGTCGCGAACGCCCGGGTCGCGGTGATCCAGGCGCGAAACGCCGAGCGTCTGGCGCGCGTAGCGCTGAACAACGCGATGGGACTCCGCTCCGACACCCCGACGCAGATCGTCGACAACCTCGCGTATCAGCCGGTGACGCTCGATCGCGCGACGCTCCAAGCCGAGGCCCTTCGGCTCCGTCCCGACTACCGCCAGTCGCGCCTGAGCGTCGAAGCGCAGGAGTTCACCGTCCGCCGGACGTTCCTCGACTTCTTTCCCGACGTGACGGGCACGGGCACGTACGGCGGTTCGCGCACCGAACTTCTCCCGACGTGGGCCGCCACCTTCAACCTGACCTGGACGATGTTCGACGGCGGCAACCGCATCGCGAGGTACCGCGAAGCCAAGGCCACGCTCGAAGGCAACCAGAACCGCGTGCGCGCGCTCGAGCTCGACATCCAGCGACAGGTCGAGCAGGCGCAGATCAGCGTGGAAGAAGCGCAGGAGCGGATCCAGGCCGCGCAGAAGGCCGTCGAGTCGGCACAGGAGAACTTCCGTCTGGCGCAGGGTCGCTTCGATGCCGGGGTCGGGACGATCCTCGAGCTGACGGACGCGCAGCTCGCGCTCACCCAGGCGCAGAACACCGAGACGCAGGCGCTCTCCGACTACCGGAAGAACCTGGCGGCCCTCGATCAGGCCGTCGGAAGAAGGTAGCGGTCGCCCGGCACGCGTCTCGCCGCCGCATGAATATCACGTCGAGCGTCGCGTCTAACCGGTGGCCATGAGGCGTCTCGTCACCCTGCTCGTCGTTATCGTCGTCGTCGCCGGCGGGGTCTGGGGCTACCTCGCCGTGCAGAGCCGCGGGAACGTTCCCAAGTACCGCCTGGCGCGCGTCGAGCGCGGGCCCCTCACCGCGGCCGTGTCCGCCACGGGCAACCTGAACGCGGTGATCACCGTCCAGGTCGGCAGTCAGGTCTCGGGACAGATCAAGCAACTCCTGGTCGACTTCAACTCGGTCGTGAAGAAGGGCCAGGTCATCGCGCGCATCGACCCCGAGATCTTCGAGGCGCAGGTCAACCAGGCGAAGGCCGATGTCGAGGCCGCGCAGGCGGCCGTGCTGAACCAGACGGCGACGGTGGAGAAGGCGCGCGCCGACGTCGAGAACGCGCGGGCCGCGCTCGCCCAGGGCAAGGCGCAGACCGCGAAGGCGCAGGCCGCGATGGCGGACGCCAGGAGGATCGCGGAGCGGAACGAGGAGCTCTTCAAGAAGAACCTGATCGCCCAGGCCGACCGCGATACGGCGCAGGCCAACGCGGACCAGGCGGTCGCGCAGCTCGAGGCCGCGGCGGCGAACGAGAACTCGCTGGCCGCGATGATCCGGTCGAGCCTGGCGCAGCTCCGCGTGCAGGAGGCGGGGCTCGCCTCGGCCAGGGCGCAGGTCGCGAACAAGCAGGCGAACCTGAAGCAGGCGCAGATCAATCTCGATCACAGCGTGATCTTCGCGCCCGTGGACGGCGTCGTGGTGTCGCGCCAGGTCGACGTCGGGCAAACGGTCGCGGCGAGCCTGCAGGCGCCCGTGCTCTTCACGATCGCGCAGGACCTCACGAAGATGCAGGTCGAGACGAGCGTCGACGAAGCCGACATCGGACGCATCCGCGTCGAGGATCGCGCGGCGTTCACCGTCGACGCGTTCTCGGGAGAGACCTTCAACGGCATCGTGACCCAGATCCGCAAGGCGCCGCAGATCGTCCAGAACGTGGTGACCTACACGGTGATCATCGGCGTCGACAATCCCGCCGGCCGCTTGCTTCCCGGGATGACGGCGAACGTCAAGCTGGTCACCGCGGAGAAGTCCGACGTCTTGAAAGTTCCGAACGCCGCGCTCCGCTTCCGTCCTCCCGGAAGTGAAGCTACCGGACCCCTGGCGACCGGCGGTCGAGGCTCTGCGGGCGGAGGTCCGGGCAGCGGCGGGGGCGCCGGTCCCGGCGGCGGTGGCGAAGGCGGCGGCGGTCGGTTCTCCATGGAGGCGATGCGCGAGAGGCTCGTGAAGGGCCTCGGGCTCACCGAGGAGCAGCAGAAGAAGCTCGAGCCGATTCTCCAAGACAGTCGCCAGCAGATGATGGCGCTCCGCGGCGCCCCGGACGCCGAGCGCCAGGGGAAGGGCCAGCAGATCCGTGAAGCGACGCGCGCGAAGATCCGCGAGATCCTCACGCCGGCGCAGCAGGCGAAATACGACGAAATATCGCCGCCCGGGGCCGGCGGACGCGGCACGGGCCGCGCAGCAACGTCCGGGCGCGTGTGGATCGTCGGCGCCGACGGCAAACCAACGGCGCTCACGCTCGGGCTCGGCATCACCGACGGCAGCGCGACCGAAGTCCTGCGCGGCGACCTCCGGGACGGCCAGGAAGTCATCGTCGGCGCGACCGGGGCGGCGGGACGGCCCACGCAAGGCCAGCAGCCCGGCGGTCCGCGCCTCAGACTCTGATCGGAAGGGCGCGGGCGATGTCGCTCATCGTCACCGAAGAGCTCGTCAAGGATTACCACCTGGGACCGCACACGGTGCACGCGCTCCGCGGCGTGTCGGTCTCGATCGCGCCCGGGGAGTTCGTCGCGGTCATGGGGCCCTCGGGCTCCGGCAAGTCGACGTTCATGAACATCCTTGGATGTCTCGACACGCCGAGTTCCGGCCGCTACGTGCTGGACGGCGCCGACGTGGCGAGCCTCTCGCGCGATCAGCTCGCACGCATCCGGAACGGACGGATCGGCTTCGTCTTCCAGATGTTCAATCTGCTTCCGCGCGTGAGCGCGCTCGAGAACGTGGCGCTGCCGCTCCTTTACTCGGGTCTCGTGGCGCGTGACCGGCGCGTCCGCGCGCGCGAACGGCTCCGCCAGGTCGGACTCGAAGACCGGGAGCACCATCACCCGGCGCAGCTCTCCGGAGGCCAGCAGCAGCGCGTGGCGATCGCGCGGTCGCTGGTCAACGACCCGGCCGTGATCCTGGCCGACGAGCCGACCGGCAATCTCGACACGCGGACCAGCATCGAGATCCTCGCGCTCCTGCAGCGCTTGAACCGCGACGGGCTCACGATCGTGCTGGTCACCCACGAGGCCGACGTCGCGGCCTGCGCCAAGCGCGTGCTGACGTTCCGCGACGGCCGGCTCCTGTCCGATGCACCGGTCGCAGCGCCGGTCGACGCCGCCAGCGCGGTCGCCGCGTTCGTCGAGGATGAGCCGGTGCCGGCATGATGGTCTGGCAGTCCGTGCGGATCGCCCTCTCGGCGCTCCGCGTGAACAAGCTGCGCAGCGCTCTCACGATGCTCGGCATCATCATCGGCGTCGGCGCGGTGATCGCGATGGTGGCGGTCGGCGCGGGAGCGCAGGCGCGCGTCGCCGAGCAGATCCAGAGCCTCGGCTCGAACCTGATCATCGTGCTCTCGGGCAGCGTCACGGCGAGCGGCGTCCGGATGGGCCAGGGCAGTCAGCTCACCATCACCGAAGAAGACGCGTGGGCGTTGCAGCGCGAGATTCCCGCCGTCCAGGTCGCGGCGCCGTCGAGCCGCGGGACGGTGCAGGTCGTCTACGGCAATCTGAACTGGTCCACGG
>QHRT01000574.1:505-3051 GCA_003220195.1 Candidatus Rokuibacteriota bacterium | reverse complement strand
GGCCGGCCGGTGTCGAGCTGCCTCGTCCTGGCGGTCGCGACGCGCGGCCGGCCGATCACGACCGTGCGCGGCATCGTCGAGAACGGTGAGTTGCATCCGCTTCAGGAGGCGTTTCTCCGGCACGGCGCCGTGCAGTGCGGATTCTGCACGCCGGGCATGCTGCTGACCGCGCTCGCGTTTCTCGATCGGCATCCCGCGCCCGATCGGGACGACATTCGTGGCGCGATCGAGGGTAATCTCTGCCGCTGTACGGGCTACACGAAGATCGTGGACGCGATCGAGGCGTATGCGGCGTCGCGGAGGGCGAGTCGTGGCTGAGACGACGCTCGCGCGCGATTTCACGCTGATCGGCCGACGCGTCGTCCGTCATGACGCGCGCGACAAGATCATGGCGGCCACCGCGTACGCCGGCGACTTCGCGATGGCCGGGATGCTCCACGCCGTCGTCGTTCGCTCGCCCCATCCGTCGGCGCGCATCCGTCGCATCGACACGAAAAGCGCGCTCGCGATGCCGGGCGTGGTGACTGTCCTCACGTCGAAGGACGTTCCGCGCAACACGCTGATGACGGACGTGCCGGGCCAGACCACGACCGTCGGTCCGCTGCGCGCCAAGCTCCACGTGCTGGCGGAAGATCGCGTACGCCACCAGGGTGAGCCGGTCGCGCTCGTCGCCGCGGAGACGCTGGACCAGGCGCGCGATGCGGCGGAAGCCGTCGAGGTCGAGTACGAGCCGACGCCGGGCGTGTTCGATCCGGCGGGGGCGCTCGAGCCCGACGCTCCGCGCGTCCACGACGAGGGCAATCTCCTGGCCGAATGGCGGATCGCGTGCGGCGACGTCGACGCCGCGCTCGCCCGCGCGGCCGTCGTCGTGGAGGGTGAATACCGGACGCAGATGGTCGACGCCGGGTATCTGGAGCCCGAATCCGGCGTGGCCTGGATCGATTCCGACGGGGTCATCACGATCCGCGTCTCGACGCAGGTCATCGAGCACTTTCGCGACGTCGCCGAGGCGCTGGCCGTTCCGCAGAACCGCGTCCGTGTGATCGGCGCCTATCTCGGCGGCGGGTTCGGCGGCAAGGAAGACGTGACGGTCGAGGTGTACCTGGGCCTCCTGGCTCTGAAGACCGGGCGACCCGTGAAGATGATCTGGACGCGAGCGGAATCGCTCTCGGCGCGCGCCAAGCGTCACCCGTATCGCATGAGGTATCGCACGGCGGCGGCAGCGACCGGCGAGATCCTCGCGCAGGACGTCGAGCTGCTCGCCGACTCCGGGGCGTACGCGTATCTCTCCGCGCTCGTGCTGCTGTATTCGAGCGTCACCGCTACGGGCCCGTATCGCGTCCCCGCGGCGCGCGTGCACGCGCGCGTCGCGTACACGAACAACCCGCCGACCAGCGCGATGCGCGGGTTCGGCGCGATGCAGGTCGTGTTCGGGTACGAGTCGCAGATGGATCGGGTCGCGCGCGCGCTCCGACTCGATCCGCGCGAGGTCCGGCGCACCAACGCGCTCTCTCGCGGCGATCGGCTGCCGGTCGGGCAGGTGATGGAGACGGAGGTCGCGCTCCCGGAGCTGATCGATCGCGCCTGGTCCGGGCTCGGCGCGCCGTCACCGCCGCGCGCGCCGCACGTCAAGGTCGGGCGTGGTCTGGCCTGCAATTTCCAGCCGTATGGCCGGATCGTCTGGCTCCACGACTGGGCGAGCGCGTGGGTCGGCTTCGAGATGGACGGCAGCCTGGTCGTGCGCTGCGGAGTTCCCGACGTCGGCGGCGGCCAGGCGTCGTCGCTCTGCCAGATCGCGGCGGAAGTGCTCGGCGTGCCGCTCGACAGCGTGTCGGTGCACATCGCCGACAGCGCGCTCACGCCTCTCGCCGGCACGACGACGGCCAGCCGCCAGCTGTACATGTCCGGAAACGCGACGCTGAAGGCGGCGCGCGAGCTGCGCGACCAGCCTCGACCCGTCGTCGCTCGAGATGACGGACGGGGCGATTCGCGCGGCGGACGGTCGCACGGTCGCGCTCCGCGACGTGCTGGCGCACTGCGCGCGGGTGGGCGTGGCGCGGAGCCAGCTCGCGGTCTATCACGCGCCGGCCGGCGAGGCCGTCGACCTGGCAAAGGGCTCGGGCAAGATCTTTCCGGACTACACGTTCGGCGCTCACGCCGTGGAAGTAGAAGTCGACACGCAGATCGGGACCGTGCGCGTGCTGAAGCACGTCGCCGCACACGACGTCGGGCGCGCGATCAATCCGCAGTCGGTCGAGGGACAGATCCAGGGCGGCGCCGCGCAGGGGCTCGGTTACGGTCTCCTGGAGGAGGTGCTGCTCGAGGACGGAATCAATCTCACGACATCGTTCGCGTCGTACCTGATCCCGAGCGCGATGGACGTTCCCGACATCGACGCGGTCGTCGTCGAATCCGGCGAAGGCCTGGGGCCGTTCGGCGCGCGCGGCATCGGGGAGCCTCCGATCGCGCCACCCGCCGCCGCCATCGCGAACGCGATCGAGGACGCGACCGGTGTCAGGCTCACGCGCCTGCCGATGACCGGGGAG
>QHRT01000574.1:0-436 GCA_003220195.1 Candidatus Rokuibacteriota bacterium | reverse complement strand
CATCCACGGGACGTGCGCGAGCTCCGTGTTCTCGACGGCTCGAGCTGGCGCGCGTCGCGAGACCGCCATCACCGCGATAGCCATTCAGGCCAGCTCGATCGCGACTTCGCGCTCGAAGCGATCGCGAACGGATCCGGCGAGGCGACCGTTGACCGGGTGACGAGACGACGAGGCGAAGTCGGTGCCGCGGATTGGAGGGGCTCTACGCGACTCCCGCGACTGCCAGCACGCCGCGCATCCGCGAGACCGCCAGGTCGGGATCGCGCAGCACCCCGGCCTGATCCGCGAGCCGGAACAGCTCCGCGAGATGCACGATCGACCGGGCGCTCTCGAGGCCGCCCACCATCCGGAAGTGCGACTGGTGACCGTTCAGGTAGGCGAGGAACACCGCGCCGGTCTTGTAGAACCGGGTCGGCGCCTTGAAGACGTGACGTGA
>QHRT01000105.1 GCA_003220195.1 Candidatus Rokuibacteriota bacterium | reverse complement strand
TGAAGCCGGAGCCGGAGTCGTGCCGGCAGATCGCGATGCCCGATCCCGTGCTCTCCAGTGCGGAGCTGGCAAAGCTCGCCAACGTGAGCGTGCCGGGCTTCAAGGCCGTCACGCTGTCGATGCTGTTCCCGATCGCCGGGGGGCGCGCCGGGCTCGAGCGCGCGAGCGAGGAGCTTCAGCGTCGCGCCAGCGAGGCGATCGCCGACGGCGCCAGCATCGTGATCCTGTCCGATCGCGGGATCTCTCGTGAGCTGGCGGCGATCCCGAGCCTCCTTGCCACTGCCGCCGTGCACCATCATCTCGTGCGCGAGGGCACCCGTACGCGCTGCGGGCTCGTCATCGAGACCGGTGACGCCCGCGAAGTGCACCACATGTGCCTCCTGATCGGCTACGGCGCGGGCGCGGTCAATCCGTGGGTCGCGTTCGAGACGCTCGACGACATGATCCGTGAGGGCCTCCTGACCGACATCGACCACGACCAGGCGGTGCGGAACTACGTCAAGGCGCTCAACAAGGGCATCCTCAAGGTCATGGCGAAGATGGGCATCTCGACCCTGCAGAGCTACTGCGGCGCCCAGATCTTCGAGGCGATCGGGCTCAACCGGGACGTGGTCGAGCGCTACTTCACCGGCACCGCGTCGCGCCTCTCCGGGATCGGCATCGACATGGTGGCCGAGGAAGTGTGCCGGCGGCACGCGGACGCGTTTCCCGAGCGGCCCGTCGGCGGCGCCGAACTCGACTGGGGCGGCGAGTACCAGTGGCGCCGCGACGGCGAATATCACCTGTTCAACCCCGACACCGTGCAGAAGCTCCAGCACGCGACGCGGGCCGGACAGTACCGGATCTACAAGGAGTACACGAAGCTCGTCGACGACCAGACCCGGCGCCTCGCCACGCTGCGCGGATTGATCGATCTGCGGTCCGCCGCGACGCCGATTCCGCTCGACGACGTCGAGCCGGTCGAGTCGATCCTGAAACGGTTCGCGACCGGCGCGATGTCCTACGGCTCGATCAGCCAGGAAGCGCACGAGACGCTCGCGATCGCGATGAACCGGATGGGCGCGAAGTCGAACACCGGCGAAGGCGGCGAGGATGCCGCGCGCTACCGGCGCGATCCGAACGGCGACTGGCGCCGGAGCGCGATCAAGCAAGTGGCGTCCGGGCGCTTCGGCGTGACGAGCGAATACCTGGTCAATGCCGACGATCTCCAGATCAAGATGGCCCAGGGCGCCAAGCCGGGCGAGGGCGGCCAGCTCCCCGGGCCGAAGGTCTATCCGTGGATCGCCAAGGTGCGATTCGCGACGCCCGGCGTCGGCCTCATCTCGCCGCCGCCGCACCACGACATCTACTCCATCGAGGACCTGGCGCAGCTCATCCACGACCTGAAGAACAGCAACCCCGACGCGCGCATTCACGTGAAGCTCGTCGCCGAAGTCGGGGTCGGCACCGTGGCCGCCGGCGTGTCGAAGGCCCACGCCGACGTCGTGCTGATCTCGGGCCACGACGGCGGCACCGGCGCGTCCCCGCTCACGTCGATCAAGCACGGCGGCGTTCCGTGGGAGCTCGGCCTCGCGGAGACACAGCAGGTGCTCGTGATGAACAAGCTGCGCGACCGGATCGTCGTGCAGGTCGACGGGCAGATGAAGACCGGCCGCGACGTCGTGATCGCCGCCTTGCTCGGGGCCGAGGAGTTCGGCTTCTCCACGGCGCCGCTCGTCGTGATGGGCTGCATCATGATGCGCGTCTGCCACCTGAACACCTGCCCGGTCGGCATCGCGACGCAGGATCCCGAGCTCCGCAAAAGGTTCGCGGGTCAGCCCGAGTTCGTGACCACGTTCTTCCACTTCCTCGCCGAAGAAGTGCGTGAGCTGATGGCGCAGCTCGGATTCCGGACGGTGGACGAGATGATCGGCCGCGTCGATCGGCTCGACGTGCGGGCAGCGGTCGAGCACTGGAAGGCGCGCGGGCTCGACCTCTCGTCGATCCTCTACCAGCCCGAGATGCCGGCGACGGTCGCGCGCCGGTGCGTCGTCCCACAGGACCACGGTCTCGACCGGGCCCTCGATCGCACCACGCTGATTCCACGATGCCGGGCCGCGATCGAGGACAGGAAGCCGGTGGAGCTCAGGCTGCCGATCCGCAACGTGCATCGCACCGTCGGGACGATGCTCGGATACGAGATCACGAAACGGTGGGGCGCGGAGGGTCTTCCGGACGACACGATTCGCGTCCACTTCACCGGGTCGGCGGGACAGAGCTTCGGCGCATTCGTGCCGCGGGGGATCACGCTGACGCTCGAAGGCGACGCGAACGACTACTGGGGCAAGGGACTCTCGGGCGGCCGGCTGATCGTGTTCCCGCCGCGGGCCTCGACGTTCGTCCCCGAGGAGAACATCGTCATCGGCAACGTCGCGCTCTACGGCGCGACCGGTGGCGAGGCGTACGTGCGCGGGGTGGCGGGCGAGAGGTTCTGCGTCCGGAACAGCGGCGTGCACGCCGTCGTCGAGGGCATCGGCGACCACGGGTGCGAGTACATGACGGGCGGCCGCGTCGTCGTGCTGGGCCGCCCCGGCCGGAACTTCGGCGCCGGCATGTCGGGCGGCATCGCGTTCGTGCTCGATCGCCAGGGAGACTTCTCGACGCGGGTGAACCGCGGCATGGTCGATCTGGAATCGCTCGACCGGCTGGACGAGATCGAGCTGGTCCGCACGTTGATCCGCCGGCATGTCGAGTTCACCGGATCGACGTACGCGGCCGCCGTGCTCGACGACTGGATGAGCTGGCGCCCGAAGTTCGTCAAGGTGATGCCGAAGGACTACAAGCGAGTCCTCGCGGCAGAGGCGCTGGCGCGCGCCGAGGGACGCGAGCCCACGTTCGCGGAGCTGGTCGGCAAGACCAGCGGATAACCTCCTTGGGCAAGGTCACCGGGTTTCTCGAGATCCATCGGAAGAAGGCGCCCTCGCGTCCGATCGACGAGCGTCTGCGCGACTGGCAGGAAGTCTCTCTGCCGTATCCGGTGCAGGACCTGCAGACGCAAGCGGCGCGCTGCATGGATTGCGGCATCCCCTTCTGCCACCAGGGCTGTCCGCTCGGCAACATCATTCCCGACTGGAACGACCTCGTGTATCGCGACCGCTGGCCGGAGGCGCTCGATCGCCTGCACGCGACGAACAACTTTCCCGAGTGGACCGGCCGTCTCTGTCCCGCTCCGTGCGAAGGATCGTGCGTGCTCGAGATCAACGACGATCCGGTCACGATCAAGGCGGTGGAGCAGACGATCATCGAGCGCGGGTTCGAAGCCGGCCGCGTCGTGCCCCAGCCGCCAGCGGTGCGGACGGGGAAGAGAGTGGCCGTGGTAGGGTCCGGTCCGGCCGGCCTGGCGGCCGCGCAGCAGCTGAATCGCGCGGGGCACCTGGTGACGGTGCTCGAGCGCTCGGATCGGATCGGCGGCCTGCTCCGCTACGGGATCCCCGAGTTCAAGATGGAGAAGCGCTTCCTGGACCGGCGGCTCCAGCTCATGGAAAAGGAAGGTGTCGTCTTCCAGCCGAACGCGAATGTCGGGACGAACCCGACCGTCGCGATGCTCCAGCGCGAGTTCGACGCGATCGTGCTCGCGTGCGGTGCCGGCGCGCCGCGCGACCTCCCGATTCCCGGCCGCGAGCTCGCCGGCATCCACTTCGCGATGGATTTTCTCCCGCTCCAGAACCGGCGCTGCGAGGGCGACCCGATCCCGGACGGGGAGTTCATCAGCGCCGCCGGCCGCCGCGTCGTCATCATCGGTGGCGGCGACACCGGCGCCGACTGTCTCGGCACGGTCCACCGTCAAGGCGCCACGTCCGTCCACCAGTTCGAGCTCTTGCCCCGGCCGCCGGATCGTCGCGCGCCCGACAATCCCTGGCCGCAGTGGCCGAACATCTTCCGCGTGTCCCCGGCGCACGAGGAAGGTGGGGAGCGCATCTACTCCGTCTCGACGCGGCGCTTCCTCGGCGACGACCGGGGCCGCGTGCGCGCGCTCGAAGCGATCTCTGTCGAGATCGTGCGTGACGGCGGCCGCCTCGACTTCCGTCCGGTCCCGGGCACCGAGTTCACGCTCGACGTCGACCTGGTGCTGCTCGCGATGGGATTCCTCGGTCCCGAGCGGGCGGGGCCGATCGAGGAGCTCGGTCTCGCCCTCACCGAGCGCGGCAACGTCCGCCGGGACGACCGGTGGATGACGAGCGTGCCGGGCGTCTTCACCTGCGGCGACATGCAGCGCGGCCAGTCGCTGATCGTCTGGGCGATCGCGGAAGGCCGCTCGTGCGCGCGCGGCGTCGATCTCTACCTGATGGACGCGTCGGACCTGCCGGCGCCCTTGCCCTGAAGCGCGAGCCGGAAGCCGTACTCGCGGCTCCGGTCGATGTCCGCGAGCGTTCGCTCGCCGATCGGCGCGAACCCGAGGCGCTCGTACACGCGATGAGCGGTCAGGAGCCTCACGTCCGACCAGGCGATGGCTTCGTGAAAGCGGCGCTCGGCCGCCCAGGCGAGGACGTGCTCCATCAGTCGCCGGCCGTGGCGTTGGCCCCGATACTCGGGCCGGAGATAGAGCCTCTTGATCTCGCACGTCGTGTCGGAGCGCGGGAGCGCGGCGACCGTTCCGATCACGCGGCCGGCGTCGACCAGCACGGCGAAGATGCCGCCGCGCGCAAGGTAGTGCGCATGCACGTCCTGGAGATCAGCATCGAAGTCGTCGGGATCGAACGTCATGCCGTACTCGACGAAGACGGCGGCGATCAGATCGACGACGTCCTTCCCGTGACTCGCGTCGAACGGCACGAGGGACGGAGAGACTACTCGAACCCCCAGGTGAAGACGTGCGTCGGGGTGACCTCGACGATGACGGAATCCGACGGCGAGATCGCCGCCTCGCGCGGATATTGCGGATACTTGGCGTAGAGCAGCTTCCGCACGCTCTGGAACCTCGGCCCACGCTCGATCAACCTCACCGCTCCCTGCACCATCACGCCCTTCAACGACGCCCAGTGGTCGGAGTAGAGGTCGACCGTCACCGCGACGCGCGGGTTCGCCTTCAGATTGAGAACCTTCCGCGCGTCGTCGCCGGAGCCGAAGTAGAGCTTCCCGCCCGACAGCACGTGGCAGACCGGAACGAGGTGCGGGACGACGCCGTCTCCGACCGTCGCGACGCGACAGACGCGCTCGCGAGCGACGAACTCGGCGGCCTTGCCGCCGAGCATCGTCTTCTTCGCGCGCCTTCTCTTCGCCATCCCGGTCGCGTTCCGACGTCAGCCAGCTGGACGAGCGGGGCTCTGATACAGGGCGTGCCCGATGAAGACCGGCCCCAGCCGCTCGATGTACTGCGCCGTCTGCACCGTCCGCCGCATGGTCTGGACCAGGTGGGACAGCGGATGGAGATCACGGCCGACGAGTCCGATGACGAAGTCGTTGTCGTCGCGATCGAGGCCGTGACACGCGAGTCGGACGTCGTGCGCCAGGTCGGCGTCACCGTACGCGCGTCCCAGCACGCTGTGCTCGCGGATGATTTCACCTTGCTCTTTGACGCTGAGCCGCGCGAACGGGCCGGTCCGCCGCAACGGATACCAGACGGCCCAGGGCCATGCCGGATTCAGCGCCGTCCTCCGGGGACGCCGGAGCAGCCACTCGTCGAGATCGGCTTCGAAGCCCGAGGCGTACGTCCGCCCGAACATCGTGAGCTCGGGGTCACGCGAGAGCGCGGCGAACGGCTCGCCATTGAGCGCCTCGCGCAAGTCCGTCACGAAGAACTTCGGATCCTCGCTCATCGCCAGCACGCCGACGCCGCGCGGGTCAGCGAGGTCCCGGTAGAGCACGGCCTCGAATCGGCCGGCTTCGAGAGCGCTCACCAGCGGCTTCGGATCGAGGCACCCGCCGAAGACGTGGAGCTGTATGTAGAGCCGGCGCTCCGAGACCTGCTCTCCCGCGCCGCGCTCGAGGACGTCGACGCGAACGCCGTCGCCGGTCGCCACGCTAGCCTCCCCGCGTGTGCATTTCGAGGTGCGGGTCCGCCTTCAATCGTCCGATCTGGACGAGCGGCGTCCGCTCGCGGAGCGCCAGCCTCGCCTCCGCCCCACGATCGGTGCGGGCGGTCCATCCCCCGGTGATGAGCGACTTGAGCTCCTCGGTCGTGGCTCCGCGGCGAAGCGGCCCGCGCAGATCCGTCCCGGCGAGCGCGTAGAGGCACAGGTACCACATCCCGTCGGCGGTCAGGCGGCTGCGATCGCAGTCGGCGCAGAACGGCGCGGTCGTCGACGAGATGATGCCGAACACGGTGCCGTCCGGCAGCCGGAACCGGTCGGCCGGCGCGGTCGTCACCTCGATCACCGGTTCGACGCCTCCGTACCGGCCCTTCACCGCGTCGAGCATCTCCGCGCGGCTGACCACGTTCTGCATCGACCACCGCGTGGCGCCGCCGACGTCCATGTACTCGATGAACCGGATCTCCGCGGGCACCGTCTTCGCGAACTCGATCAGGTCGACCAGCTCGTCGTCGTTCACGCCGCGAATCACCACGGTGTCGAGCTTGGTGCCGGTGAATCCGGCGGCCGTCACCGCCCGGATCCCTTCGAGGACTTCGCCGTGCGTGGTCCGGCGCGTGAGCGCCGTGAATCGCTCGGGGCGCAACGTGTCGAGACTGACGGTCACGCGGTGGAGACCCGCGGCACGAAGATCCGGCGCCTGCGCGGCGAGCAGCACGCCGTTGGTGGTGATGGCGACGTCGCGCAACCCGGGCTTCGCGACCACCAGGCGGATCAGCCGTGGCAGGTCGCGGCGGAGCAGCGGCTCGCCGCCGGTGAGCCGCACCTTGTCGACGCCGAGCTCGATGAAGACGTCGACGAGTCGACTCACCTCCTCGAAGTGCAGGATCTCCTCGCGCGGCAGCCAGACGTACTCGTCCTCCGGCATGCAGTACTGGCAGCGGAGGTTGCACCGGTCGGTGACCGAGATGCGAAGGTTTCCGAGCCGGCGGCCCCAGCGGTCCTGAACGCTCGTCATGTGACCACCGTCGTGAGCGACGTCGCGGCGTCCGCGGCGAGCGCACGCTCCCACTCCCGAACCAAGCCGCTCTTCTTCACGCCCACGTCGAGATGATCCCACGGGAGCCGTTCGTCGGTCCCGCGCGGACGCGTCGTGTAGAACGCGGGATCGCCGTCCCACTCGCGAAGCGCTCGCCGCCAGTCTCCGTCGAGCGCCGCGGCGCGGGCGAGAAAGGGCGCAACGCGGCGATCCCCGCGGGCGAGCAGCGCCTGGAGCGCGGCCTCGCGAGGGTTCTCGTGCAGCACGCGCACGTTCGAGAAACGCCGGACGCCCTGCTTGATCAGCTCTAGCTTCTTCTGGAGCGAGGGCGCGCCGTCGAAGGGCGCCCACTGGAACGGTGTCCACGGCTTCGGCACGAACGACGAGATCGAGAGCGTGAGGCGGCCGAACGGATGCCCCTGGCCATCCGGCACGCGCAGCCGTTCCAGCATGCGCGCGGCGAGCGCGGGGATCGCTTCCACGTCCGCCATGGTCTCCGTCGGCTGCCCGATCATGAAATAGGTCTTGAGGTTGGGGATCCCGCGCCGGCGAACGAGATCGCACGCGCCGTCGATCTGCTCGTCCGTAATCGCCTTGCGGATGACGCGACGGAGACGCTCGGTCCCCGCCTCGGGCGCGATCGTGAGCGTGCGATGCCCACCGCGCGCGAGCGCCGCGACGAGCGGATCGGTCAGGCTGTCGGCCCGGATCGAGGAGATCGACACCTCGAGCCCCGCGTCGTGCACCACGTCGAGGAGTTGCCCGATCCACGGATAGTCGCTGACGCACGCGCCGACGAGACCGACGCGCGTCGAGCCGTCGGCGGCGAACTTCCGGACGGTCTCGCGCAGGGCCTCGACGCTGCGATGCCGGACCGGGCGATAGACCTGGCCCTCGAGGCAGAAGCGACATCCGCGTCCGCAGCCCTTGCCCACCTCCAGGAGCGCCATGTGTCCGTACTCGGCGTTCGGCGTCTTCACGAGCGAGATGGTCTCGAACCGGTTCACGTCGCGGAGCCGGCGCTTGGTCACGACGGAGGGCGCGGTCCCACGAGGCTTCACCTCGGCGAGGGTGGCGTCCGCAGCGTAGGTCACCTCGTAACGATCCGGCACGTAGATCCCTTCGACGCTCGCGAGCGCGTCGAGGAAGCTTTGCCGATACCAGCTCCTCCCCCTCGCCGACGGCGATCGCGTCCATGAACGGCGCGAGCGGCTCCGGGTTCGAGAACGCGCAGACCCCGCCCATGAGCACGAGCGGATCGTGGGATCGCCGCTCGCCGGACTCGAGCGGGATCCCGGCCAGGTCGAGCAGGCGCAGCACGTTCAGGTAGTCGCCCTCGTAGGTCACGGAGAAGCCGATCAGGTGGAAGTCGGTCAGCGGCCGCTGGGATTCGAGCGAGAAGGGCCTGCCGCCGCCGCGGCGGAGCTCATCGACGTCCACGGGGTCGGGGAAGAACACCCGCTCGCACACGACGTCGGGGATCTGGTTCAGATGCCAGTAGATCGTCTGGAATCCGAGGTTCGACATCCCCACGGCGTACGTGTTCGGATAGACGAGCGCGATCGCGATGCGACCGCCCCAGTCCTTGCGGATCGCGCCCTGCTCGGCCGCATCGAGCCGCGACGGCGCGACCACATGATCCCCACGATCGCGATCACGATCCCGGCGACGCTCGCGAGTTGCGGGACGCGGAGCGACCCGAGCCAGAAGCTGTCGAGCCTCAGGCCTTCGATGACCAACCGTCCCACCGAGTAGAGCCCGAGATAGGCGAAGAACAGCGCGCCGTGACGCTCGCGGAGTCTCGGCCTGAGAATGACGACCAGGGCGGCGAAGACGGCCAGGTCCCACAGCGACTCGTAGAGAAACGTCGGATGGAAGAACTCGTCCTGGGTGAACCCCGCCGGCCGGTGCTCGGGTGAGATGTAAAGCTTCCACGGCAGTTCGGTCGGTCGGCCGAACGCTTCCTCGTTGAAGAAGTTCCCCCAGCGACCGATCGCTTGACCGATCGCGAGACTCGGCGCGGCGATGTCCAGCCCGCGCAGGACGGGCAGCTTCTTGCGATACGCGAGCACGACGCCGACGAGCGGACCGACGATCAGTCCCCCGTGGATCGCCAGCCCCCCTTCCCAGACCGCGATGATCTTCGACGGGTACTGACCGTAGTAATCCCAGTTGAAGATGACCTCGTAGGCGCGGGCGCCGATCAGGCCGGCGAGGATGGACCACTGGCCGACGCCGATGATGTCGTCGGCGTCGAGCCCCTCGCTCTTCGCCTGACGATGCGCGAGCCACAACCCGACCACGATCGCGACCGCCATCAGGATGCCGTACCAGCGCACGACGAGCGGTCCGATCTGGAAGGCGATGGCGCCCGGAGACGACATCGCGAAGCCGATCAGCGCGGGCGGGGGCATGACGAACGTAAGATAGCCTGGCCGTTCGGCGGCGTCCAATCAGCGGGAGGCATCAGAGCGCGGGTGGTAGGGGCGGCAGGATTCGAACCTGCACGTCCTTGCGGACAGAGGATTTTAAGTCCTCGGCGGCTGCCAGGTTTCGCCACGCCCCCCCAGTCCTCGAGGACGCTGTCGGACGCTCCGTGAAAAATGGAGGCGGCGGGCGGATTCGAACCGCCGCATCGCGGATTTGCAGTCCGCTCCCTTAACCACTTGGGTACGCCGCCGTTGCCCAATCGCGACGAGAGCCTTATGATACAACGCGCGGAATGAAACGTCTCCTTCTCGCAGGTGCGATCGTCGTCCTGGCCGGCTGCGCGGCGCAGACTCCGCCGGACACGCCGACGGCACCTGCTCGAACCGCAAGCCCGCCGCGGATCCTCCATCGGCTTCTCCTCACCTCTCCCGAGGGCCAGGGCGTCATCGAGCTGAGACGGGAGAGCCAGCTGCAGAGCCGCGTCGAGACGTCGACGTATCGCGCGTATGGCGCGATCGTGCTGGCGGACGACGTGGGCCAGTGGCGCTTCGCGTACACGACCACGAGTCTCGAAGGCGCGGGCCCCGTTCCCGGAGAATGGATCGAGCGGCTCCACGCGCTCTCGATGATCGTCACGAACACCTCGCGGAACGACGTGCAAGTCGACTGGGAAGAAAGCGTGTTCGTGGATCCGAGCGGCCAGCGACATCGCATGATCCACCGCGGCGTGCAGCTGAATCAACTCTCGGCCCCGATGGTCCCCTCGGTCATCGCCGCCGGCGCGACGCTCAACGAGTTCGTCTTCCCCGCCGGAGTCGTGCGCTTCAGCACGCCTCAAGGCGCCGGCCCGAGAGCGCCGACCGCCACCCTCTGGCATGCGCCACCGGTGTTCGAGCGCCTTGCGCCGGGGTCCAGTTTTTTGGTGGTGCTGGCCATGAAGGCCGGACAAACGCCGGCCCCGAGAACGTTCCGATTTTCCGTCGTGGCGCCGCCGGCCTCGTGAGCGAGTCCAGAAGGGTGGAGCGGGAAACGGGATTCGAACCCGCGACCCCGACCTTGGCAAGGTCGTGCTCTACCACTGAGCTATTCCCGCGGCTGGATCGCCCGACCGGCGCCTAGTATAGCATCGCGGAATCTGCGACCTCCCGCAGCGCGGCCGCGGCGTCTTCCGGCCTCACCGAGTTGATGAAGAATCCGCTTCCCCATTCGAAGCCGGCGACCCGGGTCAGTTTCGGGATGATCTCGAGGTGCCAGTGGAAGTGCGCCAGCGCGGGCTCGCGCAACGGCGCGGTGTGAAGCATGAAGTTGTAGGGCGGATCCCCGAGCAC
>QHRT01000567.1:1330-4271 GCA_003220195.1 Candidatus Rokuibacteriota bacterium | reverse complement strand
TACCTCGTGCCCTACTTCATCGCGAGCCATCCCGGCTCTCGTGTGGAGGACATGATCGAGCTGGCCGTCTTTCTCAAGACGCACGGGTACCGGCCGCGGCAGGTGCAGGACTTCATCCCGGCGCCGATGGACATTGCGACGTGCATCTACCACACCGGGATCGACCCGCTGACCATGACGCCCGTCGACACCGTCAAGAAGCTGCGCGACCGGCAGACGCAGCGCGCGTTGATGCAGTTCTTCGAGCCCCGCAACTGGTTCGTCGTCCACAAGGCGCTCGTGGACGCCGGCCGTCGCGACCTCATCGGCAGCGCGAAGCACTGCCTCATTCCCGCCACGCCCTCGCCCGAGGCGCTCGCAGCCAAACGCCAGGAAGCCACGGAGGCGACTCACGTCCACGCCGAGGACGCGGGGACGGAGCCGACGATCGGCTACCGGCCTGGCCGGAAGGGAGCCAGGCGGCGCTGATCAGCGACCTGGAGGAGCAGCGCGATCCCCGCCGAATTCCTCCAACAGCGCGAGGTAGGCGTCCTGCAAGTACGGCTCGAGCCTCGCCATACGTGTGAGGCCCGCTCGTGCCCGCTCCGCGAGGCGCTGCCCGATCGCGGCCGCTTCCTCGAACAGCGCGTCGAGGTCGAAGTGGACCGGGCGACCGCGCTCGAGCACGACGTCGCCGTTGACGATCACCGTCGTGACCGCGCGGCCGGATTCGCCGTACACGAGCTGCCAGACCGCGTCGTTGAGCGGCACGAAGGCGGGTGTCCCCGCATCGACGAGGACGAGATCGGCCTTCTTGCCGACTTCGATCGATCCCACGTCCTGCCCGAGTCCGAGCTTCATGATCTCGAAGAGCGGGCCCGTCGATCCGCAGTTCGGGCCGTCGGATCCGATGCCGACGGTCACGCCGCGTCGCAACAGTTCCGGCACGCGCGCGATGCCGCTGCCGAGGTAGAGGTTGCTCAGCGGGTTGTGCGAGACGGCGGCGCCCGCGGCGGCCATCAGGTCGATCTCACGATCGGAGAGCCAGACGGCGTGCGCGCCCGAGAATCGCGCATCGAGGAGGCCAAGCGTCGCGACGTGCTCGACCATCGTCGTCCCGTACATCCGGCGCGCCACGACGGCCTGCGGTCGGGTCTCCAGAAGATGCGTGTGCACCGGAAGCCCGTGCGCGTGGGCAGCCTCCGCCACGCGCGTGAGCAGATCATCGGTGCAACCGTAGGGCGTCCACGGACTCAAGCAGATCGAGATCCGTCCCCCGGCGCCATGCCACGCCTTGGCGATGGCGAGACAGTCGTCGACGAGCTCGCGAGCCGACCTCATCGGACCTCCGAGCGCCTCCTGACGTAACGCGTCCGGGAGGCGCTCGACGTAGCCGGGCATCGTCTCGGTGAACGGACGGTCACTGATCATTGGCCCGACGACCGCGCGCAGACCGCTCTGCATGAGCGCCCGGACCGCGGGGACGGTCGCTTCGATCCCCTGGGCGCCGTTCTCGAGCACCGTCGTCGTTCCCGCGCACATCGAACGAAACGCCCCGAGCAGCGTGGCGACCCACGTGTCGCGATCGGTCCACCCATCGGTACACGCGGTCAGGAAAGGGCGCCGGACGTCGAGCGGCAGCCGATCGATGAGCCCGGGGATCAGCGTGCCGTAGAAGTGCGAGTGCGCGTCGACGAGTCCGGGCATCACCAGCATCCGGACAGCGTCGATCACGCGATCGGCGGGGTCGGCCTCCACGCGCGCGGCCTCCGCGCCCCACGCCACGCGCGCGATCCGGTCGCCCTCGACGACGATCGTGCCGCGCTCGGCGCGCACGTCGGCGCCGGCCGGAGTGACGATCGTGCCGCCGCGGACGACGAGGGCCATGGTCAACGCCCCACCAGGGACCCCGCCGCCGGCGAGACCTCCAGCATTGTCCCCGCGACCACGCGACCGCCCTGCATCACGACCTTGAGGACCGCGGCGTCCTGGAGCACCCGGACGTCGCCCAGCGGATCCGCGTCGAGCACCAGCAGGTCGGCGCACGCGCCGGGCGTGAGCGTGCCGATGACGCCCTCGCGATGGAGCGCGCGGGCGGCGACGCCCGTCGCCGCCCGGATCGCGTCGTGCGCGCTCATGCCCTCGCGCACGAGGAACTCCAGCTCGCGCGCGTTCGCTCCGTGCGGATAGCGATTGCCGATGTCCGCCCCCGCCGCGATGGGGATCCCGGCCTCACGTGCGCGCCGGAAACTGTCCGTCCACAGCGGGTGATTGACCTGCATCTCCTCGCGCTGCTTCGGGAGCAGGTTGAGCTTCTCGCCGAGCTCCAAGACGCTGTAGAGCGTGCTGAGCGTCGGGACGAGCACGGCGCGGCTCTGGCGGAAGAGGGCGAGGCCCTCGTCGTCGAGGCGGGTCGCGTGCTCGATGGTGTCGGCGCCGGCGCGGAGCGCGAACTTGACGGCCTCGTAGGACTGACAGTGCACGGCGACCGTGCGGCCCCAGCGATGGGCCTCGTGCACCGCCATCGTGATCTCCTCCTCGTTCAGCGTCGTCATCCACGTGTGCGCGTGCGGGCTGCCCTCCGCGCCGCTGGCGCCGAGCTTGATGTTGTCGACGCCGTCGCGGATCTGTCGCCGGATCGCTTTCAGCATTTCCTGAGATCCGTCGACGCGCAGGCCGAAGCCGCAGCAGTTCTCCCAGTGCGCGGGCAGCGTGTCGGCGAGGCCACTCGTCCCGTGGAGCAGGCGGCCGCTCGCGACGACGCGCGGGCCGCGGATGCGACCCTGGGCCACGGCGTCACGGATGGCGACGGCCACGTTGCCGATCGTGCCGAGGTCCCGAATCGTCGTGTAGCCGGCCCGGAGCACCGTCGCGGCGTTCAGCACGGCGTTGATCGCGGCCGTCTCGACCGGGCAGCGGTCGATGTCCTCGAGCTTCCGGAATCCCGAGTACACGAGATGCG
>QHRT01000567.1:0-1219 GCA_003220195.1 Candidatus Rokuibacteriota bacterium | reverse complement strand
TTCACGAAGCACAGCGGTGCACCTGCCGGCGCGTCGTCCATCCAGTCGTCGTTCACGAACGCCTCCCGAGCACGCGCTCGAACACGCGCAGGACGTTGTCGCCGAGGATGCCCCGGATGCTCGCGTCGTCGTGGCCGCGCGCCACGAGACCGCGCGTCACGTTCAGGCACTTCGCCAGCGAGTCGAACTCGGGCGGGTAGTGAAACTCGAGCGTCGCCATCTCGGTCCCGGCCCAGAGCGTCCGATAGACGTCGGCCGGCCACTGCTCCATGCAATCGGGGCCGAGACCGACGTGATCAGGGCCGACGAGCCGGACGAAGTGATCGATGTGGTCGAGGAACTGATCGAGCGTGGCGCGCGTCGAGCCGGAGACGAACTGGTTCAGCATGTGGAGCCCGATCACCCCGCCGCGCTCGGCGAGCGCGCGAGCGAGGTCGTCGGTGAGATTGCGCGGGTGCGCGCACAGCGCCCGCGCGTTCGAGTGGGAGGCGATGATCGGATCGGCCGAGACCTCGATCACGTCACGGATCCCCTCGTCGCTCATGTGTGAGACGTCGATCACGATCCCCAACCGATTCAGCTCGGCGACGGCGGTTCGTCCGAAACGCGTGAGCCCGCCGCCGGATCCGACCGCCACGCCGTCGCCGAGCAGGTTGCGGCCGTTCCACGTGAGGCCGATCGACCGGATTCCGAGACGATGGAACATCCTCAAGAGACCGAGGTCATCGTCGATCGGCATCGCGCCTTCAAATCCGAACACGACCGCCACCTTGCCGTCCCGCGCGGCGCGCCGGAAATCGTCGGCCTCCAGCACCAGCTGCCAGTCGGGCGTCTCCTCGAACTCGGCGTACCAGTAGTCGAGCGCCTGCAGCGCGAACTTCGTCGGCTGCAGCGGGCGGACGTTGCGGAACGCGAGCGTGGAAAAGTACGGCGTGTCGCCAGCCACGTGCTCGCACACCGCCTTGACCCCGCCCGCGCGCAGGAGCGGCAGCTGACGCCGCCCGGCGACTCCCTTCTCGCCGCGGCTCCGCCCCTCGCTGACGCCGGCGATGAAGTCCGTGTGCGCGGCGAACACGAACGCCTCGTCGTGCAGGCGCCGTGCGCGCTCTTCTTCGGCGGCCGAGAGGACACGCACGGGCGGCTCAGTTCGTCGGCGCGTAGCGCCACGCCAGCCGGCGGATCGCCCCCTGGAACGTCCGATCCGCCAGGTAGCCGAGCG
>QHRT01000104.1:22419-22912 GCA_003220195.1 Candidatus Rokuibacteriota bacterium | reverse complement strand
TCCGGCCGACAGACCGCGCGGAAGTTGCACCAGTTGCAGAGGCGAAGCTCTTCGGTGCGCTCGAAGTCGTCGAGCACGGCGGCATTGGCCTCCGCGTCCGCGAGATACGCTTTCATCGCACGGATCGACAGTCTGAGCTGTCCGCGGATTCGATCGAGCCGCTCGTCGTCCCAGCGATGCTGCGTCACTTCCGGCTGGCGCAGGTTCACCTCGAAGAGGTCGACCTGCGCCGGGACCACGCCGAGGACTTCGCGAGCGTAGAGCGCATAGCATCCGAGCTGGAAGGCCGCGGCCGCGGGCCGCGAGCCTCCCGTCTTCCAGTCGACCAGCGACAATCGCCCGTCGTCGGTCCAGAAGCCGAAATCCGGCGCGCTCCACACCTGAGTTCCCTCGAAGTCGAACGCCTTCGACCAGTGCTCGATCGACCAGTGCTCGGGCGCGGTGCGACGGATCGAGGCCACCAGCGGCAATCGGAAGAAATGGCGAAGGCACA
>QHRT01000104.1:18182-22372 GCA_003220195.1 Candidatus Rokuibacteriota bacterium | reverse complement strand
CTCCCGGTAGTGGCCGGCCCGGGAGGTTCGCCATTCCCCGCGCATGCGCTCGATGACGTCGGCGACGAACGGCTCGACCGGGATGTCGCGGCCGTCGGCGAACGCGAGGAGCGCCATCTCGATCGCGTCGTGCACGGCGCGCCCGGCCCACTGCTGCCGGGACTGGAGCTGCTTCAAGATGTAGAGCCGCCGGACCTCGGGGACGGCGCCGGCGTCCCATCCGCCCCACGCGCCGTAGTACTGGTAGAAGTACTTCCTCTTGCACTCCTGGAAGCAGCCGTCGCGGCTGCGCGACCAGGAAAAGTCGTTGGCCCGATCCGGCACGCGCGTAGTTTACCGCGCGCGATCCGGAATGCCGGCTCTTCGCCGCAGTCCGTCGACGATCCGATACACGTCTCTATCGCGACGTCGATTCTCGCTTCAGCGCCTCGGCCGTGAAGGTGTTGCCGGCTCCGGGCGCCGGCTGCGCGCCCTGCTCGTAGAAGAGCGTCGCGCGCGCGTTCGGTGACAGGGCCGGCAAGCCTTTGATGGAGGACACGTCGAGCGATACCGGGAGGCCGTCCTTCGTCTTGAACACGACCTGGTTGCCCTTCGCTTGCTGGATCGTCCCCTCCACTTGTAACGATGCGCAAAGCGCCCATGGCTGACATACCTCCAGCGCACTCCGTGAGACGCAAATCGGATGCCGGCGCGCTTGACCATTCGTGGTCGACGCGCTAGCGTGACGCCCATGTCGACTCCGTCGTTCACCGTGACCTGCCCCTGCTGCGAAGCTCGCCTGACGATCGACCCCGACCTCGCCGCGGTCGTCGCGCACGAGGAGCCGCCCCGCAAGCGCAGCGTGAGCGACATCGATGCGGCGTTCGACGTGCTGAAGTCGAAGTCCGCCGAGCGCGAGGAACGGTTCCGCCGCGAGATGGAAGCGCGCGCGAGCGGGCAGAAGGCGAAGCTGCTCGACCGCATGTTCCAGGAAGGGTTGAAGAAGGCGAAGGACTCACCCGACCCGCCGATCAAGCCGATCGACATCGACTAGATGGCGCGCGGCGACGAGCGGTCGTGAATCGATCGACCGCTTCACGCGCGATCGATTCACGAGGCGATCTGCTCGGCAGCGTTCTCCAGCGGGTCAGTCGAAGCTTCTATCTCTCCCTCCGCATCCTGCCCCGAGACCTGCGTGAGCCCGTGGGCCTCGCGTATCTGCTCGCGCGCGCCGCGGACACTGTCGCCGACACGCGGCTCGTGCCGCGCGCGGAGCGCCTTCACCATCTCGAGACCTTTCGCCGGGCGTACGCCGGCGACGCGGTTGCCGTCTCGGCGGTCGCCGAGGCGTGCGTTCCGCACCAGGCGCACGACGCCGAGCGAATCCTATTGACGCGCGTCGAGGACGCGCTCGAGCTCGTGGCCACGCTCCCGCCGCACGATCGCGCCGAGGTCCGCGCCGTGCTCGACACCATCACGTCCGGCATGAGCTTCGATCTCACACGCTTTCCCGGGGAGACCGCCGCCGAGCTGACGGCGCTCGACACGCTCGGCGAGCTGGATCACTACACGTATCTCGTCGCCGGCTGCGTCGGCGAGTTCTGGACGGCGCTCCATCTCGCGCATCGTCCCCGGCTCGCGCACTGGGATCCGATCGCCATGCGCGCGCGCGGCGTGCGGTTCGGCAAGGCTCTCCAGATGACGAACGTGCTGCGCGATGTCGCGACGGATCTGCGTCACGGCCGCTGCTACCTGCCGGCACAGGAACTCGAGCATCACGGCCTTCTCCCCGAGGACCTGCTCGACCCGGCGAAGACGAAGCGGGCGCGCCCGCTCGTCGCCCGGCTCATCGGCCTCGCCCTCGAGCATTACGAGGTCGCGTGGAGCTACACGCTCGCGATCCCGCGGCGCGAAGTGCGCACGCGGTGGAGCTGCGCGTGGCCGCTCATGATCGGTCTCGGCACACTCGCCAGGCTCGCGGAGCATCCCGATCCGGTCGCCGCGGTCTCGCCGATCAAGCTCACGCGCGCCGCGGTCTATGGGATTCTCGGACGCTCCACGATCACGATCTGGTCGAACGGCGCCCTGCGCCGCGACGCCGCCCGCCTCAGACGACGCATCGCCGGGTGACGAGCGTCGCGAATTTCCTCTTGCGCGACTCCTTCGTCCGCATGCACCGTATGGCAGCGACACTCGAATTGGCTCGCGGAGGGGACGGGGATGGAGCGCTTGAACCAGGGTCCGGACATGCCGATGACCATGCCAGACGAAGAGCTCGGGGGAGCGCTGGAGGAGCGCCCCGCCCGCCGGCCGGCCGCCCGGAAGCCGACGGCCCGTCGCAAGACGTCGAAGGCCCAGAGCAAGTCGAAAAGCAAGTCCAGGAGCAAGGCGCGGCCAAAGGCCCGGAAGACGGCGCGAAGGGCAACCGCGAAGACCAGCGCCCGCCGCAAGACGGCCGCTCGCAAGAAGACCAGCAAGAGCCGCCGGTAACCGGCCCGACGCGGCCGCGGGTCTAGTGGCTCACGCCGAGCCGCAGGAGCGCGGCGGGATCGACGCGGGCCGCGCCGAGCTGCACGCCGAAGTGGAGATGCGGCCCGGTCACGCGTCCGCTCGCGCCGACCGTCCCGATCCGTTGCCCCCGCTCCACAAGCTCGTCTTCCACGACGGACGCGCTCTGGAGGTGGAAGTAGAGCGTGTAGAGGCCGAGCCCGTGATCGATCACGACCAGGCGGCCCGGAAAGAAGTACTCGGCGACGAGCGCGACGCGCCCGCCATTCGCCGCGACGATCGGAGCCCCGAGCGGCGCCGGGAAATCCAGACCCGAATGCGGCATGCGGGGCTGGCCATTGATCACTCGCCTGGCTCCGAAGCCCGTGCCCGGGTCGGTCCCCTCCACCGGACGGAGGAAACGCCCTTGCCACAGCCGTTCCGGCGTGACGACTCGATACAGGGTGCGGAGCTTTGCGCTCTCGGCCACCGCGCGCCGCTCCGTCTCGGGGTCGAGGTCCGACATCGACGGCGGCACCGTGAGCCGTTGCACGACGAAGCGGCGCGAGCCGACGTCGACCGCACCCCGGAACACTCGTCGCTCGTCTTCCGCGTCGACCACTTCGACGGTCCAGGGAAGAGTCCCCGCCGCGGTATCGAGATCGAGGCCGAGGAGCGCCGCCTGTCCGTCGGCGTACGAGAAGAAATGAAGCGGCCGGCCCGCAATGGATCCCTCGATCATCGCGCGAGCCGGGACGCCGCGGACGTGGAGCCAGCCGACGTCGCCCGGCGTCAGGCGGCTGGCGTGGACCTCCACCCGGATCGCCGCGGCGGCGTGAGTGGAGAGAGACAGGAACAACAGGACCAGCGAGGCCCGACGGACGGCTCGCGCCAGAACTACTCCTTCGAGCCGCCGGGACGCTGCTGCCGCAGGAACTGCTCGATCTCGCTCAGGAGTTCCGATGCCGGGGGCAAATCGCTCGCGGGTGTCGCGGGCTGCTCTTCGGCGGCATCGCTCGCTTCCAGACGGGCGACGTACCCCTTGATCTTCGCGTTCTGGTTCACGATCTCGGACAGGTTCGATTCGAACTGCCGGACGGATTCCTCGAGATCCGCGCAGTCCAGCGCCCCCCCGAGGAGCTTCAGCACCCGCTGGACCAGTGCCAGCGTCGCCTTCGGATTCTCGATGCCGGAGATGTAGTGCGGGACGTTCGCCCAGAGGGTTGCCGTGGCGAGGCCCTGGTCCCGGGCCAGCGTGCCGAGCACGCCCACGATGCCCGTCGGGCCCTCGTACCGGGTGGGGCGGACGCCCAGCATCGCCGCCAGCTCGGGATCAGCCGCGCCACCCGAGAGTCGCACCGGCCGCGTGTGCGGAACCTCGGCGAGCAGCGCGCCCAGCGTCAGCAGGAGCGTCGTGCCGGTTCGTTTGGCGACCTCGAGCACCGCGTGACAGTACCGTCTCCATTTCAGGTGCGGCTCGGGAGCCACGCCGATGATGATGTCGCGGGCGAGGTCGGGCGACTGCGCGATCGAGAACTCCGTGTACGGCCACACGACCTCTCGCTCGGTCTCCGAGTCCGGCTTGAAGCGCACCAGCGGCCGCGACAGGCCGAAGTGATAGAACTCTTCGGGATCGATCTCGGCCAGCTTCTTGGCGCCGAAGCCGGCGGCAAGATACCGCGCGGCGGTCGTCGCAGCTTCGGCGGCGTCGTTCCAGCCGCTGA
>QHRT01000104.1:15680-18141 GCA_003220195.1 Candidatus Rokuibacteriota bacterium | reverse complement strand
GAGTTTATCACGGGCACCGGGGCCGGCCGGGCCGAGGGACGGTGGAGCGCGGACGTCCGGGCCACGCGGGGCCGGAATGAATCAGCGAATCAACGTCGCCAGATTTCGATGTAGCATGAGGGCCGCAATCATCACTCTCCCGAGGGGGGTCACGCACATGCGAAGCGACCGGCTGCGGCTGCTGCTGTTGGGAGGCGTCCTGATCGCGGCCGCCGGGTGCGCAACGGGTGAAGAATGGCAGACGTGGCGAGAGCACGGATCCCATTTCGCGTCCGGAAATCACATGGGCTTTTCGCTCCGCAATCGCGAAGGGACCGCGGCGCGCGTGACCCGGCGGGACGTCGCGCTGGCGCGCGAGCAGGCCTGGTGGGGCAAGCCGGTCACGGTCAGCCAGGAACAGATTCTCGAGCGGTGACGGCCACCCGCGTCTCGGGCGTCCTCGCGGCCCTGGTGCTCGTCGTCGCGACGGTCGGGCGCGCCGCAGCCGCGCCGGCGTCGGCGGCGCCCGACGATCGGATCTTGCCGCTCTCGCTGTACCAGACCGAAAAAGCCCGGACGCTGGCGCAGCGCCACGAGCGCGCGTTGCGCGACCTGAACACCGAGATCTACCACTGCCTGCCGTGGGTCGACGTGTCGAAGCACTCGATCGGATTCTTCAAGCCGAAAGGGGCGACCGACGACGACCGGTATCTGTCCATCCGGCTCTACGTCGACCAGCAGCCCTCGCCCGAGTTCGATCGCTTGACGATCGCAGAGCGCGCGTCGGCGATGTTCTCCCGGTACGTCGGGCCGATGCTGCGGCGCATGGCGCGCCATGCCGAGCTGGTGAACGACGACGTCATCGGCGGCTACAGCGTGATCGTGGAGTGGCTGAAAGGCATCCCGGCCAGCTCCAAGGAGCGTCCGGTCCACCAGACGATCGCGGCGTTCATCGAGAAGGTCGACGCCGACGAGTACCTGTCCGGCCGCGTCCGGACTCGCGAGCTCGCGTCCCGCGCGCGCGTCCTCGCCTTCGACGGTGAGGAGGCGCTCGGCCGGGTCGCCGTCGCCGGCTGGGAGGACAACTTCGTCGCGACGTACAAGCTGAAGGGCTACGAGCCCGACCCGACGGTCACCTGCTTTCGCTGACCTGCGCCTGATTCCTGGCGAAGCGCTCGCGCGAGCCGCGCGTCACGCGGTGGATTCGAGCGTCCGGCGGACTTCCGAAGCGATCTGAGTCAGCGCCCTCGCGGCGTCGTGGTCCGGCGCAGAGGCGACGAACGGATCGCCGCGATCCGCCGCAAGAGCGAGAGCAGGGTCGAACGGAACACTGCCGAGGAACGGGATGCCCGTCGATGCCGCGAGCGCCGCAGCGTCCGTCGCGGGAAAGAGTCCCGTCATGTTCTCCACCAGCCCGAGGATCGGCGCGCCGGTCCGCGCGGCGACCGTGATCGATTTCCTGACGACCAGGTGCGAGACCTCGGAGGGAATCGTCACAATCACCGTTCCCGAGAGCTTCGGGACGATCGCGGCGACGGTCGCGAGGCGATCGGTCCCGGGCGGAAGGTCGATCACGAGCGCGTCGAGGGCGCCCCACTCGGTATCCGCGAGGAACTCGCGCAGCGCATTCGCTTCCATCGCGCCGCGCCACGTGTGCGCTTCCTCCTGGCTCGGCGCCTCCCACGTGAGCGGGGCGTCGTCGGTCGGCAACAGGAGGTCCATCGACATCACCGCCACGCCCTGAGCGGTCGCGGGCGGCTCGACGCCGCCGGGGGTGATCTGCAGCCGTCGTCCGCGTACGCCGAGCATCTTGGCCATGCTCGGGCCATTCAGGTCCGCGTCGAGCACGCCGACGCGCCAGCCGCCCAGCGCCAGCGCCGTCGCGAGATTCGCGCTGACGGCAGACTTTCCCACGCCGCCCTTGCCCGGCGTTGCTGCTCGGCGATCTGACCCACGATGTCGGAGCCGCCGTCGCCGGCGATGTCCCGGTACTTCCTCATTCTTCGGAACCCCATGCCGCGCGCGCGACCAGCACCAGCGCGACGAGCGTGACGATCGCGAACACCGTTCCGCCGAGCCAGTACGGGATGACCCAGGACCACGGCGTTGGCGCCGCCATGTTCGACGTCGCGGCGATGTGAACCACCTTGTAGAGACGGATCGCGAGCAAGAGCGCGATGATGCGCGCGAAGTCGCGACGGCTCAGGATCCAGCGCTCGAACATGGCCCGGCGACGAGATAACAGGAACGGGATCAGGACGACGAGCGTCCACCCGACGAGGACGAACACCACGCCGAACGTCACCCCGCGGCCCAGGCCGAGTCGGAACAGGTACGTCGCGCCGACCGCGTAGACGAGGCCGTACACGAAGTAGGCTCGGGCCGCGTGACGGAAACGATCGTCCGCGGTTGCCGTCACGGCGCCGGTCGGAAGCGCCCGCCCCAGCGGCGGCGGACGTCGGCCAGGAGCTCCGGCGTGATC
>QHRT01000104.1:1223-15671 GCA_003220195.1 Candidatus Rokuibacteriota bacterium | reverse complement strand
CGCGAACGACGGGATCGCGTCGAGGCGGGCGCGTGCCGCCACATCCCACGTGAGCTCGTACGACACGGGTTGCCCGAACGTCAGCGACGGGGGCAGATCGATCACCTGGCCGCCGCGCGCGCCCGGCTGATAGCCGCAGGCGGGATCCTCGGCGAGATAGTCGCCGTAGGTCGCGTACGCCCGACACCGACACCCGCCGCAGATCTTCGCGAACTCGCACGCGCCGCAGCGACCGCCGAGCCGCGGCTCACGCAGATCGTCGAAGACTCGTGCGCCGCGCCACAGGGAATCGAACGAGTGATCGCGAAGATTGCCCGCGGCGACCGGCATGTACGGGCACGGCGTGACCTCCCCGAGCGGCGTGATGCGGCAATAGTACTTCCCGGCCGGGCACGAGCCGTGCGCATAGTTCCGCAAGAGCGGCGACGAGGGATTGAGGAGCCCGTCGGCGCGGCCGACCGGCGTCGACCACGGGTCTTCGAACGCGACGCCGCCGACCGGTTCCGCCACCGGGGTCGCTCGCGAGCCCGAACCCGCGCCCGGATCGCGGCGTCCGGTCACGGCGCCCAGCATGCGTTCGACGAACGACGGGGCGCTCCCGCCCACGCCCTGGACGCGGGCGAGATACGTGAGGATCCGCTCGTACTGGGCGGCGTCGATGTCGGTGAGATCCCGCCCGCGGCCGGTGCGGACGAGGAAGAAGAAGTTCAACACCTTCGCCCCGAGCTCCTTCGCGAGATCGATCATCGCGGGGATCTCGTCCACGTTCCAGTCCGTCACCGACATGTGGAGCGAGAAGTCGAGCCCTTCGTCCGCGAGCGTCTTCGTCGCGCGCACGGCGCCGTCCCACGCGCCGGGGAGCCGACGAAAGCGATCGTGGCGGACGGCATCGGTCGAGTCGAGGCTGATGGACGCGCCGAGCACCCCGTGCCGGCGCATCTGCCGGGCTTCGTTCTCGCGCAGCAGGACGCCGTTCGTGCCGAGCACGACGGTGAACCGCCGCTCGACGGCGTGGGCCGCGATCTCGAAGAGATCCTTCCGCAAGAACGGCTCACCGCCGGTGAGGATCAGGAAGACGTTCGGATTGACGAGCGCGATCTCGTCGATGACGCGCCGGCACTCGTCGGTCGAAAGCTCACCGCGCGTGTCGGCGCGCGAGGACGCGGACATGTAGCAGTGCGCGCACTCGAGATTGCACCGCTGGGTGAGATTCCAGGAGACGGAGTAGGCGGTGTACGCGGTCGTCATCGTTCGAGCGTCACGACGGTCGCGGCCCCGCCATCCGCCGGCTCCCGTTACCGCGGCTTCTTCTGCGAGACGTACCCGGCGATGACCTCGTTCATGGTCTCCCGCGCGTGCCCGATGCCTTCCTCGCAGACGGCCAGGTCGATCGTGCTCACGCCCTTGTCGGTGGCGACGCGCTCGATCTCTTCGCGGGTCATGTCGCGCATGAATCCGGCGGGCACGCGATTCAGCCGCGCGGTCGCCTCCTCGGTCCACGCAAAGCCGTCCGGCTGCCCGTTCGCGACAGCGCCGGGCGCCGCGGCGGGCTCGAACTTCGTCTTCGCCAGGAGCGTGTCCCATCCGGCGCCGAGCTTGTCGCGGCCGACGGTCTCCTCGATCATCGGCAGCGCGAGCTGACAGGTGATGACCGGGATCCGTTTCGACCGCGCGTACTTCTCGATCCGGGCCTTGGCGCGCCGGCGCAGGTAGCCGTCCGTGACCTCGCGGAGCGCGTCGCGCGCGTCCGCCGACCACTTGACCGTCACGCCGGGCATCGACTCTTCCTCGGCCACGCCGCCTTCCTGCGCGGCGATCGCCTCGACGACGTCGCGGCTGATGAGCTGAAACCGGTCGGCGCTCGCACGGCACACCGGGCACGTCACGACGGGATTCGGCCCCTTGACCGTATATCCGCAAATCGAGCAGATCGCGGTCGCCGCCTGCTCGGACGCGCGCAGCGTCGCGACAGCGACGTCCTCGGCGAGGATCTGCATCTTCTCGGCCATGCGCGACGGCATGAAGATCGCCATCGCCTCGTCGATGACCTTGTTCGTGATGACCGTGTGCCCTTGCTCGATCGCGTAGCGCAAGAGCGCCGTGCGAGCGACGCCCTTGACTTGAATAGGCACCCGCTCCATGCGCGCCTCCGCCTCCTCCGTCCACGAGATGATCTCCTCCGCCTTGACGTCGAGCGGCGGATAGAACGTTCCGCCGGTGAGCAGCACGTTGCACGGCGCCAGGCGAAGCAGGTTCTCGGTGTTCGAGCCGAGGTCCACCTCGCGCTCGTCCGAGTGGACGCCGATCCGGCCGAGAATCAGGAGCCAGGGGTGCTCCTTGCGGGCGAACGTGAGGATCTTCTCGAAGCACTTGCCGTCGAGCAGGGTGATCTGGAGGTCGACGCCGTCCTCGGCCGCGAGCTTGCGCGCGATCTCGAGATGCGACTGGTAGATCTTCGCCAATCCCGTATCGATGATCTCCTCGTGGAGTTGCTCCTGCTCCTTGAATCTGAAAATTTTCGAGGCTTTTTCATTCAGCACGCCGACGATGCCGTTGAACATCGCGTAGTGGAGGTAAGGGTCGTACACGGCGACCGCCTGCAGCGGCCGGCCGACCGCCCGCGCAAGCGCGATGCCGAGCTTGAGACCGTTGAACGACTGCGGCGACCCGTCGAGCCCGACGACGATCGCGCCCTCGGTGTCGCGGCGCGGGTCTCCGTTGCGGACGATCAGGGTGTCCTTCGTCACCTTGCGGACGAAGCGCTCGGTCACCGAGCCCAGCTGACTGTCCTTCACCGCGCCCATGCCGAGCGCGCCCATCACTACCAGGTCGTAGTCCGACGCGAGGGCGTCCTCGATCAGCGCCTTGTAGTGCTTGCCGTCCATCATCTTCTTGTCGAAGGCGAGGCCAGCCTCCTCCGCCTTCTTCGCCATGACGTCGAGATACGAATCGGAGATGAGCTGGAGACCCATCGCGATCAGCGAGTCGTGGATCTTCCGCTGGCGCTCGAGCTCGGTCTCGTCCTTGTACTCCTCGGGGAGCGTGTACTCCATCTGCTTGAACCGGTAGTCGTGCAGCCGCGCGGCGTACACGTGACAACCCGTGAGCCTCGCCCCGAACGCGCGACCAAGCTCCACCGCGAGGTCGATCGCGCGATTCGAATAGTCCGAGTTGTCGACCGGAACGTAAATGTGCTTGACCATGCCCTCCTCCGTCCTCGTACCGATTTGCCCGCGCTATCGCAATTCGAACTCGACCGTCGTCATCGCCCCCCGGTCGATCGTCACGGCCTGCGTCGCCGTCCTGGGCTCCTCGTATCGAGCCCGGCCGTCGGCGCCGGCGCGCCGCCTCGGGAAACCCTCGTGCCAGAGCGTGACGGTGTACGCGCCCGGCGGGATGCCGTCGATGCGGAAAAGGCCGCGCTCGTCGGTCGTCGCGATGTACGGGCTGTCGTGGACCACGAGCCACGCGGACATGTGCGGGTGCACCTCGCACGTGACGCGCACCACGCCGGGCTTCGCGAGCCGGCGCGTGATGTCCACTTCTTGCCCGCGACCGGGCAGCGCCAGGTTGAACACCGTCTCCTGACCGCTGACGCCGCGCGTCTGGTGCACGACGGGATCCGAACTCCTCACGCGCACCCGGCTCCCGGCCATCGCGGCGAGAACGTGGGGAACGAACACGCATCGGGAATTGTCGAGCACGCGCTCCCCCGTGTTCTTCTTGCCGCGCGCCACGCCCTCGATGCGCACCACCGCGTCCTTGACGCCACGATCCGCGCCGAGCACCAGCGACTCCGACTCCTTCGGCTCTCCGCAGACGTCCGGATGTTTTGCGACGGAAAGCCGCGCCGGCTTCGGCGGCGTGCCGGCGAAGCGGACGACACCGGCGAGCGTGCCCGCGTCGCCGACCGGCCCTTCTTCGTAGCCGCGCGCGCTCGACGCGCTTCCGGCCAGGACCGAGAGCAACGCCATCGACGACACCGATCTCCTCACCGTCCCCGTCAGTCCCTTCACGGCTCCGGGTTGACCAGGTATTCCATCGCGAGCCAGAGGCTCCGGCTATACCGAAAGAACCACAAGGGGAACAGGATCACGAACGGGATCCACATGAAGAGCTGCGCTCCCGTCGACACGTTGCCGAGCCACCACAGCAGGAAATAGCCGCCGACGGCGATGGTCACCGTCACGGCATAGTTCACGTAGATCGCCCCCACCCAGTACCCCTGCGCGCGCTCGAAGCGAAGACCGCAGACCGCGCACGCCTCGTGCATCCCGAAGAACGTCCGGAACAGCCGCGTGCGCCCGCACCGCGGACACAGGAGCCGAACCCCGCGTGCGGCAGCACGCGCCACGCCGCGGCCTCCGTGCGAGGACTCCATGACTCACGGTGGCTGATCGCCGGCTTCAGTGCTTCGCGGGCGCGGCGACCGGCGCCTTCGCGCCCTGCGTCTTGTGCGCCACGGCAAAGCCGTCGGGCAAGAGCAGGAAGATGAGCAGCGTCGCGATCGCGAGCGGCGTCACGGCGATGAGCCCGAGCGTCCGCACCTCGAAGCGCAGGTGCATGAAGTACATGGCGACCAGCGCCGCCTTCGCGAGCGCGAGCGCGCAGAGCAGCACGCCGACCGTGATCTTCGAGAACCCCATGAAGATCACGGCCAGCTCGACCACGGTCAGGATCGCCAGCCACCAGAAGATGTTCATGTAGTTGGGATGCTTGTGCTCGGCGGTCGCCATCGTGCGCCCTCTTACAGGAGGTACATGAAGGTGAAGACCATGATCCAGACCAGGTCGACGAAGTGCCAGTAGAGCCCGGTGATCTCGACGGCGTTGTAGCTGGCCGCGGGATCCGCGCGATGGGAAACCCAGCGGATGATCGACACGAGGTAGATCACGCCGCCGGTCACGTGGAGCCCGTGGAACCCGGTGACCAGGAAGAAGCTCGTGCCGAAGAGCGCCGCGCCGAAAGGATTGCCGTTGATGTGCAGTCCCCCGTGGATCAGGTGCTGCCACTCGTACGCCTGACAGCTCACGAAGATCGCGCCGCCCAGCGCCGTGAAGAAGAGGAACCAGCGGCACCGATCGCGGTCGCCCTTGCCCAGCCACTCGAGCGCCTTCACCATCGTGACGCTCGAACAGATCAGGAGGAACGTCATCGCGGCGGTGAGGTTGATCCCGAGCACCTGGTACGGGTTGGGCCAGTCTGCGCTGGTCGCCCGCATCGCGCCGTACGCGGCCAGCAGCACGCCGAAGCCGACGGCGTCGCCGATGAGGAAGATCCACATCCCGAGCTTGCCCCAGCTCTCGGGCGTGAGGGGCGCCTCGGCCGGCTCGACCGCGGCATGCATGGTCGCGACGTCACTCATATCGTCTCCTCGCTGAACGTCATCACAGGAGGTACACCGCCACGTAGAGGATCGGCCACAGCGCGACGATGAAGTGCCAGTAGATCGCGCAGGCCCGGAGCCCCGCGGTCGGGCCGTCCGCGTAACGGCCGAGCGCCGCGTGCATCAGGACGACAGCGAGCCACACGAGCGCGCCGAGCACGTGGACGCCGTGAACACCGATCAGGGTGTAGAACGTCGCGCCGTACGCACCGGACGAGACGGTCAGACCGAACCCGACGAGGCGAGCCCATTCGTAGCCCTGCACGGCGAGAAAGACGAGGCCGAGCGCGCCGGCCCACGCGAGTCGACGGACCACCTCGCCTGGTTGCTTTCTGGCGAGGGCGCGGACGGCGCCGATCATCAGGACGCTCGAGGACAGGAGCACGAGCGTGTTCACGCCGGTCACGCCGACCGGCAGCCGCGGCTGATCCGGTGGCGGCCACACGGGCGCGGCGATGCGCAGGACGAAGAACGCCACGACCAGTCCGCCGAAGAACATGATCTCGCCGCCGATCAGGAAGAGCGTGGCGAGCCGCGCGTTGTCGAGGAAGGGTCGTCTCGGCTCCGGATCACGCTCGGGGCCGTCGCCGCCGCCCGTCGGCGGAGGAGGCGGCGGCAAGTAGCCGTTCCGGCGCCGAACGACGGGCCGCCGGCGCGGCGGCGCTTCGAGCACGGTCGCGAACGCCATCACCAGCGGATCCCGATCATGAACGCCGCGAGAACAAGCGCAGCCACGATGGCGAGCAGCACGCGGACCAGCTTGCGATTCCTGGCCTCGAGATCGTCGTCCGGCATCAGGAGCTCTTCGGTCCGCACGCTCATCCCTTGTCGAAGGCGAGCAGGGCCAGCAACAGTGGCAGGTAGAGCAGCGACGCGAAGAGCACCCGGCGCGCTGCCGTCGTGGACGGCGTGCACGCTTGCCAGACGCCGAACGCGACGAAGACGATTCCCAGCACCAGCGCGCCGCCAAAGTAGATCGGGCCGGTCATCCCGATGAGCGTCGGCAGCAGGCTGACGGCCAGCAAGGCGAGACACCCGGTGATCACCTGACGCTCCGTGCTCGTCCCGTCGGGGTCCACGACCGGAAGGAGCCGGATCCCGGCCCGGGCGTAGTCATCGCGGTAGAGTCGCGCGATCGCCAGCGTGTGCGGCAGTTGCCAGAGGAACAGGATTCCGAACAGCACCCACGCGCCGAGGCCGAGCTCCCCGCGCGCCGCCACCCATCCCGTCACCGGCGGCAGCGCCCCGGGGATGGCGCCGACCAGCGTGCAGAGCGGTGAGCGCAGCTTGAGAGGCGTGTAGAGAAACAGGTAGAGCACGACCGTCGCCACCGTCACCGCCGCCGCGACGGCGTTCACGAACACGGCGAGATACACGAGGCCCGCCACGGTGATCGCCGACCCGAACAGCATCGCCTCGAGTGGCGCCAGGCGGCCGTCCGGGAGGGGGCGCGCGCGCGTCCGCTCCATCCGGCCGTCGACGTCGCGTTCCAGATACTGGTTCAACGCGAGCGTGCCCCCCGCGGCCAGGAGCGTGCCCAGCAACAGGTGAATCGCGCGCCCGTAGTCCGGAGCTCCGGAGAGGCCGACGTAGTATCCGACGACCGTGGTCACGAGCACCATCAGGACGACGCGCGGCTTCGTGAGCGCGACGAGATCCGTGACGACTTGTCGCCGGTCTCGCGTCGCGAGGCCGATGACGAGCTCCGAGCGTCCGATGGAGACACCTTCCGCGACAGGACTGGAGTCCCTGTCGATGATCTGCGTCGGAGGTGTCATGAACCTACCTCGGAGGGGCGTTGCGCCGTCTTTACGACGGCCGGCGCGAGCCTGACGACTCGCCCTCTGCCAGCCTCTCCCACCCGGATCGAGATTGCGCGGGCAAGGCCGGCGTTCGAAGCGGCCGGCACTCCGGCGCTGGCGGGCCCATCGTGCATCGATCTCGACGCGACAACACCGCGAGTCGTCTGGGTCAGCCGAACCGCGACCGTAACCGTCGTGGCGAGGATCAGCGCCGCGACCAGGCGATGCGCGACCGGAAGAGCGAGCACGGTCGTTTGGCCGCCCGGGATCCACAGCGCCGAAAACCGCGCGAGATAGCTGCCGATGCCGAGCAGAAGCTGCACCCCGAGGAGTACCAGCATCATTCGCGACGCCCGCCCGAGCGCCGCGTCGCCGGTTCGCCGAAGGCGCGCCGTGACGATCGGGATCACGGTGAAGACCACCAGCGCCCCCGCCAGGTGGAGCGCAACGTACCCCGCATGCGTCAGCAGTGCGCCGAGCACGATCTGCACGTAGACCAGGGCCGCCGCCGCGGGCGCCAGGACCCGCAGCGAGGGCTCCACCGGCACCGCGGGGCGGCGCGGAGCGAGCAGCACCACGATCGCGACGACGAGGGCGAAGAACGCCTGCGCGAGGCACCCGTGGACGATGGCGAGCGTGTCGGCGAGCAGGACCACCCGGAGCCCGCCGAGGACTCCTTGCGCGACGACGGCGGCCACCGCGGTGAGACCGAGCGCGCGCAGTCGCCCGCCGAGCGGCCAGAGGACGGCCGCGAGCCCGAGGGTGAGCGCGCCGACGATCGCACCGATCAGCCGGTGGCTGTGCTCGAAGAAGATTCCCCCGATCATGCCGGCCCACGGGAACAGGAACATGTTGCGGCCGAACGTCGTCGGCCAGTCGGGAACGGCGAGCGCCGATCCGGTGTTGGTGACGAGTCCGCCGGCCAGGATCAGCACGACCGTCCCCGCGGCGGTGGCAATGGCAAGCCGATGCGCGACCCTACGCATACCACACCGCGGGTGCGGCGAAGGTCTCGCTCAGTGCCGCCGCCGTTCCGCCGGCGCGGCCACCGACGGCTGCTGCCACTGCGGCAGAAAATCTTCCTGCGACTCGGGGGAGCTGTACTCGTACGGGCCGCGGTACACGGTCGGGATCCGGGCGCCCCAGTTGAGGTGCGGCGGCGACGGCGCGCTCCACTCGAGCGTGGTCGCGTTCCACGGGTTCATCGGCGCCTTCTGGCCCGCGAACAGGCTCCAGAAGAAGTTGATCACGAACGGGATCTGCGACAGGCCGAGCAGGAGCGCGGAATACGTGATGAACACGTTCCAGTGCTGCTGGTGCTGCAGGAACTCGTACTGCATCGGGTTGTAGATCCGCCGCATCTGACCGCCGACGCCGATGATGTGCATCGGGAAGAACGTCAGGTTGAAGAAGAGGAACGTCGGCCAGAAGTGGAGGTGCCCCAGGAAGGGGTTCGTCATCCGGCCGAACAGCTTCGGGAACCAGTAGTAGATCGCCGCGAACGCGCCGAAGATCGACCCGCCGAACACGACGTAGTGGATGTGGGCGACGATGAAGTACGTGTCCTGGATGTAGATGTCGACCGGCGTCGACGCCATGAAGATGCCGGAGAGGCCGCCGATGACGAACATCGACACGAACGCGAGCGCGTTCAGCATCGGCACCTTGAACGTGATGCGCCCGCCCCACAGCGTGCCGAGCCAGTTGAACGTCTTGATGGCCGACGGCACGGCGATGATCATCGTCGTCACCATGAACGACATGCCGAGCGCCGGGTTCATGCCGGAGACGAACATGTGATGCCCGTAGACGACCCACGAGAGGAACGCGATCGCGATCATCGAGAACGCCATGGCGTGGTAGCCGAAGATCGGCTTGCGACAGAAGACCGGCAGGATCTCCGACGCGATGCCCATCGCGGGCAGGATCAGGATGTAGACCTCGGGATGCCCGAAGTACCAGAAGAGGTGCTGCCAGAGCAGCGGCTCGCCGCCGCCCGACGGCTTGAACCAGCTGGTGCCGAGCGTGCGATCGAACAGCAGCATCGCGACGCCGGACGTCAGCACCGGGAGCGCCAGCAGCAGCAAGATGGCCGTGATGAAGAGCGACCACACGACCAGCGGCATCCGGAAGAGCTTCATGCCGGGCGCCCGCATGTTGATGACGGTCGTGATGTAGTTGATCGAGCCCATCATCGAGCCGACGCCCATCACGAAGAGACTGATGCACCAGAGGTTCTGGCCCCAGTTCACGCCGGTGTACTCCGGCACGGCGCTGAGCGGCGCGTACGACGTCCACCCGGCCGCGGCGTGACCGCCGGGGACGAAGAAGCCGGAGAGCATGATGAGCCCGGCCGTGAACGTGGTCCAGAACGACAGCATGTTCAGGAACGGGAAGGCCATGTCGCGCGCGCCGAGCATCAGCGGGATGCAGAAGTTGCCGAAGCATCCGGCGAGGATCGGCATCACGACGAAGAAGATCATGATCGTTGCGTGCATCGTGAACGCCATGTTGTAGGTCGACGGCTCGAGGATCCCGTTCGTTTCCTTCAGGATGCCGCCGAGGCCGGGCACCGCCGTCTCCGGCCACGCGAGCTGCCAGCGGACGATGAGCGCGAGCAGGCCTCCGATGATCATCATGAAGAGGCCCATGAAGAGGAACTGCCGCGCGATCATCTTGTGATCCTGCGAGAAGATGTACGTGCGGACGAAGCCGAGCTCGTGGTGGCCGGTGTGCCCGGCTCGACGCTTCGGGTTTTGCTTCACCGCCGGCCGGCTTCGCCGCCTCGGCGGGCTTGGCTTCGCTCGCGGCCGCGCTGGCCTCCGCCTTCAGATTCTCCGCCGCCCACTTGTCGTACTCGGCCTGCGGGTGCACGTAGATCCACGCGCGCATTCCCGAATGACCGAATCCGCAGAGCTCGGCGCAGGGCAGCTCGTACTTGCCGGGCTTCGTGACCTCGAACCACTGCCCGATCTCGCGGCCCGGCACCACGTCCTGCTTCATCCGGAACTGGGGGACGAAGAAGCTGTGGATCACGTCCTGCGAGTGCAGGTTCACGCGGATGGGCTTCCCGACCGGAACGTGGAGCTCGTCGAGGAACGTCTTGTCGTCCGCCGTACCGAACTTGCCATCCGGGCCGGGGTACGTGAATTGCCAGTTGAACTGCTTGGCGGTGACCGACACGACGAAGTCGGTCGCCGGCATCGACATCTTGATCTTCGACCACGCGGGGACGCTGAGGAAGGTCAGGATGACGAGGATCAGCGAGGGCGCGATGGTCCACGCGATCTCGAGCGGCGTGCTGCCGTGGGTATAGCGCGCGCGCCGGCCGGGACGGTCGCGATAGATCACGAGGAACCCGAGGAACGCGCCGGCCACCAGGATGAACGTCACGCCGGTGATCGCGTAGATGAGGTGGAACAGCCAGTCGATCTCCTGGCCGTACGTCGAGACGTTTTCCGGCAGCCACCAGTTCAGCATGCGGTTCTCTCGCCCTCCTGTTCGTCCCCGGGATCGGCCCGCGCTACTTCTTCACCATCTCGACGCTGACCTTGGTCGTCTGGCCAGCCTTGACGTCGACGTCCTTGGTCTGCTTGCCGAGCTGCTCGTGCCAGATCTCGACGGTCTGCTTGCCGGCCGGGACCCCCTCGAGCTTCGCGACCCCGTTCTGGTCCGTCACGCCGAAGTACGGCGACGGCACCACCGCGAGCCACCCGAGCATCCAGCTGTGGACGTCACACGTCAGCTTGACGACCTCCGGCTTCTCGAACTTCTCGGTCATCGTCTTCTTGAACTTGGGCTGCGCCTTGTTGATGGTCGGGTTCGCAGTCGAGTACGTGTGGATGTTGTGAAGGATGTCGTCGGAGTTCTTCAGCTCGAGCTCACCCGGCATCATCGCGACCACGTGCGGATGAAACGCGCAGCCCTTCTGGTCGATGACCAGTCGTCAAGCTGACGTGTGACGTCCACAGCTGGATGCTCGGGTGGCTCGCGGTGGTGCCGTCGCCGTACTTCGGCGTGACGGACCAGAACGGGGTCGCGAAGCTCGAGGGGGTCCCGGCCGGCAAGCAGACCGTCGAGATCTGGCACGAGCAGCTCGGCAAGCAGACCAAGGACGTCGACGTCAAGGCTGGCCAGACGAGGGCTCGCGATGAAGACAGCGGCTGTCGCGGCGGCCGCGACGGCCGTCAGCACCCACAGGATCTTCCGCATGGCTCTGCTCCTCCTCGATCTCAGTTCGTGAAGCAACCGATCGCTCCGCGTTCGGTTGCTTCACGAGCTCTCGGCTCGTCGCAGCAATCGAGACTGGAACGTCTCAGGATTCCATCTCTCTATCGCCGCCGGTTGGCGGCGCGGACGATCGCGAGCATCGCCGCCAACGTGAGGACTGCCACGACCGGAGGTACCACGAAACGGCGGTTCGACTGCGGCTCCTCAAGTCGCAGATAGTACCATGCTGTCAGCGACATCCGGGTCCCGGTCTCCCCCGCGCCGCCCTCCCACGCCTGGATCGCGATCGGCGCGAACACGCCCTGCCGGAAGGCCGGGCGGCTCGGATCCTTGGCGGCGAGCGCACGCATTATCACCAGCCGGTACTGACCATTCTGGAACACGACCTTGGCCGTGGCCTCCGAGCCGGCAATCGGCTGGAGCTTTGTCGGACCGTTCGCCGTCATCTCGGCGACGCCGGTGCCCTGCTCCCATCGGAGCAGGTACACCGCGTCCGCGTCGTTCCCCATGAGGAAATACGGTCGCTCGCCGCCCGATCCCGTCGCGGGGGCGAACTGGAGCGAGATGGCGTCGGCGAAGATCTTCTTGTCGGGCTCGGCCTTCGATTCGCTCGGGTCGTCCCAGGTCAGATGAAACGCGATCTCCCGGTCGTTGTAGGCGGCGCGCACCGCCACCAGGTCGATCGCGGGGTTGAAGTTTCGCGGATCGACGACGACCTGTCCGACCAGCGGGAGGTTCTGCGGCGACATCTTCTTCCAGAACTCGGCGTTCGGGTCGTCCGGGATCGCCTCGCGCGCGGCGCTCGCGGTGATGAGCGTCGCGTATCGCGGGTCGTCGGGCCCGAGCGAGAGAAGGTAGTTGGTCAGGTGCCAGATGTCCTCGGGCTTCTCGACGCTGTCCATGAACGCCGGCATCGGCGTGCCGAGAACGCCGGCCGCCAGGCGCGTGGCGATGTCGGTGCGCGATTTGCCGCCGCGGAAGTTCCATCGCTTGGTGAGATTCGCCGGGGCGATCGGCTGGCCCCACTCGTCCTTCAGCTCCGGCCGCGAGGGCCCGTCGGCGCGGCCTTCGGTGCCGTGGCACTTGTTGCACTCGATCGCCTCGAACATCTCCTTGCCGCGCTTCAACGACTCCGCCGAGGAGCTCACCTCTTTCGGCAGGTCGAGCTTCTTCGGGGCCTCCTTGAACCGCTCGGGCGCGAACGTCTTCACGTACGCGACGACATTCCACCGATCTCTGTCAGGAAGAACGTCCCACGCGGGCATCGAAGTTCCGGGCATGCCGTGCGTGATGACGTTGAAGATGTCCTGATCACTGGGCGTCTTGTTGGCCGACGTCCGGATCTTGTAGATGCCCGAAGTAAAATCCCGCGGCCTGGGCACCAGCAATTCCGCCGCAGGCCCTTTCCCGTCCCCTTTCTCTCCATGACAGAGCAAACACTTCCGCTCGTACACGACCTTGCCGGCATTCGCATCGCCGGCCTGGGCAAACACCCCGCGCGGCGAGAGAAGCAGCACGGAGGCAATCAGAAGTACCGAGACGATGGTCATGACGAGCGAGCCGCCAGGCTCCGTCGCGGGCCGGCACGTGACTGGGCGCCGCGAGCGGGTGGCGGGCGAAGCGGTTCCCGATCGAGCGACGCCCGCGCAGCGCCAGGCGTCGTTACGCCGCAACGGCACGTTCGCCGAGGCCGCAACGCTGGCGTCGCTCGATGGGAGCCGCGAGCCGGCCAGGACCCGCTCGCAGCGCCCAGTCACGCGCCGGCCCGCGCCTCGCGCACTCGACTGAACCGTGGGGGACCGCAAGCTAAGAAGCCTCCCAACGCCGCGGCTGCTGGCCGGTCGCGTCGTAGAGATACATGATGACTTGCCAGATTTGTTCTTCAGTGAGGCGGTCTTCCCAGGCAGGCATCGCGGAGTTCCACGGTGTCGATTCCTTCGGCAACCCCGGTCCACCCTTGGCGATGCGCCAGAACAGGAACGCCTCCTGAAGCATGGCGATCGTGCCCGGGTCCTGGAAGTTCGCCGGCGGCGGGTTCAAGCCGCGGGCGAAGTGCCCCTTGCCGTCGAGATTGTCGCCGTGGCAGTACATGCAGTTCCGGATGTAGGTTTCGCCGCCGGCCGCGATGTTCTTCCGCAGATTCGCCTGGTCCTTCCGGAGCGGGTTGTCGAACCCCTGGATCGTGATCTCTTTGCCGCGAAACTGGATCGACGCCGGCGGCGCCGGATGCACGGCGCGAAGCTCGGGGGGCGCCTGGGCCTTGGCGGCGGCCTGCGTGTACGCGTAGTAGCCGAGCAGGATCGGGATCGCGATCACGACCGCCAGCCGGACCAGCCGGCGCTCCGGCTGGACCAGCGTGTCCCGCAGCGGTCGCAGGAAGTTCCGCCACGAATCCGAGTTGGACGAGATGTAGACGAACGTGGCGAGAATCACGACGCCCATGTAGATCGCCAGCACGCTGCGCGGCGCCGGCGGACGGATGGCGAACGTGAAGATCGCGTACGCGATGATCAGGATGAGCACGGCGTGCAACAGCCGGGATCTGAGCACGTTCATGTCGTCGTCGCCGTCATTTCAGCGTGAGAAGGAACGCGACGAGATCGGTGTACTCCTTCGCCGTCAACCTGGTGCCGAAGTCCTTCGGCATCACGCCCGGTGGAAAGCCGGCCACCGCGCCCATGCCCGCCGGATCGAGGATCTTTTTCATGATGTAGTCGGGCGTCTGGATCTTCGCGATCTGGGAGAGATCAGGACCGACTTGCGCCGCGCCCACCTTCCCGGCCTTGTGGCACGCGATGCATCCGGCCTTCGTGCTGAACACTGTCTCACCGGCTTTCGGATCACCCGGAATCTTCACTTCCGCCGGCGCGGCGCCGCCCGCGGCCGCCGCCCCGGCCGTCGCCGGGATGTCGTCGAGCTTCGCGTCAACGGTGCCGCCCAGCGATTCGAGAAACGCCGTGAGCGCCCAGAGCTCGGAGCGGTTCAGCGCAATGGGCGGCTTGTCGACGGCCGGCATGATCGGCGGATAGC
>QHRT01000104.1:500-1155 GCA_003220195.1 Candidatus Rokuibacteriota bacterium | reverse complement strand
GGCTTCGTCTTGCCGGCGCGGGCGCCGATTCCCGCGAGGTCAGGAGCGCGCGTTCCCTTCTGCCCGATGCGGTGACAGATCTCGCACGTGCCCTTGGTCTTGAAGATCTCCTCGCCGGCCTTGACGAGTTGCGCCGGCGTCACGTTGCCGCCCTCTAACGAGAGTTCTTGAGGTGGCTTCGATTCGATCTGCGGAATCGAGTTCGCGTAGTACGTGAAGAATCCCATCACGGCGAGCGCGACGCTCGCGGCTTTCACCCCGACCGGCACGCGCATCTATCGCGACTCCCCGCTGCCGCCGGCGATGACCGGCGCGGCATGGGCATGCGCCCCCGCCTCGGCGCCTTTCTCGGAGAGCCCGCCCAGCCAGAAGATGAACATGACGAGCGCGAAGAACACGATGGTCACGATCGTGATCATGTTCGCGGCGTAGCCGAGGGCCGGCGTGACGGCGTCGACCGAGGTGTCGCGCAGCACGCCGTAGACGTGCCAGTGCTGGCGGATGCCGGATCGCGCGAAGCCCATCAGCCCCATCAACCACGTGAACGTGACGGCCAGGATGATCAGCACGTACTGCGACCGCGGCGCGATCGTGCCCCACCGGATCGTTCCCGTCGAGCGCGCGCCCCGGAACATCGGGATGTCGATCGCCATGA
>QHRT01000104.1:0-483 GCA_003220195.1 Candidatus Rokuibacteriota bacterium | reverse complement strand
GACGATCGACACGACGAAGAAGCCGTATACACCGTAGAACACCACGATGACGGCCGCGATGGCGAACACCAGCCACTGCACGGCCATGCCGACCCCGACCCACGACTTCGTCGACACACGGTTGGCGCGGCGATAAAGCACGTAGGACAGGAACGTGGTCAGGATCATGAGGTTCACGGCGGTGTTCTTCGCCGACATCACGCCGAGGAAGCCGAGCACCGGATGATGCGTGCCTCCCATCGCGCGCGCCTCGTCGAGCGTGATCACCATCGAACGCGGCGTCGCCCACACGATGAAGCCCGCGGCGAGCACCATCAACATGTACGGGACGTACTTCCGGTACCTCTCGGAGCCCGGGATCCGCTCCATGCCGAGCCAGAGGTAGTAGTTGGAGCCGATGAACAGCGTGCCGATCAGGATGGCCTGGATGATCCAGAGCCATGACATGAAGCCGCCCATCATGGTGATGCCCATCGTCTGGTT
>QHRT01000034.1 GCA_003220195.1 Candidatus Rokuibacteriota bacterium | reverse complement strand
GCGCACTTCGATTCGCGCGACGCGCTTCTCGCCGAGGCGGCGGACCGGGCCGGCGCCGAGTCGATCGAGAATCTCTCGACGGTGGTGCGCGACGCGAAACCGGGGAAGGCGCTGACGGCGCTGGTCGATTCCTACCTGTCCGATCGGCATCTCATGACCATCGAGCAGGGCTGCGCCATCGCCGCATCGGGGTGCGACGTGCCGCGACAACCGGCCGAGGTGCGCCGCGCAGTCACCCGGCGCACGAAGGAGCTGATCGGGCTCGTGGAGCGTCAGCTGCCGGGTTGGGGTAAGGCCGGCAGTCGCGACGACGCCATGGCGATTCTAGGCTGCCTGGTCGGGACGCTGGTGCTCGCGCGCTCGGTCGACGACCCGGAGCTTTCCCGGGCGCTGCGCAAGGCCGCGCGCTCGTTCATCCAGGCCGCCGGGCGCTGAGGCTCTTTTTGGTGTCTTTCAATATGACGATCATCATATGAAAGAGCCGTCGGCAACGAGGCCGTGGGCCGTCTGTTTCGCGAAGGAGCTCCGCGCATGACTCGCCGGCAGACCTGGCTCGTGGTGGCGGCGGCGCTCGTCTTCGCGCTGCTCTTCGGGATCCGGCAGTCGCAAGCGCTCTTCATCAGGCCGCTCAGTGCCTCGACCGGTCTCGGCATCGCGGCGATCAGCCTCGCGTTCGCCTGTGCGCAGCTCATGTGGGGCATCACGCAGCCGGTCGCCGGCGCGATCGCGGACCGATACGGCTCCGGTCGTGTGATCGCCCTCGGCGGCGTCCTGGTCGCCGCGGGCTCGGTGCTCACGCCCTATGCCACGTCGACCTGGGCGCTCGTGCTCCTGATCGGCATCGTCACGGCTGGCGGCGCCGGCATGGCCGGATTCGGTGTGCTCATGTCGGCGGTCGGTCGCACCGTGCCGCCGGAGAAGCGCGGCATCGTGAGCGGCATCGTGAACGCCGGCGGCTCGTTCGGCCAGTTCGCGGTCGTGCCGACGGCGCAGCTCCTCACCTGGATGCTCGGCTGGGTCGGCGCGATCACCGCGCTGGGGGTCATGGCGCTCGCTGTCGCGCCGCTCGCGCGCGTGCTGCGCGGCCGGCCGGAAGCGACCGTCACGTCGCACGACGTACGGGCTCCGGACTCGATGCAGCAGGCGGTGCGCGATGCGTGGGCCGATCCCAGCTTCATCTATCTGACCGCCGGCTTCTTCGTCTGCGGCTTTCACGTCGCGTTCATCGCCACGCACCTGCCGGGCATGGTCGCGCACTGCGGCCTTCCGCCCGAAGTCGGCGCGTGGTCGCTCTCGCTGATCGGCCTGTTCAATATCGCGGGGAGCTTCGCCGCTGGCTCGGCCATCGCTCGCTGGCGCATGAAGTCAGTGCTCTCGCTGCTCTACGCGTCCCGAGCGGTCGCGGTGCTGTCGTTTCTCGCGGCCCCGAAGACCACCGCGACGTTCATGGTCTTCTCGGTGGTCATTGGCTTCACCTATCTCGCCACCGTGCCGCCGACCGTCGGGCTGGTGGCCAAGCTCCACGGCATGCGCTTCCTCGCGACACTGTTCGGCATCGTGATGCTGTCCCACCAGGTGGGGGGGTTCCTCGGAGCGTGGCTCGGTGGCACGCTCTTCGAGCGCACCGGCAGCTACGACTCGATGTGGCTGATCGACATTGCGCTCGCGATCAGCGCGGCGCTGATCCACCTGCCGATCAAGGAAGCGCCGAGGCTCCGCCCGGTGCTCGTGGCATAAGCCGGGACGGCGTCCGACCAGAGAAAGCGACCGTCGCAGTCTGTTTACATGCAGATACATTTAATCTCGTCGCCGCATCCTCGACCGCGCAACCGGTGAGCCGGAGCCGACGTCTTAACACACAGGACGCGGCATTCAACACCCCGGAGGCTCGACATGAGGCTGGCCAACAAAACGGCTCTGATCACCGGCGGCAGCAGCGGCATCGGCCTCGCGACGGCGCGCGTGTTCCTCGCGGAGGGCGCGCGGGTGGCGATCGTCGGCCGCCGGAAGGACACGCTGGACACGGCGGCCACCATGCTCGGCGGTGACGTTCTGGCCATCCAGGCCGACGTCACGGACGTGGAGTCGCTGGAGCAGGCCGTCGCGACGACGGTCGCGCGCTTCGGCGAGCTCGACGTCGTCTTCGCCAACGCAGGCATCGCCGAGGTCTCGCCGCTCGGCCGGACGTCGCTCGAGACATTCGAGCAGGTGATCCGCACGAACCTCACCGCCGTGTTCTTCACGGTGCAGGCGGCGCTGCCCCACCTCCGCCACGGGGCCTCGATCATCCTGAACGGATCGGTCCACGCGGTACTGGGCGTCCCCGGTTGGTCGGCCTACGCGGCCGCCAAGGGCGGCGTCCGCGCCATGACGCGCAACCTGGCGTCGGAGCTCGCACCTCGCGGCATCCGGGTCAACCAGGTGACGCCCGGCGGAACGAAGACGCCGCTGTGGTCCCCGCTGGCGCCGACAGCCGACGCGATGGCCGCGCTGGAAGCGCGCATCGCGCGTGAAGTTCCACTCGGCCGGATGAGCGAAGCCGACGAAGTCGCGAAGGCCGCGCTCTACCTCGCGTCCGACGACGCCGCGAACGTGACCGCCGCGGAGATCGTGGTCGATGGCGGCGCCACGGGGGCACCTTTCGGCGCGCCGATTCACATCAGGTGACGGCCGGCTACCGCCCCTTCTTGACGGCGACGTGATGCAGGCGGGCCAACCGCCGGTGGGCATCAGCCCAGGCGCTGGTGCCGAATTCGCGCAAGACGCGGTGTTGCGCCCGTGCCCACAGCGGTCGGGCGACGTGCAGCGCTCGTCTGCCCCGGGCGGTGAGCCGCATCTTCTTGATCCGCCCGTCAGGGTGCGGAGCGCGCTCGATCACGCCGTTCTGCTCCAGCAGGCCGAGGCTGCGCGTCAGCGTGGTCTGGTCGATCGCGAGGGCATCCTCGAGCTCCCGCAAATTGGCCTCGCCGGCGCGGGCGACGGCCGAGAGGATGCTGAACTGCGTCACCCGGAGACCGCTGGGCCGCAAGGCGTCGTCGTACAGCTGCGTCACGGCGCGCGTGACCATGCGGAGAGTGTTGCACACACAGGGCGAGAGCCGCCCGCGGCCCAGCGCCGTCCTCGGTTCGGTCGTCCGTGACGCCATGACGGAACGCCATCCTACCAGCCGCGACGCGGTCACGCAACCTGACTGCATGTAGATACATCTTTAGTGCGGAGCCGGCGCGGTCCCGGGACCGGAGAACCGCTCGGGTCCGGGCTCCCATCTCAAGGGGAGGAGGAATGACAGGATGAGCACGACCCGGCAGCAGGAAACAGCGGAGACGATCCATCTCACCGAGCGAACCTTCGACGAGGCGCTGGTCGCGGCGCCGGGCCTCGTGATGGTCGACTTCTGGGCGGAGTGGTGCGCGCCGTGCCGGGCGATCGCGCCGGTGCTGGAGCAGATCGCGGAGGCCTCGAACGGCGGTGTGCGGCTGATGAAGGTCAACGTCGACGAAAACCACGGGCTGGCGGTCCGGTACGCCATCCATTCGATCCCGACGATCCTCGTCTTCAAGGACGGGGCGGTCGTGGACCGCATCGTCGGCGCGGCGCCCAGGGCCGCCATCGAATCCGTCCTGAGCGCGCGAGCCTGAACCGCTGCCATGCTCGGTGTTGACGCTTCACCGGAAGTGCTCGGCGGGGCCGGCGGGCGGCAAACGGCCAGCGTCAGCGACGACCATGGCACGGTCGTCACGCTGCGCGACGGCGCCCCCGTCCGACTCCGGCCGATTCGTCCCGACGACGAAAAGCGCCTGCTCGCGCTGGCGGAGCGCTTGAGCCCGCGGACGGTGTACCAGCGATTCTTTTCCGTCCGGCGCCTCCGCCCGGAAGACGCACGCGCCCTGGTCGACGTCGACTATCGCGAGCGGATGGCGATCGTCGCCGAAGTCGACGCGGAAGAGACGACAGAGCTGATCGGCGTGGCGAGGTACGCTCCGTCCGGCGAACCGTTCACCGTCGAGATCGCGCTCGTGGTGGAGGACCGCTGGCAGGGACTGGGCCTCGGCTCGATCCTCCTCGACGAGATCCTTCGTGCGGCCGCAGCGCGCGGCATCCACCGCTTCACCGCTGACGTGCTGACGGAAAACCGCCGGATGCTTCGGCTGCTCTCCGGGCACACGGTGATCACGAATCACACGACGAGCGACGGCGTGACGACGCTCGTGTTCCACCCGAAGGAGAGCGGAGAGCTCCATGCCTAGGCTCGACGGAAAGATCGCCCTCGTCACCGGCGGCAACAGCGGCATCGGCCTCGCCACCGCGAAAGCGTTCGTGAACGCCGGCGCGTACGTCTTCGTCACCGGACGCCGCGAGCCCGAGCTGGCTCTCGCGGTCAAGGACATCGGACGAAACGTCACCGGCGTCCAGGGAGACGTCGCGACCCTCGGCGATCTCGACCGCCTCTTCGACCAGATCAAGCGGGAGAAGAACAGGCTCGACGTTGTGTTCGCGAATGCCGGAATCGCGAAGTATGCCGCGCTCGGCGCGATCACCGAGGAGCTCTTCGACGCGATCTTCGACGTCAACGTGAAAGGCCTGCTGTTCACGGTGCAGAAGGCTCTGCCGTTAATGCCGGACGGGTCCTCCATCATCCTGAATGCCTCGATCGTCGGGAGCAAAGGGCTGGCGACGAACAGCGTGTACAGCGCGACCAAGGCGGCCGTCCGCTCGTTCGCCCGGACGTGGACCACCGACTTGAAAGGACGGCGCATCCGGGTCAACGCGATCAGCCCGGGCCTGATCGACACGCCGGGATTGAACGAGCTGCTGGCGTCGTCGGAAACGGGACAGCAACGCGCGAAGATGGTTTCGAGCGCTGTCCCGCTCGGCCGGTTCGGAACGCCCGATGAAGTCGCGAAGCTGGTGACGTTCCTGGCGTCCGACGACAGCAGCTACATCACGGGGGCCGAGCTCTTCGTGGACGGCGGCATGGCGCAAGTGTAGTCGCCGGTACAGTCGTGCCCGGCGAGATCCGCGAGCCGCCCGCCGTCGTCATCCCCGCAGCACTGCCGAGGCACGTCTCGAACTCCTGTGCCCGTGTCCGAGCTCATCGGCCGGGAGACCGAGATCCGCTCCTTCCGTCGTTGCGGTAGCGCCCGGGTGTCGCCGCCGTAGCGCTCCGATCAGCAGCAGCGACACCGCGAGGAAGACCGCCGCCAGACCGACGATCGCCAGATCGCCGCCAGGCCAATCGAGGCCCAGCCCCTCGCCGATCCAGAACGTCCCGAAGCTCGCGATCAGGACGGCGACGGAAAACTTCAGCGTGTTCTCGGGCACCCGCGCCAGCGGTCGTCGAAGGACGAGGGCGGCGAATGTGACCGCGACGGCCGCACCGACGGCGCCGACGCTGGCAGGGACGATCGTGTGGGCGGCGCTGCCCACCGCCAGAACGATGAAGACCACTTCGATGCCCTCCAGAAGTACCGCCTTGAAGCTGGTGATCAAGGCAACCGTATCGCGGCCGCCGCTGAATACGCGTCCGCCCCCGGCAAGTCGGGCTGTCGCGCCGTCGAAGGCGCGGCGCTCGTCATGCAACGGAATCAGGCCCGCAGCGCGGAGCACGGCCTTGCGCAGCCAGCTCGCGGCGAACAGCACGAGCAGAAGACCGATGACGACTTGCAGCGGCGCGATGGGAACGAAGCCGAGCGCCGGACCCAGGACGGCGACGAGCGCCGCCAGGACCGTGGCGCCCCCGGCCGCGCCAGCGAGCGCCGAGCCCCAGCCGCGGACGGTGCCGACCGCCAGGACGATGGTTGCGGCCTCCACGCATTCCACGAGGGATCCCAGGAACGCCGCGACGATGGACGGACTCACGTGAATCCAGTGCATGCGTACCTCCTTGCTTCGACCGTACGCCAGCCGCTACAATGCAGCAAATTCATTGCTTGCACGTTGAGATGCTTCCCATGCATTGGCGCGCGTTCGACCTGAACCTCCTGATCGTCTTCGATGCGGTCTTCCAGGAGCGCAGCGTAACGCGCGCCGGGCGGCGGCTCGGCATGAGTCAACCGGCGCTGAGCCACGCGCTGAACCGCTTGCGCGACCTGCTCGGGGATCAGCTCTTCGTTCGCGCCCCCGGAGGAATGATTCCGACCCGCCGCGCCGAGCAACTGGCCCAGCCGTTGCGTCTCGCGCTCGCGGAGATGGAGCACGCGCTCGAGCCGGAGACCTTCATCCCGAGCGAAGCCGATCGGCGCTTCGCCGTCGCTATCAACAACTACGTGGCGCTCGTCGTGGCGCCGCCGCTCGTGACCGCGGTGGCGGTGGCCGCGCCGTCCGTGCAGCTCGACCTGCAGCCGAGCGGGACAGTGGACGTATTGGACCGGCTGGAGCGCGGCGAGTTCGAGCTCGCCATCGGGACGTTCGCTTCGGTCGGCGAGCGCTTCCGGCGAGCGGCGCTGCTCGAAGACCGCTTCGTCGCCGTGATGCGACAGGGACACCGCGCCGCTCGCGGCACGCTCTCGACGAAAGCGTTCGGCGATCTGGCGCACGTCGAGATCTCGTCCAGCGGCGACGACACGGGCTTCATCGACCGCTCGCTGGTGTCGCGCGGGACGAAGCGCCGGGTGGCCGTGCGAGTGCCCTACCTCTCGGCCGGAGAGGTGCTTGCCGAATCGACCATGGTGGCGACACTCAGCCGGCGGGTCGCCGACACACTGGTGCGGTCGGCGCGGTCGCGGCTACAGGTCCGCGAGCTGCCGCTGACGTCACCGACGGTCGAGATCTCGATGGTGTGGCATCGAAAACTCGACGGCTCGCCGGCTCATCGCTGGCTGCGCGACCTGATCGTTGCGGTGTGTCGCAAACTCTGAGCGGCGAGCCGATCGGACAGTCGTTGCGCGTCCCCGGTGGAGCGCCTATGCTCGCGATGAGCGTCAATCCGAGGAGGTGCGGCATGGCGACGAAGGTGATGGAGCCGGGGACAGGGATGACGATCGCGATCGCGCCGAAGAACGAGGCGTGCTACGTCCCGGGGCGGCGCGAGTTCTTCAAGTATCGCGAGCTCGGAGTCACCGAAGCCACGGGCGGGCGCATGCGCGCGCAGGTGACGTCGGCGGAGAAGGGGCTCTCCGAGGCGACCGGCTGGCACTACCACGTGTGCGACATGCAGTTCGTCTACGTGCTGAGCGGGTGGGTTGATCTCGATTTCGAGGACGGGCGCTCGGTCCGTCTGCAGGCCGGGGATTCCCTCATGCTCCCGGGCGGAACGCGTCACCAGGAGACGAGAACGTCCGAGACGTTCGAGATCCTCGAGGTCTCGGTACCGGCGGACATGGGCACGGAAAAATGCGACCCGCCTGCGGGGTTTGTCAGCCGCTAGCTCGAGATAGTGCGGTAATTGTCGGGCCGGCCGGAGCTTGCTCCCGTCTCGAGCGCCTGCTCCGGCTCGACCACCATCGGTCAGCGTCCGGGGCGTTCTCCGACGACATCCCGTGTGGTGGCGCATCGCGTTCCGGTCTGCTCGCGAAGTCGTATGGAAGTGAACGCATGACGGCTTCCTCCCTGGAGATCACGTTT
>QHRT01000033.1:2662-17276 GCA_003220195.1 Candidatus Rokuibacteriota bacterium | reverse complement strand
TCTTCCTGCTCGCCACCGCCACGCTCCTGCCGTTCTCGCTCTACAGCGTCGGGGCCGCGGGACAGGGGACACCGGTGACGGTGACCGTGCTCGTCGCGTTGCTCGTGTGCCTCATCCCCACCACGATCGGGGCGCTCCTGTCGGCGATCGGCATCGCCGGGATGGATCGCATGATCCAGAAGAACGTCATCGCGATGTCGGGGCGGGCCGTGGAGGCCGCTGGCGACGTCGACGTCTTGCTGCTCGACAAGACCGGCACCATCACCCTCGGCAATCGCCAGGCCACGCAGTTTTATCCTGCGCCGGGCGTGCCCGATCGGGACCTGGCCGACGCCGCCCAGCTGGCATCGCTGGCTGACGAGACGCCGGAGGGGCGCAGCATCGTCGTCCTGGCCAAGGAGAAGTACGGAATCCGGGAGCGCGACGTGGAGAAGCTGGGGGCCAAATTCGTGCCGTTCACCGCGCAGACGCGGATGAGCGGCGTCAACCTGAACGGGCGTCAAGTGAGGAAGGGAGCTGCGGACGCCATCCACGCCTACGTCACGCAGCTCGGGGGCGCCGTGCCGGCGGAGATCCGCGCGGCCGTGGACACCATCGCCAAGGCGGGCGCGACGCCCCTCGTCGTCGCCGAAGGCCCTCACGTGCTCGGGGCCATCGAGCTCAAGGACATCGTGAAGGGCGGCATCAGGGAACGGTTCGCCGAGCTCCGCCGCATGGGCATCCGGACCGTGATGATCACCGGTGATAACCCGCTCACCGCCGCCGCCATCGCCGCCGAGGCCGGCATCGACGACTTCCTGGCCGAGGCGACGCCCGAGGCAAAGCTGGCACTGATCCGGAAGTCGCAAGCGGAAGGCCGGCTGGTGGCGATGACCGGGGACGGCACCAACGACGCGCCCGCGCTGGCCCAGGCGGACGTCGCGGTCGCGATGAACTCCGGGACCCAGGCCGCGAAGGAAGCCGGCAACATGATCGACCTCGACTCGAATCCGACCAAGCTCCTGGAGGTCGTCGAGACCGGCAAGCAGATGCTGATGACGCGGGGCGCGCTGACGACGTTCAGCATCGCCAACGACGTCGCGAAATACTTCGCGATCATCCCGGCCGCGTTCGCGACGACCTACCCGGCGCTGGCGATGCTGAACGTCATGCGCCTGGCCACGCCGCAGAGCGCGATTCTCTCGGCGGTCATCTTCAACGCGCTCATCATCATTGCGCTCATCCCGCTGGCCTTGAAAGGCGTGCGCTACCGCGCCATCGGCGCCTCCGCCGTCCTGCGCCGCCACGTCTGGCTCTACGGGGTCGGCGGCATCATCATCCCGTTCCCGGGCATCAAGCTGGTCGACATGATCCTGGTTGCCCTGGGCCTCGTGTAGAGGAGCCCGTCATGCGCGCACACCTCCGTCCGGCACTCGTCATGCTCTTCGCCTTTACCGTCATCACCGGCGGGGTGTACCCGCTGGTCGTCACCGGCATCGCGAAGGTCGTCTTCCCGCGCCAGGCGAACGGCAGCCTCATCGTGAAGGACGGCAAGGTCGTCGGCTCCTCGCTGATCGGCCAGCCGTTCGACGATCCCAGGTACTTCTGGGGCCGGCCGTCGGCGACGACGCCGTTTCCGTACAACGCCGGCTCGTCGGCCGGCTCGAACCTGAGCCCGACCAACCCTGACCTCGTGAAGGCCGTCCAGGCTCGCGTGGACACCCTGCGCGCCGCCGATCCCGAGAACACGGCGCCGGTGCCGGTCGACCTCGTCACCGCGTCGGGCAGCGGCCTCGATCCGCACATCAGTCCGGCCGCGGCGCTCTACCAGGTAAGTCGCGTGGCGCGCGTGCGAACGCTCGACCCGGACGCGGTCCGACAGCTCGTCGAGCGCCACACCGAATCGAGATGGCTCGGCATCCTGGGTGAGCCGCGCGTCAACGTGCTCGCACTCAATCTCGCGCTGGACGGCAAGTAGAGCGCCGGTCCGGAGGAGCATTTCATGAGGCGTATCGTGATTGGAATCGTCTCCAGTCTGCTGCTCGTGTCGGCCAGCTGCGCAGTGGCGCAGGTTGCGGCCACCAGCACACCGGGCGTCGACGTGAGAAGCGACCTCGCGCAGGCGCCTCCGGCCCAGGAGCCCGCGGCCAAAGCCCCGGAGCCCGAGCGCTGGTTCTTGATGGACCGGCTCAAGAATACGTCGCTGGGCCGGAGCGTCGAAGCGCACGGCATCCAGATCTACGGTTGGATCCAGCAAGGATTTGCCGGGAACCCGGACGATCCGCGCGATCGCGTCAACTTCGGCGCCAACTACGACTGGCGCGCGAACGACTATCGCCTGAACCAGGTGTACTTCATCCTCGAGAACGTCCTCGAGCACGAGGACAAGTTCAACGTCGGCTACCGAGTCGATTTCCTCGTCGGTCACGACGCTCCGTTTTTCGTCGCCAACGGCCTGCTGAGCGACTTCACGGGCTTCGACCGGAGCTCCGGTGTCGGCGTCGACGGACCGAAGAGCTTCCGTGAGGTGAATCGCGTCGGGATCGACGTTCCCCAGTTCTTCGTCGAGGCTCACTTCCCCGGCGTGGTGACCTCGAAAGGCTTCGACGTCCGCGTCGGCAAGTTCTACACGCTGATGGGCCGCGACGTTTATCCAGGCGCGGACACCGATTTCTACTCGCGCACGTACGAAAACGTCTACGCGACCCCGTTCACCCATACCGGCGTGATGACGACGTGGCACGCCACCGCGACGCTGGACGTGCTGGTGGGCGTCGTACGGGGCTGGGACGTCTTCCGTGACAACAACGACATGGTGAGCTTCCACGGTGGGTTCGTCTGGAATTCGCCCGATAAGCGCTACAACTGGACGACCGCCTGGATCACCGGGCCGGAGCAGCCCGACAACAACCGCGACTACCGGAGCCTGATCAGCAGCTATCTGACGGCGAAGTTCGGCGCGGGTGGCGCGTGGACGGTCTCCGCCGGCGGGCATCTTGGATATGAGGTGAACGGCGCTGTCGATGCCGAGACGGGGCGGACGAAAGACGCGAAGTGGTACGGCGCCACCATCAATCTGTTCTACGACGTCGATCCGAAGCTCAGGCTCGGCACGCGGGCCGAATGGTTCCGCGATGAGCAAGGCACCAGGACGGGGCAACTCGGGCGCCCGGGGTTCGCTGCGCACTTCCTCGCGCTGACCGCGGGGCTGAGTTACAAGCCGTATCGCAGCATCATCGTCCGGCCGGAGCTCCGCGTCGACTGGTCTCCGGACGCGCGCCCGTACAACGATCAGACCGGCCACGTCCAGTTCGTTCCGGCGATCGACCTGATCGTGCGGTTTTGAGAGGGCGGCGGGTCACCGAGGCAGCAGGTACGGCACGTCGGTCACGACCGTGTTCTTCCTGAACAGCAGCGCCGCCTTGACCAGCAACGCGGTCTGGTTGTGCAGGAGATGCTGCCACCAGCGGCGCGGGATGAACTCCGGCAGGACGACCGTGACGATCATGTCGTCGTCCCGCGACTGCAAGTTGTCGATGTATTCGAGGAGCGGGCGCAAGAGCGACCGGTACGGTGACGTGAGCACGACCAGGGGCACGCCGAAGTCGCACTTCGCCCATTTCTCCTCGACCTTCGCCGTACGCGCCGGGTCGGTCTCCACGTAGACACCGCGGACCGCCGCGTTCGTCGCCAGCGTGTTGGCGTACTGCACGGCGCGCACCACCCCGCGATGGACGTCGCCGATCAGGACCAGCACCGTGTGACGGAACGGCGGCAGGCCACACAACGCGTCGAGCGACAGCTCGTGCGCGACCTCGTCGTAGTGGCGATGCATCACCATGAACAGGCCGATGATGAGCGGGATCACGACGACGACGATCCACGCGCCCTCCAGGAACTTCGTGAAGGCCAGCGTCAACATGACGATGCCGGTCGCGGCCGCGCCGATCCCGTTGACCCACACGCGCCAGCGCCACCCCTTCTCGCGCAAGCGAAGCCATCGCCGCACCATCCCCGTCTGGGACAGCGTGAACGAGATGAAGACGCCGATGGCGTAGAGCGGCAAGAGCGCGTGGGTGTCGCCCGCGAAGGCCACGACCAGCAAGATCGCGAAGCCGCTCAGGACCAGGATGCCGTTCGAGAACACGAGCCGATCGCCCTGGTTCGCGAACTGCCGCGGCACGAACCGGTCGCGCGCCAGGATCGACGACAGGCGCGGGAAGTCGGCGTACGAAGTGTTGGCGGCCAGGACCAGGATCAGAAGGGTGGCCGTCTGCACCGCGAAGTAGGGAATCCCGCCTCCGAACACGCGATGCGCGATCTTCGACACCACCGTCTCGTCGGGACTCGGCGTGATCCCGAAGTCGTACGCGAGATAGCTGATGCCGAGGAACATGGCGATCGCCAGGATGCCGAGCGTGGTCATCACGGCCTGGGCGTTGCGCCCCTCGGGCGGCTTCAGCGCCGATACGCCGTTCGACACCGCCTCGACGCCGGTCAGGGCCGTGCAGCCGGCGGAGTAGGCGCGGAGGAAGAGGAAGAGACCGACCCCTTCGAGCCCGGGCTTGTGCGGCTCGTAGGGCGCCGGCGGCAGCCATCCGAGCCAGGCGGCGACGATGCCGTACCCGACCATGCCCAGGATGCTGACGACGAAGAAATACGTGGGCGCCGCGAAGAGCCGTCCCGACTCTCGCACGCCGCGAAGGTTCGCGAGCGCGATCCCGGCGACGCAGAGCACGCAGAGGACGACGCGATAGGGATGGAGTGGCGGAAACGCCGACGTCAGCGCCGCGATGCCGGCCGCGACGGACACCGACACGGTCAAGACGTAGTCGACCAGCAGCGCCGCCGCCGCGGTGAGTGCCGGCGTGATGCCGATGTTGTCCTTCGCGACCAGGTAGGCGCCACCGCCGTGCGGATAGGCCGCGACGGTCTGGCGATACGAGATCACGACGATCGTCAGCAAGATCGCGATCCCGATGGCGATCGGCAGCGAGTAGCTGAGCGCGGCGTGCCCGGCCAGGATCAGGACGAAGAGGATTTCCTCGGTCGCGTACGCGACGGAGGAGAGCGGGTCGGACGCGAAGACCGCGAGCGCCAGGGCGCGCTTCAGCATCGCCAGTCGCATGGCCGAGTCCGAGCGTAGCGCCCGTGACCTGCCTCGCGATTCGTTCGCATGGATTTTTACGCGATTTTGACGCGACCGGACCCGTTCTTGACAGCGTGTTGATCCGCCGGGTCGCTACGGTGATCCATGGAGATCTTCGATGTGTGACCCCGAGCGCGTTCGATCGTCGGCGATGCGCGACGATGCGCACTGGGGCGCGCTCTACCTGGCGCTCGCCGCGATCGGGACGACGTGGCTCGCTGCCGAAGTCGTCGCGCCGACTGGATTCTGGCGTGCGACCGCGCGCGTCGTCTTCGCCACGCTTGCCGTCGCGACGATGATGGTCTGGGTCCGTGTCGAGGCCGTGGCGCTGGATCAGGCGGAGTGGTGCAGCTGCGCGTCGTCCACCGTCACGATGCGCATCGTTCAGTCGCGCCTGTGGCCGAATAGGCAACCGTTCGTCGAGGACCCCATCCCCAGCCTGGCCATGACGATCGACGAAACGGAGAGCCAGGAGGTCGAGCACGCCGGCGTACAGTAGCTGCGTGGTCGAGCGGGGGCAGCGCCGTGACGACAGCGTGGCGCCGTGCGTGGTCGTCGTCGAAGACGAGCCGCCGATCCGTCGATTCCTGCGCGCGTCGCTCGGTGGCGCGGGCTATCGGCTCTTCGAGGCGGGCACCGGCGCGGACGGCTTGATGGAAGCGGCCAGCCGCCAGCCGGACGTCCTCATCCTGGACCTCGGGCTCCCCGACATGGACGGCATCGAGGTCATCAAGCGCGTGCGCGAGTGGAGCCCTGTCCCGATCATCGTGCTGTCGGCGCGCGGACAGGAATCCGACAAGGTCGCGGCGCTCGACGCCGGCGCCGACGACTATCTGAGCAAGCCGTTTGGCGTCAGCGAGCTTCTGGCGCGTCTCCGCGTCGCGCTTCGCCACGCCGCTCGCCGCGATGACGACGCCGTCGACTCCACGTTCGCCGTCGCGGCTTTCCAGGTCGACCTCGGACGACGCCGCGTGGTGGCCCACGGGGCCGAAGTCCATCTCACGCCGATCGAGTATCGTCTCCTCACGACGCTCGTCCGGCACGCCGGCAAGGTCGTGACGCAGCGGCAGCTCCTTCAAGAAGTGTGGGGACCGAACGCCGGCGAGCAGGCGCATTACCTGCGCGTTTACATGGCCCACCTGCGGCGCAAGGTGGAGAAGGATCCGGCGCGTCCGCGCTGGCTCCTGACCGAGCCCGGGGTCGGCTACCGCTTGCTGACGGAGTAGCCGACGACGCGACGGTTCACTCCAGCGTGAGCACGATCTCCACGACATCCCCGCTCGCACCCGGCTCGCGATCCGCGGTGAAACGGCCGAGGCCCGCGAGGTCGCGCGCGAACGCAACGTAGCTCGCGCGCGGAACGTCGAACGTCAGGACGGGCGAGTCGCCGTCGACGCGGCGGTCGACCAGCGTGCCCGTGTGGCGGGCCACCAGCTCCAGCAGCGCGTGCTCCGCCTCGCTGCGGTTCGCGACGGACAGGCGACCGATGACGTCGGGCGCACGCCGCATCTTCGCGACGCGGGATTCCACGCGCGCGTCGAGTGCTTTCGCGGTCTTCTGGGCAGGAGCGCCGGCGGCCGGCGCTTGCGGCAGCGGCGCCCTCTGCGCGTGTGTGTCGGGCGTCGTCGCTTGCGGCGACGCTCGGTCCTGGGGCGCGGTGAGATTTCGAGCCGCTTGCTCCTTCGCCTGCGGCTCCGAGACCGAGCCGCGAGCGGCCGAGGGCGCTGATGCCGCCACCGGCGGCGTGACCGCGACTGGCGGTGGCGTGGCCGGAGCTGGCGGCAGCGTCGACAGCGTCGACGACGCGGGCGGCGCGGTCGCCGGTGCGGGCTGAGCCGCCGGCCCTCCCTCGCGACGCTCCGGGGCGCCGACGTCTCGCTTGAATTTGTCGCGCGACGCTTCCACGTCTGATCGCGCGAGCGTGTCGCGCTCCCGATCCTTGAAGTCGTCGGGCTTTCGGGAGTCCGCGTCGAAGGCTCTTCCCCGTCCGAACGCCTCGGTCTTCTGCGAGCCCACCACGGCGTTCTGCTCGTTCGATCGGGCGGCGCTGTCCTTTGACCGAAGCGAATCCACGTTTGCCTGGAGCGGCGCCGAGTCCTGGACCTTTTCAGTTTCGTCCGGCTCGCTCGGCTTCGGCGCCCGATGCTCAACGGGCGATGGCATCCTGGCCGCGTCACGCAGCTCGGGTGTTCGCTGGTAGAGGTACGTGACTCCGATCCCCAGCAGCACGATGGCAGCCGCTTCGATCGGCACCTTCACCGGCCAGGGAAGGAGCGCCGCGCGCAGCCAGCGGCGATACCACGGCGCCGGCCGCGTCGCCGCGAGCACCCGGTCGACGAATCCTGCGGGCGCGCGCGCCGGCGTCACCGAGCGCAGCAACGTCACTGTCGCGGCGAGACGATCGCGCTCCCGCGCGCAGTCGCTGCACGTCGCGAGATGCTCGAGGAGCCGTTGACGCTCGTCTGCGCTGAGCGCGTCGTCCAGGAGCGCGGAGAGCAGCTCGCGCGCGTCGTGGCACGTCATGGCAGAAGCTTCTCCAGCTTCTCGCGCAGCTCGGTCCGCGCGCGATGTAACCGGGATCGCACCGTGCCGAGCTCGAGGCCGAGCGTCTCGGAAATCTCCCCGTAGCTCAGGCCTTCGAGGTCTCGCAGCACCACCACGATGCGACGATCGTCCGGCAGCTCCGCGAGCGCGCGGTGCAGCGCCGCCTCCCGTTCCCGACGCTCCAGCGCCGACGGCGGGTCCGCCGCCTCGTCGCGAAGCTCGACGACCAGGTCCTCGCTGGCCTGCGTGAACCGGCGATCGGCCGACGCGAGCCGGTTGAGACAGAGCCGGGAGGTGATCGCGTAGAGCCACGTCGAGAGCTTGGCGTCGCCGCGGAACCCGGCCACGGAGCGATGGACGCGGACGAAGACGTCCTGCGCGATCTCCTCGGCCTCGGCGCGCCGGCCGAGCATCCGGAGCGCAATGCCGAACACGCGGTGCTGGTAGGCGATCACCAGCTCCTCGAATGCGCCGGCATCCCCGGCGCGCAGGCGGACGAGCAGTTCGGCCTCATGCACGGTTAGACCATAGCGAACTCCGAAATGTTCCGGAATGGCGATTATCGGGTGGCGGGGACACGAGCAGCACCACGGCTGCGCCGGGTGCTTGCGAGCGCCGGGGGGATCGGGGGCCCGTCGAGGCCCCTGATGAAATCGACTCAGGGGACGCGGCTCAGGAAGTCCAGCACGATCCGATTGAAGACCTCGGGCTGATCGTACGGCGTTGCGTGCCCGGAGTCGGGAATGACCTCGAGCCTGGCCGAAGGGATTTCACGCTCCAGCAGGGCGCCGGCCGAGCGAGGCACCGTCCGGTCTCGATCGGCGACGACGACCAGCGTGGGACACCGCACGTCGGCAAGCCGTGCGCGGACGTCGAATCGCGCCAGCGCGAGCATGCCGGCGAGATACGTCCAGCGGGGATTGGAACCGAGGCGCGCGACCGCGGCGAGGTACTGCTCACGCTGGTCGGGACGGGGAAACAGGCCGCGCGCGACGTGGCGGGCGACCGTGGGCATCGGCGCGGTGCAGAGCAGGGCGAGACGTTGTGAAATCTTCATCGCTCCCCGGATCCCGGCCGGCCGCAGCTGCGCGAAGGCGTTCACGAGCGTGAGCGAGCGGACGCGATCGGGAGCGGCGAGCGCCAGCGCCAGGCCGACGCAACCGCCGAGTGACAGCCCGATCACGTGCGCCGGCGGCTCACCGTCGCGCCGGAGGGCATCGGCGACGTCAGCCGCAAAGGCTTCGATCGTGAAGCGGCGTGGGCTTTCGCGCGATGCGCCGTGGCCGCGAAGATCGAGTGTCCGCAGGCGATACTGTTTGCTGAACGGCCCGCTCTGCATGCTCCAGTCCCCGGACGACGACCCGAGGCCGTGCAGGAACACGACGGCGGCGCCCGAACGACCGGCTGCCGCGGGGGATCGCGCGGGACGCTCACGCGGCCTGGTGACGGCGGCCGCGGATGGTCGGATGACACTCCACGAGACAGATGCGGATCTTTCGCTCGTGCGCGAGCATCGCGAGCAGGGAGATCACCGCGTCTTCCGACATGCCGATCGAGCGACCGATGTCGCCGGGCGCCATCGCGCGATTGTCGCCCAGACACGCCAGCACGGCGTCGTCGAGATCGCGCCACCACTCGGTCATGCGTCGGAGCGTTCCGGGCCGGTGAGCGGGGTGCCGTCGATGTCGATGAACACGATCGCGGCGTCGCCCGCCGCGCGGTTCACCCAGATCGCCGACGCGACCGACCCGTTCTCCACGTTGAGTCCCTGCCAGACACCGCCCGTCGCCGCGCGGCGGCGTCCGCCTCGCGTCTCCTCTCGTTTGTATTCCTGATAGCCGTCGCACGCGAGCGCATCGACGATCTCCTCCGGGCGACCGATCCAGCCGCGCTCGTCGCCGATCCAGGTAATCCGGCCGCACTGCCGAAGGTCATCGAGACGGTGTTGTCTCTCGTCCATACATCAGGTCTCCCGCGTGTCTGGGGCATTGAGGAAAAATTGGCGACGCGAGGAAAGCTTCGCGTCGTGCAAAGCGTGAGCCACACCGCGCGGCTCGCACGTCACTCGCGACCTCGCGATTCATGACGACTTTCTCGTGGTGTCGACAGTGTGACGCTTCGCCGTCGTCGGCAAGATGTAGAAAGGTTCGAGCGTCGCGTGTCGAAACGGGATCGTGACGCTGCGGCACCCGCGTCGGACCGGACGGTGGCGCCGATCGCGGACGCTCGCGGCTGAGATCGATGACATCTGGGGCCCGAGATGCCCTGCGATATCCGACGTTCGCCGGACGCCCGGAAACGCGGCGCCCGTCTCCACCGCGCGGATCTCGTATGTGACCGCGAAGCCCTTCACCGTGCGCGGGACGTCCGCGAGCACCAGGTAGACCGACGTGAACTCGCGCGTCTCGCCTCCCCGAAGCGTGATCGGCACGAAGAGAGGGCACTGAACGAGTGCCAGATGCTGCGACTGGGCCGCCGGCTCGATTCGGTGGCCGACGCGGGTGGTCACGTCGTGCGACGTTCGGTTCCGCGCGTGCACGGTGACACGCACGCGATCGCCTGGGTTGACCGTCACGTCGGAGGGCGCGACCGAGACTTCGAGCGGAACGGAGCGATCCACCGTCGCGGCGAAGTGGAGGTGCACGCCGCCCGCCCAGTTGGCGAAGACTCGCCAGCCCGCCTCCTGCTTCACCAGCTCGAACGTTTCCTCCCCGTCGATCGTGGGCAGCGTCCCCGCGCGATGCAGCTCGGCGAGCTGGTCGACGATGCGACGCCGATCGGCGAAGGAGAGCCGCTCCAGCGCCTCGTCGTCCCAGTCGCGCGCGAGCCCGCTGATGGCGGGAGCATTGGCATCGGGCAGCGTGAGCTTGAGCTTCACGGTTCCACGGCGTCCATCGATCGTCGAGGACACCGGGGTGGCGGTGATGTACGACGCCAGCTGGTGCACGAGCTCTCGCGCGAAGCCGCGTGGCTCCGCTTGCTGGCCGCGGAACGTCGTCTCGTCCCTGGCGCGCCGGTCGTCGTCGGACACCAGCCGGTAGATTGCGGAAGCGTCGCTCGCGAAGACCGCGCGAGCGTATTCGAGTGCGACGCGTTCAGGTGCTACTGATTTCGCGCAGCCTCCCGAGGGGGCCGCCAACCCGAGCGCGAGCACCAGCGTAGAAGCGACCAGTGGTGCGGTACGGCAGCTTCCGACCACGGCGAAATGGACCCACCGCGCGCCGGACCGAAACGTTCGCGAACGACTGGCCCGCGTTCGCCCGCCGGTCGAGACGGCTACCTTCCGGGCTCGCCCGGCGGCTGCGGCGTCGGGGTCGACGTGCCGCCGCGATACTTCTCGTCGAGCCGCTGACGAATCTCGCCGAGGGGGTGGCCGGCCGCGCGCATCGTCATCACGTCACGCGTGACGTCGAGGCAGGTCCTTCAGGTGGCCGCGTGGCTGGTGAAGGTAAGCGTGCCGTCCGGGTTCACGGTCTTCACGTAGCAGTCGCGGTTGCTGCGATGGCCGACGTCCCCGCACCCGCAGTAGCACGGGGCGTACCTGAGCTCGTCGCCGTGCTCGACGGCAAACTGGTAGAGCTCGCGAATTTCCGGCCTGGACGCGAACACAGGCCACTCGCCCTTCCGCAGCGTCTGCACTTGATCGCCGATCTCGTCGACCTTGGCGGCGGGCGCGTGGGCGCGCGCCACGCTCGGGATCACGCCACTCGCGATGAGACCGCCGATGAAGCCGCGTCGGTGGATCACGTCGTCTCCTCCATTCGTGATGGGGCCTTCGAGAGCGTACCGTTCCGCACGGCCGGCCGCAAATAACTCGACCGGGGCCGACGACAAACATGATGACACGCGATTGCGCACGGACCCCCGACATGTAGAGTAGGAGCGTATGCGAAAGCTGCTCGCGCTCGTCACGCTTGTGCTGATGGCGGCCTCGCCGGCCGCCGCGCAGAGCCTCGACGACGTCATTCGTGACGTCGAGGCCTCGTACTCTCGGCTCAACGACCTGAAGGCGGACTTCTCCCAGTCCGCGTTCAACAAAAGCCTGAACCAGACGATCCAGGCGGACGGCACGCTCTATCTGAAGAAGGGCGGGAAGCTGCGCTGGGAGTATCGCGCGCCGACACAGCAAGAAATCGTGTCCGACGGCAAGACGCTCTGGGTCTACACGCCGTCCCTCAATCAGGTGAACACGAGCCCCGCTCCCGAAGCGCTGTCCGGCCCCGCGGGCAGCTTCCTCACGGGCCTCGGCAAGCTCCGCGAGCACTTCGACGTGCGCTTCCTGAACCCCGCGCAGCCCCGCGACGGCGCGGGGCTCTGGGTGCTCGATCTCCGGCCGAAGCAGCCGCTGCCAACGCTCTCGCGGCTGGTCCTGTCGGTCGATCCCAAGGACTTCAAGGCCCGTAAGGCCGTCGTGTACGACCGGTTCGAGAACACGGTCACGATGACCTTCACGAAGGTCGTGGCGAACACCGGGCTGCCCGACACGCTCTTCGCCTTCGTCCCGCCGAAGGGCGCCGCGACGGTGCCGTTCAAGTAGAGTGCAGTAGACTAGTCAGGATGCCGGCCGACAACTCCTTCGACATCGTCTGCAAGGTCGACATGCAGGAGGTCACGAACGCGCTGGACCAGGCGCGTCGGGAGATCCAGACGCGCTACGACCTGAAGGGCACGAAGAACGAGATCGCCCTCGAGGAGACCGACATCGTCGTGACAGCGGCCGACGAGATGAAGCTGCGCGCGGTCGTCGACATCCTGCAATCGAAGCTCCATCGCCGCGGCGTCCCGCTCAAGGCCCTGTCCTACGGCACGGTCGACGACGCGGCGGGTGGCACCAAGAGGCAGCGGATCGCGCTCCAGCAGGGGATCCCGATCGAGAAGGCGCGCGAGATCGTGCGGATGATCAAGGACACCAAGCTGAAGGTGCAGGCGGCGATCCAGGAGGACCAGGTTCGCGTCAGCGGCAAGAATCGCGACGATCTTCAGACGATCATCCAGATGGTGCGCGACAAGGACCTCGGCATCGCGCTCCAGTTCTCGAACTACCGGAACTAGCTGCCACGACCATGAACGTCCACCTCACCACGCTCGGCTGCCCGAAGAACCAGGTCGACTCCGAGCTGATGCTCGGGATGCTGACGGAGGCCGGGTTCCCGCTCGCGGAGCGCGCCGAGGACGCCGAGTGCGTCATCGTGAACACCTGCGCGTTCATCGACCGCGCGCGCGAGGAATCGGTCAACACGATTCTCGAGCTCGCGCAGCTGAAGCAGTCTGGCAGCTGCCGCGCGCTGATCGTCACCGGCTGCCTCACCCAGCGCTACGGCGCCGACATCATGGCCGAAATGCCGGAGATCGACGGCATCCTCGGCACGTCCGAGCTCTCGCGCATCGTCGACCTGGTGCGCCAGGCCGCGAACCGACACGACTGGGCCACCGGCGCGCCGCCCGGGTATCTCTACGATGCGACGACGCCGCGGCTGCTCACCGGACGCGCGCCCTACGCCTACGTGAAGATCGCGGAAGGCTGCGACATGGGGTGCACGTTCTGTGCGATTCCGCAATTTCGCGGCAAGCACAGGAGCCGGCCGCTCGGCGACATCGTCACGGAAGTGGAGAAGCTGGCGCAGCGCGGTGTCCAGGAGGCGATCCTGGTCTCGCAAGACACGCTCGCGTACGGCACCGATCTGCGCGGTAACGGCGACATCCGCGGATGCCCTGGATCCGGCCGATGTATCTCCACCCGGCCCACGTCAACGATCGTCTGCTCGAGAAGTGGACGCGCGCCCGCATCGTGCCGTACGTCGACATGCCGGTCCAGCACGGCGACGACGGAATTCTTCGATCGATGCGGCGGAACGTCACGGCGAAAAGGATGAAGGACGTCGTGGACCGGTTCCGGTCGGCGATCCCCGGCGTCACAATCCGCACGACGGTGCTGGTGGGTTTTCCGGGCGAATCCGAGGCCGCGTTCGACAATCTGCTGCGCTTCGTCGAGGACGTGAGGTTCGACCGGCTCGGCGTGTTCACGTACTCACCGGAAGACGGGACGCCGGCGCCGCAGTTCGCGGATCCGGTCCCCGCCGAAATCGCCGCCGAGCGTGCGTCGACCGTACAGGAATGCCAGGACCGGATGGCGTGGGGCCTTCAGCAGAAGCTCGTCGGCACGGTTCAGGAGGTCCTCGTCGACGGACGCAGCGAGGATCCGGCGTTCGCGTGGGAAGGCCGCACGGCCGGCCAGGCGCCGGAGATCGACGGGGTCGTCTACCTGCGCGGGCGCTTCGAGGCCGGGCGCTTCGCTCGCGTGCGCGTCACCGAGGCCCAGGGGTACGAGCTCGTCGCCGAGCGAGCCTGACCACGCGGCTCGCGCCGTCGCGGGCGGCCTGCGTGAGCGCGTTGGGCTGATCATCGCGACGGCCGGCGGCGCGGGGTACGCGCCGATCGCGCCGGGCACCGTCGGCAGCGCGCTCACCGTCGCGCTCATCTGGCTCGTGCCGTTCTCGCGCACCGGTCTCGTCGTCTTCTTCCTGCTCGTCACGATCGTCGGCACCTGGGCCGCGCATCACGCCGAGCGTGCGCTCGGCGGAAAGGATCCCGGGGCGATCGTCATCGACGAGGTCGCCGGTATGACGCTGACCGTCCTGGCGTTCCCACCCACGGTCGGCGTGCTCGTCGCCGGATTTTTTCTGTTCCGGCTGTTCGACATCGTGAAGCCGTTTCCCGCGCGATCGAGCCAGAGGCTCCGCGGAGGCGTCGGCGTGATGATCGACGACCTGATCGCCGGCGCGTACGCGCTCGGCGTGCTGGCACTCACGCGGAAGATCATCGGCGCGTCGTGAGCGGGCTATCGCCGCCATCGGCCCGGTTGCCGAGTCGATGCTCACGAGCACGGGCGTCGTGAGCGCGCCGGTCGCCGAGGCAACGGCGCGCGGGATTTGCGCAAGCGCA
>QHRT01000033.1:0-2625 GCA_003220195.1 Candidatus Rokuibacteriota bacterium | reverse complement strand
GATTCGTTCAGCGGAGACCGTGCCGCGACTGCGTGACAGTCGAGTCAGATGGCACTCGATATGCTGCGCCAGCGGCTCGGAGAGGTGTAACCATGGTACGGAAGCTCGGTCTGGCCGGTCTCGCAGCACTCCTGATCACGCTGACTTCGTGCGCCACCGCGCGCACGACGACCACCGATCTCGACCTCGGCAACCAGTACCTCCGCGACGGACGACACGACGCCGCCGCACAGGTCTACGACGACGTCGTGAGACTCGACCCGCAAAACGTCGCCGCGTGGAACAACCGCGGCATTGCGCGCGTCCGCCTGGGACAGACCGTCGCGGCGCTCGGCGACTACACGCACGCGATCGATCTGTCTCCTCGGGATCCGGAGCTCTACGTGAACCGCGGCGACGCGTACGTCCTGCTCGGCAACTACGACTACGCGATCCAGGACTTCACGCGGGCGACGCAGCTCGCGCCGCAGTACGCGAAGGCGTATTTCAACCGCGGGACGGCGCGATTGCGCAACGGTGACCGGGAGGGCGCCCAAGCCGACTGGCACTACGCGATCTCCATCGAGCCCGATCCGTGGGCGCAGGCCGCGATGGTTCGCAGCGCGGGGCTCGGCGCTCCGCCGGTCCGCGCGGCCGTCAACGCCATCCCCAGCACGCTGCCCCCCCGTACGCCCGTCGTGGCCGCGCCATCTGCGTCGCCCCGGTTCGAGTCGGCGGCGCCGCGACTCGACGCGACGGCCCTCGCCGCGCGTGGCGTCACGCGTCATCTGAACGGCGATCGCGCGGGTGCGGTCGACGATCTGCGCGCCGCGCTTGCGGTCGAGACGGATACCACGCGGCGCGCCAGCCTCGAACGGTTCCTGCGAGTCCTGGAAGAGACGCGATAGCCACCGTCCGCTCCTTCGTCGCGGTCCTGCTCGACGAAGCGACACGCGCAGCCCTCGGCGCCGAGACCGAGCGGCTGCGCGCCGTCGCGCGGGACGTCGGGTGGGTCGCGCCGGAGAACCTGCACATCACGCTCAAGTTCCTCGGCGGCGTCGAGCCAGATCGGCTCGACGCCGCCGGTTCGTCGCTGCGCGACGCCGCTCGCGGCGCCACGGCGTTCGAGCTCGTCATCGAGGGCCTGGGCGCGTTTCCGTCGCTGACGCGGCCGCGCGTGGTGTGGGCGGGCGTGAGCGGCGGGGGCGAGCCGCTTGCCGGTCTCGCCGCGCGCGTGGAACGCTGTCTGGCCGACGCCGGCTTTCCTCCGGAGGAGCGATCGTTCTCGCCACACGTCACGCTCGGGCGCGTCCGCGAGCCTCGACGCAATCCCGAGCTCGCCGCGGCGATCGACGCCGCGGCGACGCGCCGCTTCGGGGAGCGCTCCGTCAGCGCGATCTCGCTCATGCGTAGCGATCTCTCGCCGCGCGGCGCGCGGTACACCGAGCTCCTGTCGGTTCCGCTCGGCTGATCCGCGCTCCGACCCCTGCTGCCACGAGATCGCGGATGCCGGCTCATCCGTCTCGCCGGTGCGATGTCGGTCATTCCGGCGCGCCGGGTGGCGGCGTAGCGCGAACAGGCGGTGGATTCAGCGTCACGGAGCGAGGTCGCCGTCATGGCGGAACGCGTGACGACGGTCGCGTACGACCGGAAGCCTTTCGAACCGCCCGATCCGTTCGGCCCTGCCCCGGGATACATGTCTCGATCGGCTGACACCACAAGATGTTGGCCTTCGCTCTTGACGGAACCCCACGGATGGTTATAGTGGGGTGACGTTGCGGCGGCGCGAAACGACGGCGGTGTGTGATTTTCTGGACATTGCTCCGCGCCCGTCGCGGTTCCTAGAATGCCGGCACGATCGCAGGAGTCGCCGCGAAGGCGACCGGCGTCGCCGGGGACGGCGACGGGCGTCGGCGAGGACGCCGACGGAAGAGGAGGCCCCATGGCGGAGAGCAAGAACGACCGGCGACAGGCGCTGGAGCTCGCGATCTCGCAGATCGAGCGGCAGTTCGGCAAGGGCGCGGTCATGCGGCTCGGCGCGAGCGGCCCGCTCGACGACATCGCGGTCATTCCGTCCGGGGCGATCTCGCTCGACGTCGCCCTCGGGATCGGCGGCTTGCCGCGCGGCCGCGTCACCGAGATCTACGGCCCGGAGTCGTCCGGCAAGACGACGCTGGCGCTCCATGTCGTGGCGGAAGCGCAGCGGCTCGGCGGCACCGCGGCGTTCATCGACGCCGAGCACGCGCTCGATCCGAAGTACGCGAAGAACCTCGGCGTCAACACCGACGAGCTCCTGATCGCTCAGCCCGACACCGGCGAGCAGGCGCTCGAGATCGCCGAGACGCTCGTGCGCTCGAACGCCGTCGACGTGATCGTCATCGACTCGGTGGCGGCGCTGGTGCCGCGCGCCGAGCTGGACGGCGACATGGGCGATTCGCTCCCCGGTCTCCAGGCGCGGCTCATGTCGCAAGCTCTCCGCAAGCTGACGGCGGCGATCGCACGCTCGGGCGCGGTGATGATCTTCATCAACCAAATCCGCGAAAAAATAGGCGTAATGTTCGCGTCGTCGGAAACAACCAGCGGCGGACGCGCGCTCAAGTTCTACGCCTCCATTCGCATGGACGTGCCCCCCACCGAGACGATCAA
>QHRT01000032.1 GCA_003220195.1 Candidatus Rokuibacteriota bacterium | reverse complement strand
GCGGCCCGCGTCTGCGGAGCGGATGACGCGGTCATTTTCCAGCTGGAGGACGACCAGCAGCGCATGGTCGCGCACGTCGGCTCGCTTCAGCCTATCACCCCGGCGCCGGGTCCGCCGACTCGCGGGAGCACGTCCGGACGGGCCATGGTGGACCGCCGCACGATCCACATCGACGACATCCTGCCGCTGCTCGACGCGGAGTACCCGGCGATCAAGAACGCCGCGCTGACGGTCGGCGCACGCACGCATCTGGCGGTGCCGTTGCTGCGCGAGGGCGTCGCCATCGGCGCGATCCTGATCCGCCGCACGGTGGTGCAGCCGTTCACCGACAAGCAGGTCGCGCTCCTCCAGACGTTCGCCGACCAGGCCGTGATCGCGATCGAGAACGTGCGCTTGTTCAAGGAGCTGGAGCAGCGCAACCGCGAGGTGACCGAGGCGCTCGAGCAGCAGACGGCGACCGGCGACATCCTGCGCGTCATCTCGAGCTCCCCGACCGACGTCCAGCCGGTGTTCGAAACGATCGCGCAGCGCGCGAAACGACTCTGCGACGCGCGTCAGTGTGCGGTGTTCACGTTCGACGGCGCGCTGATCCACCTCGTGGCGCTGGCCGACACGTCGGAGACGTGGGCGGCGACGCTGCGCGGGGCGTTCCCGCGGCCGCCCGGACGGGGCAGCTTCACGGCGCGGGCGATTCAGACGAGGTCCCTGGTACACATTCCTGATCGGCTGACCGACTCCGACTACGACCTGGCTGACGCCGCGCGCGCCGCCGGGAACGTGGGCGGCGTGCTGTCGGTTCCGATGATTCGAGAAGACCAGGTCGTCGGTGCGATCACCGTCGACCGACACCAGCCGGGGCCGTTCCTGCCCAAGCAGATCGCGATGCTCCAGACCTTCGCCGACCAGGCGGTGATCGCGATCGAGAACGTGCGGCTGTTCAAGGAGCTGCAGGCGCGGACCGCCGATCTGACGCGCTCGGTCGGTGAGCTCCGGGCGCTCGGCGAAGTCGGGCAGGCGATCAGCTCGACGCTCGAGCTGCAGACCGTGCTCAGCACGATCGTTTCGCGCGCGACCGAGTTGACCGGTGTGGACGCCGGCGTCATCTACGAATACGACGCCGGACGCGAAGTCTTCGAGCCCCGGGCCACCGAGCGGCTCGAAGACGACGTGGTGCAGACGCTGATCGCCACGCCGGTTCGCAAGGGCGAGGGCGCGACGGGCCGGCTGGCCGCGGCCCGTGAACCGGTGCAGGTGACCAACATGCTCGCGGACCTCCCCGGCCGCACCCCGGTTCGCGACGCGCTGGTGCACGCAGGCTACCGATCGCTCCTCGCCGTGCCGCTGCTGCGCGAAGATCACCTGATCGGCGCGCTGACCGTGTTCCGGCGAGAACCGGGCGAGTTCGCACGCGAGGTCATCGACCTGCTCCGTACGTTCGCGACGCAGTCCGCGCTCGCCATCCAGAACGCTCGGCTGTTCCGCGAGCTGGAGGAGAAAGGCCGCGAGCTGGAGGTCGCGAGCCGTCACAAGTCCGAATTCCTCGCGAACATGTCGCACGAGCTCCGGACGCCACTCAACGCGATCATCGGTTACAGCGAGATGCTCGAGGAAGAAGCGACCGACCTCGGCCAGGAGTCGTTCGTCTCGGATCTCCGCAAGATCCACGGCGCCGGCAAGCACCTGCTCGAACTGATCAACGCGGTGCTCGATCTCTCCAAGATCGAGGCCGGCAAGATGGAGCTGTTCCTCGAAGAGTTCTCCGTGCAACAGCTCGTCGACGAGATCGGCGCGGTCATCACACCGCTGGCCCAGCGACGTGGCAACCGCCTCGACGTCCGGTGCGATGGAGACGCGGGTACGATGCGCGCGGATCTCACGAAGGTGAGACAGGCGCTGTTGAATCTGCTCTCCAACGCGTGCAAGTTCACCGAGCACGGCGTCGTGTCGCTCGGCGTCGACGTGGCGACGCGCGCGGACACCGAGTCGATCGTCTTCACTGTCAGCGACACCGGCATCGGCATGACGCCCGAGCAGGTTGGCCGGCTCTTCCAGGAATTCACCCAGGCGGATGCCGCGACCGGGCGGAAATACGGCGGGACGGGACTCGGGCTGGCGCTCTCGCGGCGGCTCTGCCGCATGATGGGCGGCGACATCGCCGTCGAGAGCGAGGCGGGACGCGGCAGCACGTTCACGATCCGCTTGCCGCGCGTCGTTCCCGAGCCGCGCGCCGAGTCGCCGGTGTCCGCGGAGCCCGCGACGTCGGCCGCGGACGTGGCGACGACCACGCCGACCGCGGTCGTGCTCGTGATCGACGACGATCCGGCCGTGCGCGACCTGATGCAGCGGTTCCTGGGCAAGGAGGGCTATCGCGTTGTCCCGGCGCCGGGCGGAGACGACGGCCTGCGACTCGCGCGCGAGATGACGCCGGACGCGATCACGCTCGACGTCATGATGCCCGGGATGGACGGCTGGGCGGTGCTCTCGGAGCTGAAGAGCGATCCCGTGACCGCGGATATCCCGGTGATCATGCTGACCATCGTGGACGATCGGAATCTCGGTTACACGCTCGGCGCCGCCGACTTCCTGACGAAGCCGATCGACCGCGAGCGGCTCCTGTCGGTGCTGGAGCGGTATCGCCGCGCGGCACCGGTGCTCGTCGTCGACGACGATCCCGCGATGCGCGAGGTCTTGCGACGGACGCTCCAGGCCGCGGGCTACGCGGTCGTCGAGGCGGAGAACGGACGCATGGCGCTCGAGCGCCTCCGCGAGGTGGTGCCCGGGATCGTGCTGCTCGACCTGATGATGCCGGAGATGGACGGCTTCGAGTTCGTGGACGAGGTCCGTCGCCACGAGACGTGGCGCGCGATCCCGATCGCCGTGCTCACCGCGAAGGCGCTGACGGACGACGACCGCCGCCGGCTCAACGGCGGAGTCGAGCGCGTGCTGCAGAAGGGCGCCTACAGCCGCGACGGCTTGCTGCGCGAGGTCGCCGCGCTGCTCGGCGCGTCGGTGGCGCGACGCCGGAACGCGCGGTGACCGCGATCCATCGCGCCTCACTCCCGAGGTACGCCACGGCTCTGCCAGGGCACGTCCGAGCGTTGGGGGTCCGGGGGCCATGTCAGGCGCGTCCTCGCGCCTCTCGGGGCCGCCGGAAAGATCGATGACAGATCCCGCGGCGCTGTCGCATCTTCGTCACGAGCTGCGCACGCCGCTCAATCACATCATCGGCTACGGCGAGATGTTGCTGGAGGACGCGCCGGCGACCGAGCCATCGCTCGTGCCGGCGCTCGCCCGCCTGCTCGAGCAGGCCAAGGAGCTGTTGCGGCTCGTGAACGAGGTGCTGTCGCCGCCGCGTGTCGAGACGTACGGCGTCAGCGCCGACCTGCTGCACGCGCAGCTGTCGGCGGCGGTCGGGCTCGTCGTGACGACGACGGAAGAGCTCCGCAAGGACGCCGCCGCGCGCGGAGCCCGCGCGATGGTGGCTGATCTGGACAAGATCTGCACGGCGGCGGAGCGGCTCGTGGCGTTGATCCGGCCGGCCGTCCCGACCCCAAGCCAGGCGCAGGATACGGCGCGGCCGGTGGCGACGACGGCGGGCGACGAGGCCGCTCGCGCGATCCTGGTCGTCGACGACAATCCCGAGAATCGCGAGATGCTCGGACGCCGCCTGGTCCGCGAGGGGCACCGCGTCGAGACGGCGAGTGGCGGACGCGAGGCGCTCGCACGGCTCGCGGCGCTGCCCATCGATCTCGTGCTGCTCGACGTGATGATGCCGGAGATGGACGGCTACGAGGTGCTGCGCCGCCTCAAGGCGGATCAGGACCTCCGCGACATTCCGGTGCTGATGATCTCCGCGCTGGACGAGATGGCGAGCGTCGTCCGGTGCATCGAGCTCGGCGCGGAAGACTACCTGCCGAAGCCGTTCGATCCCGTGCTGCTCCGCGCGCGCCTCGGCGCCTGTCTCGAGAAAAAGCGCCTGCGCGACCAGGAAGTGCAGCACCTCCGGGAGCTCGCGGAGTGGAATCGGACGCTGGAGCGCCGGGTCGTCGAAAAGGTTGCGGAAGTCGAACGGCTCGGACGGCTCAAGCGCTTCTTCTCGCCACAGCTCGCCGAGGCGATCGTGACCGGCGGCGCCGAAGATCCGCTCCGGACGCATCGCCGCGAGGTCACGGTCGTCTTCCTGGATCTTCGTGGATTCACGGCGTTCGCCGAGACCGCGGAGCCGGAAGAGCTGATGGGCGTGCTGCGCGAGTACCACGCGGCGATGGGCCAGCTGGTGCTCGAGCACGAAGGGACACTCGAGCGATTCACCGGTGACGGCATGATGATCTTCTTCAACGATCCGGTGCCCGTGCCGAACGGCCCCGAGCGGGCAATTCGCATGGCCCTCCCCATGCGCGATCGCGTCCGCGCGTTGAGCACGGGCTGGCGCCGTCACGGCTACGACCTGGGCCTGGGTGTCGGTATCGCACAGGGGTACGCCACGATCGGCGCGATCGGGTTCGAGGGCCGGTGGGATTACGGCGCCATCGGGACGGTGACGAACCTCGCGGCGCGGCTCTGCGGCGAGGCGAAGCCGTGGCAGATCCTGATCTCGCGACGGCTCTACGGTACGACCGAGGAGCTCATCGAGGTCGAACCGGCCGGCGAGCTCGAGTTGAAGGGGTTTTCCCGCCCGGTGACCGCCTTCAACGTCATCGGGCGGCGCGAGCCATCGTAGCGTTCGACGACGTTTCCGACCGGAGGGAAAGGAGGCGACGTGACATGATCGCGATGCTGATGTTCGCCGCGCTGATCGTCGGCGTGGTCCCCGGCGTCGCCGGCGCGCAACCGGCCGGCACCCTCGTCGTCGGGCTCGTCGCCGAGCCCGTGAATCTCGATCCGCCCCAGGTGACCGATCTCAACTCGAACCGCGTGTCGCGGCGGATCGCCGAGACGCTCGTCGCCTTCGCCGAGGACAGCACGAAGATCGTTCCCGGCCTCGCCGAGTCGTGGACGATCTCGAACGACGGGCTCCAGTACACGTTCAAGCTGCGCAAGGGCATCGCGTTCCACGACGGCACGCCGCTCGACGCCGCCGCGGTGAAGTTCTCGATCGAGCGGCAGTTCAATCCCGACCACCCGGCGAACAAGCTCGGGAAGTATCCGTTCGCGAACTATTTCTTCGGCAACGTGAAGGCCGTCGAGGTGCTGAGTCCCGAGCGCGTCGCCTTTCTCTTGAAGGAGCCGCGTGCGTCGTTTCTCGCCGTCCTGGCGGCCGGCGCCGCGTCGATCGTGAGCCCGACCGCCGTGATGAAATGGGGGAACGACTACGCGCTTCATCCGGTCGGCACCGGACCATTCAAGTTCGCGTCGTGGGACCGGGGCCAGCGCGTGATCCTGGAAAAGAACCCGTCGTACTGGAAGCATCCCGTGAAGGTCGACCGGGTGATCTATCGCCCGATCGTGGAGGACCAGGCGCGTCTCACCGAGTTCCTGACCGGCACGCTCGACGTCATCGTCGGCGTCCCACCCGATTTCGTCGGTCAGCTCGAGTCGAATCCCAAGATCCAGCTCCTGAAGCAGGTCGGCGCGCACGTCTGGTACCTCGGCATCAACAACCAGAAGAAGCCGTTCGACGACAAGCGCGTGCGCCAGGCGTTGAACTACGCGGTGAACAAGGACGCAATCGTGCGCGACGTGCTGAAGGGCACCGGGGCGCCGTCGAAAGGCCCGGTGCTGCCCGGGACGTGGGGCGCCGACGCGGCGCTGAAGGCGTATCCGTACGATCCCGCGCGCGCGAAGAAGCTGCTCGCCGAGGCCGGCTATCCGAACGGGTTCTCGACGACGCTGTGGGTGCCGGAGTCCGGCTCCGGCATGCAATCGCCGGTCGCGATGTCGACGGTGATGCAGTCGAACCTGAAAGCCGTCGGCGTGACCGTGACGCTGCAGACGATGGAGTGGGGCGCGTACCTCGCCAAGCTCCGGTCGAAAGAGCAGGACCTGTTCGCGCTCTCGTGGATGGCGGGGAGCGAGGACCCCGACATGGTGCTCTATCCGCTGCTCCACTCGAGCCAGTGGACGCCGAACGGTCCGAATCGCGCGCTCTACAAGAACCCGCGCTTCGACGAGCTCCTGACACAAGCTCGGCAGGTCACCGATCAGGCGAAGCGCGCGGAGCTCTATCGCGAGGCGCAGCGTCTGCTGGTCGAGGACGCGCCGTGGGTGTTCGTCGACCACGAGGTCCAGATCGCCGCGCTGTCGAAGCGCGTGACCGGCTTCAAGCTCCATCCGAGCTTCGATCTCCGCGTGGAGACCATCTCACTGAAGTGACCGCGAGCCGACGATGAAACGTTACGTCGCCCGCCGGCTCCTCCTGCTGGTGCCGGTGCTGGCCGGCGTGTCGATCGTGGTGTTCATGGTCCTGCACCTGTCGCCCGGCGACCCCGCGGAGATCATGCTCGGCTCGCAGGCGACGCAGGCCGACCTCGCACGGCTCCGCGCCGAGCTCGGCCTCACCGAGCCTCTGCCCGTGCAGTACGTGCGATGGCTCGCGCACGTCGTGCGCGGCGATCTCGGACGCTCGCTCTGGACGAAGCGTCCGGTGCTCGCCGAAGTGCTCGACCGGTTCAAGGCGACGCTCGTGCTGACCACGTGCGGGCTCGTGCTGTCGAGCGTGATCGGGATCGGACTCGGGGTCGCGTCGGCGATGCGGCCGCACTCGCTCCTCGATCGCGGCAGCGCCGTCGCGTCGCTCTTCGGCGCCAGCATGCCGGTCTTCTGGCTCGGCATCGTGCTCATGGTCCTGTTCTCGCTGTGGCTCGGGTGGTTGCCGGCGTCGGGCATGTTCGCGCCGTACGGCGGCGGCGACCTGCGCGATCTGATCAGCCATCTCGTGCTGCCGGCCGTCACGCTCGCCGCGGCGTCGATCACGATCGTGGCTCGCTTGACCCGCAGCACGATGCTGGAGGTGCTCGGTCAGGACTACATCCGCACCGCGCGCGCAAAGGGGTTGATCGAGCGCGCCGTCGTGCTGCGTCACGGGCTGAAGAACGCGCTGGTCCCGATCGTGACGGTGATCGGCGTGCAGGCCGGGTACCTGCTCGGCGGCGCGGTCTTGACCGAGACGGTCTTTGCGTGGCCCGGTGTCGGCACGCTGATGGTGCAGGGGATCCTGGCGCGCGATTTCCCGCTGGTGCAGGGCGCGGTGCTGGTCGTCGCGCTGACGTTCGTGCTCGTGAACCTGGCGGTCGACTTGCTCTACGTGTGGCTCGATCCGCGCATCCGCTATGAGTGACGGCGCCGCGGCCGGCGTTCGCGCGACGGCCGTCGCGGCCGCGCCGCGTGTGGAGGCGGCCGTGCGAGCGTCGGCGCGCGACGTGCTGCATCGGGCGGCCCGGCGCAATCGCCTGGCGTTGTTCGCCCTGGCCGTGCTCGTCGCCGCCGTAGTCGCCGCGATGCTGGCGCCGTATCTGCCGCTCTCGGATCCCGACGCGGTCGACACGGCGAATCGGCTGAAGCCTCCTCTGACTCCGGGTCACGCGCTCGGAACGGACGAGTTCGGCCGCGACCTGACCGCGCGCCTCGTGTGGGGGGCGCGCGTGTCGCTCGCGGCCGGGCTCGGCACCGCGGGGCTCGCGATGGTGATCGGCGTCGTGCTCGGGATCCTCGGCGGCTTCTACACGGGCGCGATCGAGACGCTCGTGATGCGGCTCACCGACATCCTGATGGCGTTTCCGTACATCCTGCTGGCGATCGCCATCGTCGCGGGCCTGGGACCGGGGCTGCGCAACGCGATGATCGCCATCGCGATCGTCGGATTTCCGCTCTACACGCGGCTGGTGCGTGGCGTCGTGCTCTCGCTGCGCGAGCGCGAGTTCGTGGAAGCCGCCCGCGCGCTCGGCAGCACCGACCCGATCATCCTGGGCCGGCACATCCTGCCCCATCTCCTGTCGCCGGTGATCGTCGCGTTCAGCCTCGACGTCGGCGCGAAGATCCTGGCGACGGCGGGCCTGAGCTTCCTCGGGCTCGGCACGCAGCCGCCGACGGCGGACTGGGGCAGCATGCTCGCGACGGGCCGCCAGTTCGTGATCCTGAGCCCG
>QHRT01000571.1 GCA_003220195.1 Candidatus Rokuibacteriota bacterium | reverse complement strand
AGACGGCGGCCGATGGCACCTTGTTCCTGGACGAGATCGGCGAGATGAGCTTGACGTTACAGGTCAAACTCCTCCGCTTCCTCCAGGAGCGAGAGATCGAGCGGATCGGTGGGCGCGAGCGTATCAAGGTCGACACGAGGGTGGTGGCCGCGACGAACAAGGACCTCAAGACAGAAATCGCGGCCGGCCGTTTCCGGGAGGATCTCTACTTCCGTCTCTCGGTCGTGAACATCACGCTGCCTCCATTGCGTGAGCGTGGCGAGGACATCATCCTCCTCGCCAACGCCTTCCTTCGCCGAGCCTCCGAGGAACACCGACGCAAGCTCCAGTTCAGCGGGGATGCTTGCCTGGCGCTGGTGGCGCACTCATGGCCGGGCAACGTCCGGGAGCTGGAAAACGTCGTCCAGCGGGCGGCGATCATGGCGCGAGGCAAGTTCATTGGTCCCACGGATCTCGGCTTTGACACCACCGACATCCCTGGAAAGGAACCCCGTCGCCTCAAGGAGACACGCAACCAGGTCGAGCGCGAGCTTCTGCTGGAAGCGCTGACGCGCACACTGGGGAATATCAGCCACGCCGCCAAGGAGCTCGGGATCAGCCGACCGGCCCTCCATGAACTGCTCGAGAAGCATGGAATGGACAGCCGGACGCTTCGGCTTCCCGGACCGACTCAGAGAATTCGCCATGAGTAGAGGACCACTCCGAACTGTCGGGAAACCTGACAGCCCGCGGAAATTCTCCAAGGTCAGGTCAGCTCGCCGCAGGGACTACACCGGCAATTGACCGTCGGAAACCTGCTAGGCCAGCGCGGGCTTTTGAACCCTTGAACACCGATTTGGCTCGGTACGGCGCGAACCGGCGTCAGTTTCTCAACTCGAGACTTGCTCCGAGCACGCGACCCAGGTGTCGGTTTAGTTGTCACCTGTCAGTGCCCCGATTTGGAACGAGCCGAAAATCGCCGTGTTGATCATGCGTTACACGCGGAAGCGGCTGCGGCATTGCAATTGCTGGCTACTGGCGTACTGGAAGTGCAGGACATGTGGCAGCGCACAACGTTGAGTCTGGGGAGGATGACGATGAGACGCGGTCAAGTGGGTCTGGCAATCGCGGTTCTCGCAGCGGGGCTGCTGCTCGCGGCACCTGCTGCGCGAGCGGATTCGATCACGTACGAATTCACCAGCTGCCATATCACGGGCGGATGTGGGACGGCGCCGTATGGCACCGTGACGCTGACCCAGAACGGGACGACTGTCGACGTCACGGTGCACCTCAATGATGGAAGTAAATTCGTACAGACCGGCTCGGGCGACCAGTATGCCGTCAAGTTCGAACTCAGCTCGGGATTCACGGTGACTGTGGATCAGACCGTGCCCGGGCAGACCCTGGCCGTAACGTACGATTCTTCCAATACTCTGGACGGAGACGGCACGGGGAACTTCAACTTCGGGATCTGCGCCACCACAACGGGCGGCGCATGTGCTCAGATCGGTGGAGGTGCCGGGTTCACCAACGACATCACCTTCCATGTCGCCAGCGCAACCATCAGCGATTTCATCGCGAACGATAAAGGTAACTTCTTCGTCGCCGATATCTTGAGCGGACAAACGGGGAAGACAGGACCGGTGGACGTTTCTGGCACGCAGGTAGCCGAACCCGGTACGCTCTTGCTGCTCGGTAGCGGTGTCATAGCTGTCGAGCTCTGGAGGCGTGCTCGGGGTCTTCGCCGCCGGTAAGGTCACGGAACCTGTTGCACGCGCAATCGTCGGGGCGCGGCGCCGCAACGCCGCGCCCCGACTGGTTTCATGGAGCCGCAACGCGCAAATCCCAGCAGCGTTCCGTGCGATGCGCCTGCTTGCCACGTACGTATTCCACGTCGTAAAGTAGGCGGGCATGATGAATCAGGTCTCGAGGTTCCTCCTACTCGTCTTGGCGGTCGTGGCAACGGGTGCCTGCACCCGCTCGCCCGAGGCTCAAAAGGCCAGGTATCTTCAGCGTGGCGATATACCTCAATGTCCTGAGACTCGAGGCGACGAACAATCACGCGATCCGGGGCCTGGCGTTGTCGTACTACGAACTCGGAGACTACGGCCGGGCGCATGTGTTGCTGGTCAAGACCCAGGAGCGGAACCCGGACGACCTGGATGTCCGTGTGAAGCTGGGACAGATCTACGTCGTGGCCAGCAAGCGGCCTGAAGCGCTCGGTGAGGCCCGATATGTGCTCGAGAGGGATCCCAAGAATCTCGATGCGCTGGCTGTACTCGTCGGGTCCTCGAAGACGCGTGAGGAGCTGGATGGTGCGCTGAGGCAACTGGAACTGGCGCGGCCGGCGCTGGAGTCCAGGCCGGGCTTTCACATCTTGCTCGGGGAAGTCTACGCTCGCAGCAGGGATCCCTTGAAGGCGGAGCAGGCCCTGCGCGAGGCGGTTGACAGAGATCCGAAGTCGGTCGAGGGCCATTCGGCGTTAGCACAGTTCTATCGTCTGAAGAACGATTCACCACGCGCCGAGGGAGAATTCAAGGTCGCGGCAGAACTCGCACCGCCGGCGTCGACCGCGAGGACCCAGCTCGCCGATTTTTACCTGACGGTCCGGAAGACGGGCGAGGCCAAGCGCGTTCTCCGCGAGATCACGGACAAGGCGCCGGACTATTTGCCCGCGTGGCGCCGGCTCGCCAGTATCGGCTTGACCGAGCCCAACCACCCCGAGGCAGAGCAGGCGCTCGAGCAGCTCTTCAAGAAGAGTCCGTCGGATTTCGAAGGGCAGTTCGTGAAGGGCCGCTTGCAGTTTGCCAGGCGCCAGACGAACGAGGCGATCCAGTCCTTCCAGAAGCTGGTCAAGCTCGAGCCGCGGTTCGCACCCGGACATCAGCAGCTGGCGCTGGCGTATCTGCAAGACGACAATATCGAGCAGGCGAAGAGGCAGCTGCAAGAGGCGGTTACGGCTGCGCCGAACTTCACGGAAGCGACCGTGCAGCTCGCCGAGCTCAACCTCCGGACGGGCGCAACGAACGTCGCGATCGAGGCGCTCGAGAGGCTGGTGGGTCAGCAGACGCAGCTCGTGGCGGCATGGAACGTCCTCGGCTCGGCTTACCTGACCAAGAACGACTCGGCGAGAGCACTCGAGGCGTTCCGGAAAGTCGCGGCCCTGGCGCCCAACGATCCCCGCGGGCCCTATTCTGTCGGGCTCGCTCTGCGTCGCCAGGAGAAGTCGGCGGAGGCCGCGCGCGAGTTCGAGCGCGCACTGACGGTGAGCCCCGCGTACGCACCCGCGCTCGAGCAGCTCATGGCTATGGATCTGACGTCGAAGCGGCCGGACGCGGCGCTGGCGCGCGTACAAAAGCAGATCGCGCTTGTGCCAAACTCTGCGCCCCATCACACACTCCTGGGGAGTGTCTACATCGCGCGGGGGGATAAGGGGCGGGCGGAGGCGGCATTCCTCAAAGCGATCGAGCTCGATCCAAGCAGCATGGCCCCCTACATGCGCCTTGGAGGGCTCTACGGTCAGATGGGAAAAAATGACGAGGCCCTGGCCAGGTTCAACAAGGGAGCGGAACTCGCGCCAAGGGACCCCGGGATGATTACGCTCGTCGGAATGCTCAATGAGCGGAAGGGTGACGCCGCCAAAGCTCGCGACGCCTACGAGAAAGCCCTCGCCATTAACCCGCGGTTCGCCGTGGCGGCCAACAATCTCGCGGTACTGCTCTCCAATCAAGAGGCCGAGAAGGATCGGGCCCTGCAACTCGCCCAGACGGCGAGAGCAGCCGCCCCCGACGAGCCCCACATCGCTGATACGCTTGGGTGGATGCTCTACCGGCGCGGCGTGTATCAACGCGCGCTCAGTTTGGTACAGGAGGCGGGGACGAAGCTTCGCGACAGTCCAGAGATCCAGTATCACCTCGGCATGGCATATCTGAAGACTGGCGACAAGGAAAATGCCCGAAAGGCCTTGGCTTCTGCGACCGCGGTGACGGCGAGCTTTAGCGGTAAGGAAGAAGCGAAGAAGGCGCTCTCAGAGCTCCGCTGACGGAGGACCATATTCGCAGGCCGCTTGTCGCGGCGGTCCTTCTGTGTCTCTGCTTCTCGTCCGCGTCGGCGCAAGCCCCGACGCCGACTGCCGCACCTGGCGGCGTCACACCCGGCGCCA
>QHRT01000031.1 GCA_003220195.1 Candidatus Rokuibacteriota bacterium | reverse complement strand
AGCGTCTCGCCTGCGATGCGACTCGCGTGGTGATGCGCCACGACGCGGACGGTCACGTCGTAGAGGTCAGCGCACGAACACGAACCATTCCGCCCGCGCTGCGACGCGCGCTCCTCCATCGCGATCAAGGTTGTCGATTCCCTGGCTGCGGAGTCCGATTCGTCCAGGGCCACCACATCCATCACTGGGCGCAGGGCGGACCGACGACTCTTTCCAATCTCGCCTCGCTCTGTCGCCGGCATCATCGTGCGGTGCACGAAGAGGGCTTCCACGTCGTTCGACGGTCCGACGGTGAGCTTCAGTTCTTCCGCCCGGACGGCCGGCGGTTACTGGACGCGCCACCTCTCCCCGTGGTGCCGTCGAATCCAGTGGACGCCCTGCGAGCAGCGAACGAGGCGAACGGCCTCCACCTCAATCCACGAACGTCGTGTCCTGGCTGGCTCGGAGAGGCGCTCGACATCAGCTGGGCGATCGACGTCGTGCATCCGCTCGCCCGATAACGGCTTCTCCGTCTTGCTCGAATCTCGTCGGCTATGCTTTCGAGACCTTGCACGAGAAGCCCGGCCCGGCGACTCGCCGGCGTTTCGGACTGCTGGAGACTCACCCATGGGTTATGTCTACGTTCTCAGAAGTGGTAGCGAGAATCTGTTCAAGATCGGCAGAACGGATGGCGATGTCGACGCGAGGATCCGCCAGCTTGCCACCGGGAATCCGCACCCTCTGACAAAATTCGACGTCATCCAAACTGAGCACGATTCATTGTGCGAGACGTATCTGCATAGAATGTTACGGTCGCGGAAATCACTCGCCAGTGACGCCAGAGAGTTCTTCGCCATCACCCCGGCGGAACTGGCCCCCGTGATTCGCGATGCGCGTGAATTCCTCGCCGAGTTCGTCGCGAAGCAAGCGGAAGCCGACCGCCTGGCCGAAGCGGAAACCGATGGCGTGCTGTTGAAGCCAGGTGATCCAGAGTGGTCCGTCTACCGCAGCCTTCTGGCGGCTCGAGAAGAAGAGGACACCTACCGCTACCAGCGACAGCTTCTCGAAAACACAATCAAAATAGCGATCGGCAGGTCTGATGGTCTGGAGAGTCTCGCGACCTGGAAGACGCAAACGGTTGAGCGGCTGGACCAGGCCGCCCTCAAGTCGGCGCAACCTGACGTGTTCAAGATGTACGCGAAAACATCACGCGTGCGCGTTTTTCGGCTGATGTAGCCCGCGCGAGAGCCGCTTGGCTGCGGAACGGTTGCGAGCGGGGGCTGAGCGTACGACCGGTTGAATGAGTACGACCCGCCATGCCCCTACCGCCTCCGCGTCAGCCTCGCCCCCAGCGCGCACAGCCGCTCGTCGATCCGCTCGTAGCCGCGATCCACCTGACGGACGTTGTGAATCACCGACACGCCGTGCGCGCAGAGCGCCGCGCCGACCAGCGCCATGCCCGCCCGGATGTCCGGCGAGACGATCTCGGCGCCGGACAGACGCGACGGGCCGATCACCACCGCCCGGTGCGGATCGCACAGCACGATGCGCGCGCCCATCCCGATCAGCCGGTCCACGAAGAAGAGACGGCTCTCGAAGAGCTTCTCGTGAATCAGCACGGTGCCCTCGCACTGTGTCGCGAGGACGAGCGCGAGCGACGTGAGATCGGCCGGGAATCCCGGCCACGGCGCGTCGTCGACCTTCGGGATCATGCCGCCCACGTCGGGGACGATCGCGCGCTTCTGCCCCGACGGGACGACGAGTGTCGTGCCGTCGATCCGCGTCTCGACGCCGAGCCGTTCATAGACGAGCCGGATCATGCGGAGATGGTCGGGAACGATGTCGGGAATGCGCAGGTCGCCGCCCGTCATCGCCGCGATGGCGGCCAGCGATCCGATCTCGATGTGATCCGGCGAGAGACGATGACGGACGGGTCGCAGATCGCGGATACCGTCGACGTCGAGCACGTTGCTGCCGATGCCGCGGATGCGCGCGCCCATCCCGGCGAGCGCGTGACAGAGCCCCTGCACGTGCGGCTCGGACGCGGCGTTGAGAATGCGCGTGGAGCCGTCGGCGACGGCCGCCGCCATCACCGCGGTCTCCGTCCCGGTGACGCTGGTCTCGTCGAGGAACACTTCGGCGCCGCGGAACCGGCCGCCCGGAAGAGCCAGGCGATACGCGTCGCCGATCCGGACCTCGGCGCCGAGTTGCTGGAGCGCGAGCAGGTGCGTGTCGACGCGCCGCCGGCCGATGCGATCGCCGCCGGGTTGCGGAAGCGTCACCTCGCCGAGCCGGGCCAGCAACGGCGCCGCGAGCAGGAAGGACCCGCGGATGCCGCGCGCCAGCGCGGGGTCGAGGCGCGCGTCGCTCAGGCCTGACGCGTCGACGGTGGCCGCGTGCTCACCGACGTCGACGGCGGCGCCGAGGCCCTGGATCACCGCGATGAGGGTCGCGACGTCGTCGATCTTCGGAAGATTCTCGATGGTGACCGGACCGCGCACCAGCAGCGCGGCCGCGAGCATCGGCAGCGCCTCGTTCTTGTTGCCGCTCGCCGTGGCCGTGCCGCTGATCGGCGAGCCGCCCTCGATGACGAAGCGGTCACCGGTCGTCTCGCTCTTCGCGGGTTCCTCCGGCTCGGAGTCGGGATCGGTGGTGTCCCAGGCTTGTTGATTCACAGGTGCCCCAGCTTGCCGCACTTCGTCCGCGTTGGCAAAGGTCACGACGAACGTATACTCCGCTCCGGGGAATCGCTGTGACGCATGATGAAGTCCTCACCCGCACGATCCCGTCGAGCGGCGAGACAATTCCCGCGCTCGGTCTCGGGACGTGGCGCGCGTTCGACGTCGGACGCTCGGCCGCAGAACGCCAGCCGCTGCGGGAAGTGTTGCAGCGGTTCGTCGCGCTCGGCGGCCGCGTGATCGATTCGTCGCCGATGTACGGCGCGGCCGAAGGCGTGGTCGGCGACCTCGCGGCGGAGCTCGGCATCCGCGACTCGCTGTTCCTCGCCACCAAGGTCTGGACGAGCGGACGTGACGCCGGCATCGCGCAGATGGAACGCTCGCTGAAGCTCTTTCGCACATCCCGTCTCGACCTGCTGCAGATCCACAACCTGCTCGACTGGTCGACGCATCTCCGCACATTGCGCGAGTGGAAAGAGGCCGGGCGCGTCCGGTACGTCGGCGTGACCCACTACACGTCGAGCGCGTACGGCGAGCTCGAGCGCCTCCTGCGCGGCGAGACCGTCGACTTCGTGCAGCTCAACTACTCGCTCGGCGAGCGCGACGCCGAGCGGCGCCTCCTGCCGCTCGCGCGAGATCGCGGAGTCGCCGTGCTCGTGAACCGCCCCTTCGCCGACGGCGATCTCTTCCGGAGGATGCGCGGGCAGTCACTCCCGGCGTGGGCGGCCGAGGTCGACTGCGAGAGCTGGGGACAGCTCTTCGTGAAGTGGATCCTCGCGCACCCGGCGGTCACCTGCGTGATCCCCGGCACGAGTCAACCGCAGCATCTCGTCGACAACGTGAAGGCCGGCGCTGGACGCTTCCCCGACGCGAAGACCCGAGACCGGATGGTCGCACTCGTCGCAGGCCACGCCTGACGCGCGGGCCTACGGCAAGACCTTGCCGGTTTGCCGGCCGTAGAAGGTCTCGCACGTGCACTTGCTGTCCAGCGGCGCGGTCGCGCGCAAACCGCACACGGTGCCCGACGACGTGGAGCAGCGGCTGCCGTGGGCGCCCGGCGGTGTCGGGGCCGCGGTCCCGCAGCCACCGGACACGACCAGCAGAGCCACGCCGAGCACGAATCCGAGTTCTGACATCGAACCCTCCCCGACCCGCGAACTCGTCGGTACGGTATCCTACGTCGTCGCGAAACGTCCCGGTCTCGAGGGAGGCACGTCATGCCGAACGTCAGCGTCGATCAGCTCACCGCGTTCGCGATCGCGGCCTACGAGGCGGCCGGAGCGCCGGCCGAGCACGCGCGCATCGTCGCGGCCCACCAGGTCGGCGCGAACGTCGTCGGGCACGACTCGCACGGCGTGGTTCTACTGCCGACGTACGTGGACCGCATCGATCGCGGCCACATCGTCCCGGCCGCCCGACCCGAGGTCGTGACCGAGTCGCCCGCGACGCTTGCGGTGAACGGGCGCTGGGGATTCGGTCCGGTGATCTCCGAGTGGACGATGGCGCGCCTGATCGCGAAAGCGCGCGAGACGCGGCTCGCTGCCGCGACGATTCGCGAGCAGAGCCACGTCGGGCGTCTCGCCGACTATCCGCTGATGGCGACGCGCGCCGGCTTCATCGCGATGATGATGGCGGACTCGGGACAGAGTCCCAAGGCCGTCGCGCCGTTCGGCGGCCGCGAAGCGCGACTCGGCACGAATCCGATCTGCATCGCGTTTCCGAGCACGCAGGCGGGGCCGGTGTTCATCGACATGGCGACGAGCGCCGTCGCGGCCGGCAAGCTCAATGTCGCGCGCGCGCAGGGCAAGCCGATTCCCCTCGGATGGCTGCTCGACAAGGACGGCAAGCCGACGACGAATCCGAGCGCGCAGCTCGAAGGTGGCGTGATGCTGCCGCTCGGTGGACCGGAAGGACACAAGGGCTACGGGCTCTCGTTCGCGGTCGAGACACTGGCCGCCGTGCTGCCGGGCCTCGGGTTCGGCGTCGATCCCAAGGGGCGCCACAACGACGGCACGTTCATGCTCGTGATCGATCCCGCCGCGTTCTCGCCGACGGACTTCACGGCCGAGGTCGACGCGTTCGTGCGCTATCTCAAGGCGACGCCGCCGGCCGACGGGTTCGCGGAAGTGCTCTATCCCGGCGAGATCGAGCACCGGACGGCGGAGCGCCGGCGCCGCGACGGGATCCCGATCGAGGACACGACGTGGCGCCGCCTGGGCGAAATCGCCGCGCGCTTCAAGATCCGGATCTAGATGTCAATAGAACGCGACGCCGCCGCTCGCGTGGATCGTCTGGCCGGTGATGAAGCCGCTGTCGTCGCTGACCAGGAAGAGACACGTGGCCGCCATCTCTTCGCTGGTCCCCTGCCGCCCGAGCGGAATGCCGGTCGCGCTCGGCGCCCGACCCTGGTACCACTCGGGATTCGCGCGGCTGGTGTCGATGCTGCCCGGACACACGACGTTGACCCGGATACCGTGCGGAGCGAACTCGGACGCCAGGCCGCGCGCCAGCCCGACCAGGCCCATCTTCGCGGCGGACACGTGCGCTCGTCCCGCTCCGCCCATGAACGCGCCCTCGCCGGTGAAGAACAGGATGCGGCCGTACCGGTTGGCGACCATCGACTCGATCACGGCGCGCGTCAGGTAGATCGCGCCGTCGAGCACGACGCTTCGCACCCGTTCCCAGTCTTCGATCGTCAGCTCGGTGAATGGCTTGTGCGGCCGGATCGCCGCGTTGTTGATCAGGATGTCGACGCGGCCGAACTCGGACATCGCCCGCTTCACCATCCGGTCCACCTGGTCCTGCTTCCCCACGTCGGCGATGACGGAGAGCGCCTTCACACCGCGAGCCCGCGCTTCCTGCGCCACCGCGTCGGCCTCCGCCTGGTTCTCCCGCGCGTTGACGACGACGTGAGCGCCTTCGCCGGCGAGCTTCAGAACGGTCGCCCGGCCGATGTTCCGCCCCGAGCCGGTGACGAGCGCGACCTTGCCCTCGAGCTTCCCCATGCGCGCACCTCCATTCGTGTGGCGAGGCGCAGTATACGCGCGCGAGCTACGAGCCGGGCGGACGCGCGCGTGGAGGCGCCTGACCGCCGGGCCCGGCGCCCTGCGGTTGTGGTGGCCGGGCCAACGCCTCCTGAAACTGCTTCTGCTGTTCGGGACTGAGCACGCCGCGAACTTCCTTCAGGAATTTCGCGGAGTCGACGGCGCGGTTGGCGTCGAGCGCGGCGACGGCGGCGGCGGCCTGACGGATCGCCCCTTCGTCGAACGTCGGCGCATTGACCTGCTTCACGAGCAGCTCGCGCGCTTTGATGATCTGCTGGCGATCGTTGTCGCTCGTCTTCTTGTGCGCGGCGACGATCGTGGTGATCGACGTGCGTTGCTCGGGTGTGAGATTGAGCCGATCGAGAATGCGCCCCAGCTGAGGCCCGAGCCCCGGAATTCCCGGCTGCCCCGGCGCCCCCGCGGGCGGGCCCGGCGGCGCGGGCTGCGCGGGCGGTGGCTGTTGTTGCGGCTGCGCCGACGCGATCGCGGGCCCGACCGCGAGCAGCAGCGCAACGGCGACGATCGTTCTCCTGCGCATGAACATGTCCTCCTCGTGACACTGCCGGCGGGCAGCAACATCGTTCACGGTATCATGCCGTCCGGCACGGGCTTCGTGACCGCGCTGAACCCACTGTCGTGAGGAGCTGCCATGAGCGCATCCCTGGTGACCTACGCCGCCGACGATCGCGTCGGCATCGTCACGCTCAACCGACCCGAGAAGCTGAACGCGATCACGCCGGAGCTCAGGAAGCTTCTCGTCGAAAGATTCCACGAGGCCGACGCGGATCGGGCGACGAACGTCGTCGTGCTCCGCGCGGAAGGACGGAGCTTCTGCGCCGGCTACGACATCGGGCCGAACCCGGCCCGCGCCTCGCGGCGCGGCAACGCGCTCGCGTGGCACGAGTCGCTCACCGAAGACGTCGAGCTCGAGATGACGCCGTGGGACATGCGCAAGCCCGTCGTCGCGTCGGTGCAAGGCCACTGTCTCGGCGGCGGCTGCGAGATGGTGATGATGTGCGACGTCACCATCGCGGCCGACGACGCGCTCTTCGGCGAGCCGGAGATCCGCTTTTCCAGCGTCGGCCCCGCGCTGATCATGCCGTTCATCGTCGGGCTCAAGCGCGCGCGCGAGATGCTCTATCTCGGCGACCCGATCGACGCGCAGACCGCGCTCGCGTACGGGATGGTGAACCGCGTGGTGCCGCGCGCCGAGCTGTCCGCGGCGACGATGACGTTCGCGCGACGCATGGCGTTGATCTCCCCGGAGGCGCTCGCCGCCACGAAGCTCGCCATCAATCGCGGCGCCGATGCCGCCGGGTTCCGGAATGCGATCCGGGCCGGGCTCGACGTGCTGGCGCCGCTCTACGCCGCGCGGACCGAGGTCGGGATGAAGTTCGACGAGATCCGGGAAAAGGAAGGGCTCGGCGCGGCGCTGCGCTGGCGCGCGGCGCAGTTCGCGGAGTAGCTACGCCACTTCGAGGCGGAGCGCCGCACTCCACGCGCGGAGGGCGTCGACGTCCGCGCGCACGAACGTGAAGCCGGCGCCGCTCGCCATCACGTGATCGACGTCGGTGTCGCCGACGTGATAATAGGTCCCCGCCAGGAACGCGGTCTTCACGTCCGCCAGCCGGTGCTTGAGCACCGTGAAATCCGGGACGATCCGGAGCCTCTCCCAGATCTCTCGCTGATGCGAGAGCGGGCGGTCCGAGCAGCTGCCGATCAGATAGCCGAGATGCTTCGCGCGGGCGAGCGTGGCGATGGTGACGATGCCGGGTGGGATCCCGACCTCCAGCGTCCCGTCGATGTCGAAGCTGATCAGCGTTCGCGCGCCACTCACGTCCCCTGCACCACCACGCGCGCGGCGACGAGCTTCTCGATCTCGGCCTCGTCGTAGGCGAGCTCGCGCAGGATCTCGAGGGAGTGCTCGCCGAGCTCGGGCGGGTAGCGCGGAGCCACCTTCTCCACGCCGTCGACCCAGAGCGGAGCCGCCACCGTGAGCGAGGCGCCGGCGCGCGCATCGTCGATCGGGACGAGCGCGCCGCTCGCGGTCATCTGTCGATCGGTCCGGGCGTCGTCGACGGTGCCGACCACGCCGAACGTCAGGCCGTGCCGGCTCAGGATGTCGCGCCACTCGGCGAACGGCCGCGCCGCGAACACCTGGTCCAGCGCGAGGACGAGCGCACGCGCGTTCGCGCGGCGCGCGGGCGTCGTGGCAAAGCCCGGGTCGCTCGCGAGGTCCGGGCGCTCGATCGCGCGGAGAAACGCGGGCCAGTCGCGGTCGTCGTTCAGCACGTTCAGCAAGAACCAGCGGCCGTCGGCGCATCGATAGAGATTCGCGAGCGCCGTCACCGCCTCCTCGCGCGGCGGCCGCGGCGTGACGCGCGCGCCGCAGAGCGCCGCCTGCACCTGAATCGCGTTCCACCAGAGACCGTTCGCCATCAGCGACGTGGAGACCATCGTGCCCTTGCCCGTCTGACGCCGGTCGGGTGATCGCCCATCCCGGGCAGCGACCGCGACGGCGCCGAATCCGGCGACGGACGCACGAGATCCATCAGCCCGGTCCGCGCCCAGAGCGCCGTCGCGTCGAATCCGCCGAGCGGCGCTTCGTCGCCGCGCTCGCCGTACGCGGTGATCGACGCGTAAATGAGCCGCGGGTTCAGCGGCGCGAGGTCCTCCCAGCGAACGCCGAGACGCGCGCGCGAGTCGAGCGGCGTGTTCGTGACGAAGACGTCCGCCCGCTCGACCAGACGATGCAGCACCCCGCGCCCGGCGGGTTGCCGCAAGTCCAGCGCGAGCCCGCGCTTGGTGCGGTTGTCGACGATCCACCGGTAGTTGTACGGGCTCTCCGGCACGCCGGGACCGCCCGTGCGGTGACGGTACGGATCGCCGTCCGGGGGCTCGATCTTGACCACGTCGGCGCCCAGATCGGCCAGGATCGTCGTGGCGACCGGCCCGGCGATGAAGCTCGCAGCGTCGATGACGCGGAGTCCGTCGA
>QHRT01000570.1:3933-4376 GCA_003220195.1 Candidatus Rokuibacteriota bacterium | reverse complement strand
ATCGCCGGCGCCATCGACGTCAACGCGACGGCCACGACACCGTTCATGATCGGCCTCGACAAGAAGATCCCGTACACGGCGGTCGCCGTGAACTCCTACATCTGCGCCGCCACGCACATCGTCGCGTTGAAGCAGTCGGACATCAACAGCGTGGCGCAGCTCCGGGGCAAGAAGATCGGCCTGCCGAAGGGCACCATCACCGAGTACGTGTTCCTGACGCGCGTCGCTCCCGCCGCCGGACTAAAAGACGGCGACTTCGGCGTGGCGAACATCCCCGATCCGAAGGACGTGACGCCCAGCCTGGTCGCGAAGGCTGTCGACATGGGCTCGCTTGGCGAGCCGCACACCTCCATCGGCGAGCACGCGGGAATCCTGAGAGTCCTCGAGGACTACTGCAAGTACGATCCGCTGCCGTTCATGCTGACCGTCACGAACAAGGCCAT
>QHRT01000570.1:0-3909 GCA_003220195.1 Candidatus Rokuibacteriota bacterium | reverse complement strand
CTCTTGAGGGAGGAGCCGGCGAAGGCCGCGGCCGTCTACGCGGAGGAGCAGAAGTCCGGCGGCCGTGACGTCGAGGCCGCGGTGATCGAGAAGGCGCTCCGCCGGATGCGCTGGGAGCCGGAAATCACGAAAGAGCTCGAGAAGTATCTCGTCGACCAGGCGAAGGATCTGACGACCGGCGCCGGCGAAGGTCGGCTGAAGCAGGTGCCCGACGTCGCGAAGGCGCTCAACCGCGATCTCTTGAAGAAGGCGATGGCCGCGGTCAGGTAGCGCCGTGTTCCGCGTTCCAGCCACACAGGAGCTCGGGCGCCGCCTGCGCGCGGGCGCCGAGCTGGCGTTCCCGTTCGTCGTCGTCGCGGTCCTCTGGCAGCTCTTCGCGATGTACGGCCCGATGCCGCCGAAGCTCTTTCCCGGCGTCGACAAGATCGTCGCGACGTTCGTGCGGCTCGCGCTGAACGGCATCCTCGCGCTCAACGCGGCGACGACCATCCTCCGGCTGCTCGCAGGATTCGCGATCGGCGCCGTCGCCGGAGTGCTGATCGGCGTGCTGATGGGCCGGTCACGCCGGGCGGAAGACCTGCTCGTCCCGCTCGTGAGCGTCGGCAACCCGATCCCCGGACTCGCCTATGCGCCGCTCTTCGTGATCTGGTTCGGGCTCGGCAACTTGCCGGCCAGCCTGCTCGTGGGCTTCGCCGCCGCCTTTCCGATCGCCGTGAATACGTGGACCGGCGTCAAGGCGGTGAAGGAAATCTGGATCCGCTCGGCGATCGTGATGGGCGCCGCGGAGCGACAGCTCTTCCGGAAAGTGGTGCTGCCCGGCTCCTTGCCCTACATGCTCACCGGCTTGCGTCTCGGCCTTGCGCGCGCGTGGCGAGTGCTGGTGGCGGTCGAGATGCTCACGTCCGTGCGCGAGGGCCTGGGCTGGCTCATCTTCGGCGCGCGAGAGTTCTTGAACACGGACGTGATGCTCGCCGGCATCGCCGTGATCGGCCTCGTCGGGCTCACGCTCGAGAAAGTCGTGTTCGAGCGGTTGGAACGCTACACGGTCGTGCGCTGGGGGATGATGGCGCGATGAGATCGCGCTCGCTCAGCGCGATGAAGTGGCGATCGATCATCGGCGGCGGCGTCTCGTTCATCCTGGCGGGCGTCGCATGGGAGGCGTTCGCGCGCAGCTCGATCCTGCCCGCCGCCATCACGCCGTCGATCTCCGACATCGGCATCGCGCTCTGGGGGATGATCCGGAACGGCACGATGTTCGTGCACGTCGGCTTCACGCTCTTCCGCATCCTGGTCGGTCTCGCCCTCGCGATCTTCGTCGGCGTCCCGATCGGCATGCTGATGGGGCGGTTCCGCTTCGCGGAACGATTCTTCCTGCCGCTGGTGAGCGTGCTGAGCCCGATCCCGTCGCTCGCGTGGGTGCCGCTCTTCATCATCTGGTTCGGGCTCGGCAACACCGCCAGCATCGCGCTCGTGTTCTACGCGGCGACGTTCCCGATGATCCTGAACACGTGGACCGGCGTCCGATCGGTGAACCGGCTCTGGCTGCGCGCCGCCAGCGCCATGGGCGCCGAGCGCCAGACGCTCTTCGCCAAGGTCGTCCTGCCCGGCGCGCTGCCGTTCGTCATCGCCGGATTCCGTCAGGCGTTCGCGCGCTCGTGGATCGCGGTCGTCGGTGGCGAGATGATCGCCTCCACGAAGTGGGGCCTCGGCTGGGTGGTCTTCGACTCGAAGGAGTTCCTCAACGCCGACGTGATGATGGGGACGCTCGTTGTGATCGGCCTCCTGGGTCTCGGCTTCGAACGGCTGATCTTTCAGGCCGTCGAGAATCGCACCGTCGCGCGGTGGGGCATGGTCACGTCCGCCAAGGCCTGAGCGCGTGCACGAGATCGAGCTCCGCAACGTTCATTACCAGTACGACGGGACGGACCGCCAGGTGCTCGCCCTCCACGACGTCAGCCTCGCGGTCGAGGCGTCCGAGTTCCTCTGCCTGGTCGGGCAGAGCGGGTGCGGCAAGACCACGCTCCTGAACCTGGTCGCCGGCTTTCTCGCGCCGAGCGCGGGCGACATCCTGATCGGCGGCAAGCGCGTGACCGGCAAGGGCGCAGCTCTTTCCCTGGCGCACTGCGCGGCGCAACGTGGAGTTCGGCCTCGAGATGAAGGGCGTGTCGCGGGACCAGCGCGGCGAGGTCGCGATGAACTTCTTGCGCCTGGTCGGCCTCGAGAAGTTCGCGAACGCGTTTCCGCACGAGCTCTCCGGCGGGATGCAGCAGCGCGTCGCCATCGCGCGCGCGCTCGCCTACAACCCGACCGTGCTCTTGATGGACGAGCCGTTCGCCGCGCTCGACGCGCTCACGCGCGACGAGATGCAGCGGTTCCTGGTGGACGTGTGGCGGGAGACGAAGAAGACCGTGCTCTACGTCACGCACAACGTCGCGGAGGCGGTCTACCTGGCCGATCGCGTGCTGATCTTCTCTCCGCACCCGGGGACGGTGAAGGCCGAGGTGCGGATCACGCTCCCGCGTCCGCGCGACCCGCTCAGCGTCGCGTTTCTGGAGTCCCAGCGGACGATCGTGAGCCATCTCGGCGCGCGCTGACGCCAGGGCGTCTGGCTTGTCGTGACGTCGCACCCTCACCGAGCTCACCGGTGAGCAGCGCGAGAAACGCCTGGCAGGCCGCCGACAGTTCGCGCGTGCGCCGGTACAGTGCGCCGATCGGGCGGAGGAACGGCCCTTCGATCGGGCGCCGCGCGACGAGCGTACGCGCGCGGATCTCGCCGACGAGTGTCGGCGCCGGGAGCATCGTGAGGCCGAGCCCCCAGGGACAGATGAACCGCGAGTATCTGACCGCGGCGCTGAGCTTCTGGTGGCGTCGGAGGCCGATGCGATATAAGAACGGAGGATGACAGACACGACCGGGTTCACGGTCATCGCTCATCGGGGCGCCTCGTCGTACGCGCCCGAGAACACGTTCGCCGCGTTCGACCTGGCCCTCGAGATGGGCGCGTCGCATCTCGAGCTCGACGTGCACCTGACCGCCGATGACGAGATCGTCGTCATCCACGACGACACCGTCGACCGGACGACCGACGGCACGGGAACGGTGAGCAGCCATACGATCGCCGCGCTCCGCGCGCTGGACGCGGGCTCGTGGTTCGGAGACAGGTTCAAGGGGACGCGCGTTCCGAGCTTCGGCGAGGTACTCGAGCGCTACGCGGGACGAGCGTACCTCCACGTCGAGCTGAAGGGTCGATCGGCCGGTCTCTCGCGACGCACGATCGATGCGATTCGCACGGCCGGCATGACGCGCGACGTGACGATGACGTCGTTCCAGAAGATTCGCCTGGAAGAAGTGCGGAGCGACGCGCCCGAACTGCCGACCGGATGGCTCGTTGGCGACGCGAGCGCCGCGATCACGCGCGACGCGCGGGCGATCGGCGTGACGCAGCTCTGCCCGCTGGCGAAAGCGCTGACACCTGACCTGGTGCGCCGACTCCACGCAGATGGCTTCGTCGTGCGTGCCTGGGGCGTGGGGACGGAGGAACTGATGCGGCAGGTCGTCGAGTCTGGCGCCGACGGGATGACGGTGAACTTCCCCAACGTCGCCATCGAGTATCTGAGGACGCGGGCCTCATCGCGGTGACACGGGCTCGCGCATCTGTCTGGTGGGCGGCGTTCCTGGTCACCTCGACGATCGCCGCGCACGCTTCCCAAGCTTTCTATTACCCGTCCGGCCCCCTTCGAGGATCGCTGATCCACGACCGTCCCGTCCCGATCTACGCTCCCGATCCAACGGATCCCTGGAACCGGATCGTCCATCTCCTGTACACGCGGAAGACTCGAGCGATGCTCCCGACATACTTTCAGGATCCGTCCGCGGAAGCCCCCCGGCCACCCCGTGTCGACGGACAGA
>QHRT01000030.1 GCA_003220195.1 Candidatus Rokuibacteriota bacterium | reverse complement strand
ACACCTCGGAGAGATCGGCCGCCGGAATCGGAAGGTCCTTCCACAACCCCTGCACGCCCTTCTTGGCCACCGCGAGCCGCGGGTGCATGAAGAGCCAGACCGCGGGCGCGTCTTCCACGAGCAGCTTCTGCATCTGCACGTACAGATCGCGGCGCGCCCGGTCGTCCAGCGTGACCTCGGACTTCTTGAAGAGCTCCTGGAACGTCGGACTGTCGTAGCGGAAGTAGTATTTCGGGTTCGCGTAGTTGGCGATGTCCCACGCCTCGGCGTGCCCGATGATCGTCAGATCATAGTCGGCCTCCTTCCACACCCGCGAGAGCCACTGGCCCCACTCGACCTGCTCGATCTTCACGCGGATGCCGATCTTGCCGAGGTGGCTCGCGATGATCTCGCCACTGCGCACGGTGTAGTTGTACTGAGGTGACACGCGCAGCACCGCGTCGAAGCCGTGGGGATAGCCGGCCTCCGCGAGGAGCTTCTTCGCCTTCGCCGGGTCGTACGGCATCGCGCCGGACAGGTCGACGTAGTACGGGTTCAACGGCACCTCCGGACGGTTGATCCCGTGGGTCATCGCGCGGCGGACACGGACGTCGGTGTACGGCTTCCGCAAGTTGTTCATCGCCAGGACCACGTCGTTCGTCGTGTCGCCGACGATGACGGTGAACCGCGGATCTTTTCCGAGCTCGGCGACGTGCTCGGGTCCGAGGCCGAAGAGCGACGTGTCGACGTCACCGGCCTTGAGCGCGGCGAGCGCGGCGTTCGGATCGGTGATGAACCGGTAGGTCACGCGATCGAGCTTCGGCAGGCCCTTCACGTGGTAGTCGGGATTGCGGTGGAGCGTGATGTGGTCGCCGCGCACCCACTCGCCCATCTTGTAGGGGCCGGTGCCGATCGGGAGAGCCTTCAGCGTATCGACCGCTTCCGCCGGATAAATCACGGAGCCCTGGCGCGCGAGGTTCAGGAGGAAATTCGCGTTCAGCGTCTTCAGCGAGAACGTGATCGTGTACTCGTCCTTGACGATGATGTCGCCGATCGCTTCGTAGTACTTCGGATAGGGATGTCTGGTCTCCGGGTTCATCGCCCGCTCGATCGCGAACTTGACGTCCCGGGCCTTCAGCTCGCGGCCATTGTGGAAGCGGACGCCCCTCTTCAAGAAGAAGGTGTAGTTGCGGTTGTCCGAGGTGTGCCAGCGCTCGGCGAGCCACGGGACGATCTTGCCGTGGCGATCGATCTTGACCAGGCACTCCTGGACGTTGTAGAGCACGACGCCCGCCGTCGCGGACGCGGGGGTCGCGGTGAGATCGAGCCCGGGCGGCTCGGTCGAGACCTGCACGGTGAGCGTGGACGGCGCCTCCGCGATCACGCCGCTGGCTCCAAGCGAGCCGAAGACGAGCGCGAGCAGGATGGTGAGGATCGTTCGCGCCATCACGCGTCACCTCCAGGAGGAGTCTTCGTGAAATTCGCGCGGATTGTAGCATCCGGGATCGCGGCGTTCCGCGAGCGGTGTGCTCGTCGTTGAAACCTATCGCGGGAGCCATTAGACTCCCGGCTGTAACGATTCCGGAAGCCACGGCCGCTGAACCGGGCGCGATGCCGAGGAAAGCCACACGATGCGGTTCTTCGTCGCGATGTTCTCCCACGAGACGAACACCTTCAGCACGATCCCGACCGACCGCCGTCAGTTCGAGGCGCGGGATCTGCGGTACGGCGGCGAGATCCTCGAGACCTATCGCGGAACTGGAACCTGCCTGGGCGGGATGATCGACACCGCGGCCGCGCGCGGCGTGACACTCGCCCCCTCGATCGCGGCCGCGGCGTCACCCGCCGGGCGCGTGACCAAGGACGTCTATCGCGACGTCACGGAGCGTCTCCTCGCGGACCTGCGTGCCGCGGGACTGCTCGACGGCGTGCTCCTGGATCTCCACGGCGCGATGGTTCCGGAGGGTTCCGAGGACGGAACCGAGGGTTCCGAGGACGGAACCGAGGGTTCCGAGGACGGAACCGAGGGTTCCGAGGACGGAACCGAGGGTTCCGAGGACGGAACCGAGGGTTCCGAGGACGGAACCGTGAATTCCGAAGACGGCGAAGGCGATCTGCTCGCCGCCGTGCGCGCCACGGTCGGTGACACGGTGCCCATCGCCGTGACGCTCGACTTCCACGCCAACGTGACGGAAACGATGGCGCGGTCGGCCACGCTGCTGCACGGCTACAAGACCTATCCGCACGTCGACATGGCGGAGCGGGGTCGAGAGGCGACCGAGCGTCTGATCGACGTCGCCAGTCGCCGCCTGTCGCCGACGGTGGCGTTTCGTCAGACGCGGCTCCTGCCGCCGCTCGGCCGTCAGGGCACGGCACGCGGCCCCATGCGGCGGCTCTACGACCGCGCCGCCGAGATGGAGCGGATCCCTCGCGTGATCTCGATTTCGATCTTCGCCGGGTTTCCGCTGGCGGACATCCGCGACGCCGGCCTCAGCGTCTACGTCGTCACCGACGGCGATCGGGCCCTCGCCGATCGTCTCGCCGACGAGCTCGGCGCGGTCGCGTGGGAACATCGGCAGGAATTCGTGCACACGGCTCTCCCGGTCGCCGACGCGGTCGCGCAAGCCATCGCGATCGACGGCCGTCCCGTGATCCTCGCCGACATGGCCGACAACACCGGCGGCGGCGCAGCCGGTGACGGCACCGAGATCCTCCGCGAGCTCCTGCGCGTGGGCGCCCGCGGGGCGACGGTCGCCTGCCTCTGGGATCCCGAGGCGGCGGCCGCGTGCGCTCGTGCCGGCGTCGGGGCGCGGGTCACGCTCGACGTCGGCGGCAAGATCGACGATCGTCACGGCGCACCCGTCCGGGTGACGGGGCGCGTCCGGACGCTCTCGGACGGGCGCTTCCTCCACAAGGGGCCCATGCTCCGGGGGCTCGAGGGCCGCCTCGGCGTGACGGCCGTGCTCGACGTCGACGACGTCAAGATCATCCTGATCTCGCTCCGGTGGCAGACGCTCGATCCCGAGATGCTCCGCGTCGTCGGGATCGATCCCACCGGCGAGAAGATCGTCGTCGTGAAGTCGACGATCCACTATCGCGCCGCGTTCGAGCCGCTCGCGCACACGATTCTCGAGGTCGACGCGCCCGGCCTCTCGTCGTCGAACCTCGCGCGATTCGCGTTCACGCGCGTGCGGCGTCCGATCTTCCCGCTCGATCCGCTATGAGCGCCAACGCTCGGCCTCTCCCACTGCCGGGCCCCGCCGCGGGGCCCGCGCGACGCACGAGGAGCACGCGATGTCGTCTCCAGCGTTCCGCGCCCCCGACTTCAAGGTCTTCGACGTGAACGAGTTCGAACCCCGGATGACCCAGATCCGGACACGGATCCGGCCGAAGCTCGAGGCGTTCGGGACGAGCCTCGCGCCGGCGATCGGCCGCACGGTCGGCGACGAAGCGTTCGCGCACGTCGCGAGACACGCCCGGCGCACCGTGAATCCTCCCGAGGACACCTGGGTGGCGTTCGGGCCCGACCAGCGAGGCTACAAGAAGCACCCGCACTTCAAGGTGGCGGTGTCGCGCAACTGCGTCCGCTTTCTCTTCGAGATCGGCCCGGAGCACGCCGAGAAGAAGAAATGGGCCGCCGCATGGTCGAAGAATGTCGCCAAGCTCTCGCCTGTGCTGGGCCGGGTCAAGGGCCTCGCGTGGTTCAAGAACGAGCACGACGAGAAGCCGGCGGCGCTGCTCTCCGACCTCGCGGGCGAGCAGCTGGCCGCGCTGGGCGATGGGCTCGTCCGCGTGCGCGACGGGCAACTGGTGGTCGGCCGTGTCGTGCCGGCGTCGGACGCGGTCACGTGGACCGACGCGCAGTATCGCAACGCCGCGCTCGAGACGTTCCGCGCACTCGCGCCGCTCTACCGGCTCCGGTGAGGCGCGACGCCCGCCTCGACGGCGGCGCACGAGGTGCGGCGCTGCTCCGCATCGGCGCACGAGGTGCGGCGTTGCTCCGCATCGGCGCACGAGGTCTTGTTGCCGTCGTCTGACCCGTCCCCCGGAGAGGTTGTCTCCGGGGCCGTTCTCGGCGTGGTGTTCGACATGGACGGCGTGCTCGTCGACTCCGGCGCCCATCACCGCGCCGCGTGGCTGGCGCTGCTGGGCGACGTCGGCGTGACGCCGCCGCCCGGTTTCTGGCGCGTGACGATCGGGCGTCCTGCCGAGGAAGCGGTCGCGCTTCTGCTCGGCAAGGACATCTCTCCCGCGCAAGCGCGCGAGCTCGCGAATCGCAAGCGCGAGCACTACGGCAGGCTCGCGCGCCGCGGCGTCGTGCCCGTGGCCGGCGCCGGAGAGTTCGTCGCGAGTGTCCGGCGTGCCGGGCTCCCGTGCGCGGTCGCCACCTCCGCCACGCGAACCGACGTCAGTCGGCTGCTGCGCGCGGTGCACCTGGCCGGCCAGTTCGACGCCGTCGTGACCGCCGACGACATCCGGTTCGGCAAGCCGAATCCCGAGGTGTATCAGCGCGCGGCGGAAGCTCTCGGCGTCCCGGCCGCGCGATGTCTCGCGTTCGAGGACTCGATCGCCGGCGTAGAGGCCGCGTGCGGCGCGGGGATGCGCGTGATCGGCGTCGAGACCGCGCACACCGACGCCGTGCTTCGCGAGGCCGGCGCCATCCGGAGCATCGAGAGCTTCGAGGGCCTGTCGTGGCCCGTGCGGTTAGACTGACCCGTATGGCCTGGATCACATATCCGGAAACGGAGGCGTCGCGCGAGGCGCAGGCGCTCGCCGCGCAGGTGGAGCGGGACGGGGGTCACGTGCTGGCGGTCTACCAGGATCCCGTTGGCGAGCACTGGCACCTCTTCGCCCTCCTGCCGCGCGACAAGGTCGAAGCGAGCCCGTACCAGCGCGATCTCTCCCCGACGCACGTCAAACGGCTCAGCGAGGCCGTCAAGCGTCTCGATCGCTTCGTCGATCCGATCGTCGTCGTGTCGCCGAGCGCCGGCGCCTACTGGACGCCGAACGGCAACCATCGCCGCGCGGTCCTCGACCGGCTCAAGGCCGCGTACGTGCCGGCGATCGTCGTCACCGAGCCCGACATCAGCTACGACGTCCTCGCGCTCAACACCGAGAAGGCGCACAACCTGAAAGAGCGATCGCTCGAAGTCATCCGCATGTATCGCGCGCTGGCGGACACGCAGCCGTCGACGACCGAAGAGGACTGGGCGCACCAGTTCGAGTCCGCGCACCTGATCACGCTGGGGCTGCTCTACGAGCAGAACAAGAAGTTCGCCGGGGGCGCGTTCGCGCCGATCCTGCGACGGGTCGACAAGTTCTCGAAAGCGCGGCTGCCGAAGAGCCTCGAGGAGCGGGAGGAGCGCGCGGAGATGGTGCGCGCGTGCGACGCGGCGCTCGCCGGCGCGGTCGCGAAGCTGAAGAAGCGTGGGATCAACCATCCCTACGTGAAGAACTACGTGCTCGCGCGGACCACGCCGCTCACGCGGGCGCGCAAGACGCTTCCCTCGTTCGAGCAGACGTTCAAGAAGCTCGTGGAGAACATCGAGGCGTTCGACGTGTCGAAGGTCCGCTACGACGACATCCAGCGCGTCGCCATCATGGCGGCGCCCGCGGCAGAGTGACCTCGTGGCCGTTGCGATCGTGACCGGAGGCTCGGGCGCGCTCGGACAGGCCATCACCCTCCGTTTGCTCGCGGATGGCGCGTCGGTCTCCGTGCCCTACGTCGTCCCCGACGAACGGGACCGGCTCATGGCGCGCGTGAGCGCGGCCGACCGCGACCGCCTGCTCGTGGCCGAGTGCGATGTCACGGCGCCGTCCGCCATGACCGATCACGTCCGGACGGTCGCGAAACGCTTCGGCGAGCTCAATGTCCTGGTCACCGCTGTCGGCGGATTCGCCGGCGGCGGGCTGATGGAAACGGATCTCGATACGTGGAACCGGATGCTCGCGCTGAACCTGACGAGCGCGTTCGTCGCCGCGCGCGCCGCGGTGCCCGCCATGCGTTCCGCGCGCTACGGCCGCATCGTGATGGTGGCCTCGCGCGCGGTCGTGCCGCCGGTCGCCGGAATCGTCGCCTACACGGTCTCCAAAGCCGGCGTCATCACGCTGGCGCAGGCGCTCGCCGCCGAACTGAAGCCAGACGGCATCACGGTCAACGCGGTGCTGCCGAGCACCATGGATACCCCGGGCAACCGCGCGGCCATGCCGGACGTCGATCCGAAGACGTGGGTGCCCGTGGAAGAGGTCGCGGACGCGATCGCGATGCTCGCGCGCCAGGAGTCCGGCCACATCACGGGGACGCTGCTCGCGATCTGACGGCCGTCACCGCCAGGGATGTGATACCCTGCCAGGGTCTGGTTCGGGCCGCCGGTCCGTCGTGGACCCCTTCCCCATCAGGCCACGCTCGAGGCGCAGATTTCCGCGGCGACAGGGCGCGTGGTCTCCCAAGCGGAGTTCGGAGCACAACGTCATGGCTCAGAAGCTGTTCATCGGTGGTCTCGCATTCAGCACCCCCACGGAGCGACTGCGCGAGCTCTTCAGCCAGATCGAGGGCGTCCAGTCGGTCACCATCGTCACCGATCGCGATACCGGCCAGTCGCGCGGCTTCGGGTTCGTCGAGGTCGCCTCGACCGAGGCCGCGAACGACGCCATCGCCAAGCTCAACGGCGTTCAGCTCGACGGCCGAACGCTGCGAGTCGAGGTTTCCACGCCGTCCGCCCCGCGTGACGGCGGATTTCGCTCGCGGAGCGGCGGCGCCGGCCGCGGACGCTGGTAAAACGAGGGATGCGACCGACGGCGCGAGGGCGGACGCGCTGATGGCGCGAGTCGACGTCATCGACAACCAGGTGGAGGCTGCGCTCAAGCAGCTGAAGAAGCTCATGCTGCGCGACGGCGCCTTCCAGGAAATGAAGCGGCGCGCCCACTACGAGAAGCCCTCGGTCAAACGAAAGCGCAAGGCGGCGGCGGCGCGGAAGAAGCGCCGCCGCGCCATGGCCCGGGCCCGCAGTCGGGAGATCGAGTGATGTTCCGTCGCGCGGACGTCTTGCCCCGGCTCAAGCCCGGAGATCAGGTGATCCGTCGTCATCGGCTCCTCAAGACCCAGGGCACGGTCCTTCGATTCGACGGTGTCGACGCGAATCGCGCGTCGCGCGTCTGGGTCAGGTGGAGCCACCCGACGACGCTACCCAACCCCAGCCTGGAGCGGGTCGACGAGCTCGAGCTGGTCGACGGGAGCGGTCTGGCGGACTAGCCCTAGCGTAATCGTCGCGAGCTACGGCCCATGTTCACGGGCCGCGACGACGCACCGCCGAAGAGCGAGCACGCGCGCCGCTCAATCCCCTTCGCCGAGCCGCTGAATCCGGAGCGCCGGATGTTGCGTCACAAGTCACATGAGATTGTCGTTGAACCCCGTCGTTTCACCCCGCCGCTTGCGCGCGGTCGGTGTGGTGGCTGTCATCGCATTCTGTCTCATCGCGCTCATCGTGTCGGTCGAGGCCTTCGCCCGGCGGGCCAGTGTGAAGCCGGCCGCCGTTCCCGAGCGCCTCGGCACGGACGGCCTGGCGACCGCGCCGGATCCGGGAGAAACGTTTACACTGCCGTCGCGAGAGAACGTCGAAGCGCCGTGAAGGCTCGTCGACGAGCGGCCGCTCCGCGCTCGACCGGGTGCACGAACTCGACCGGTCAGGGCCGCACGATGAGGTCGATCTCGACGAGCGCGCCCAGCGCGAGACCGGTGACACCGACGCACGTCCGCCCCGGCAGCTTGCCCTCCGCGAAGTAGCTCGCGTAGACGCGGTTCATGTCAGCGTAGTCGGCGAAGTTCACGAGATAGACGCGCGCAAACACCGCGCGGTCGAGCGACGTCCCGCAGCCGCGCAGCACCGTCGTCAGATTCCGCATGACCTGGTGCGTCTGCTCCTCGATCCCCGCCCCGACGAGCCGGCTCCCATCGCGCGGGTCGCTCGGGATCTGGCCCGTCACGAAGAGGTAGTCGCCGGCGCGGACCGCATGGCTGTACGGCGCGGTCGGCGGCGGTGCCGGCGCACCGGGCACCATCAGGAACTCCGGGGGCTCGCTCATACCGTGGCGATTGGAGGACAATCGATCGGGCGCGTGACCGCGCGACTGAAGGTGCAGTTCGGAACGACCGACGAGTGCTTGCCGGGGCCACCGACCACCATCACGAAGATGTCGTCCGGCGACGGGACCATCGGCAAGGTCGCGTCGTCGTCGGTGATCGTCCGCATCCAGCGCGGCCAGTCGTGGATGCCGTACATGCCGCGGAGCTTCCATTCGCGAAGAGGCATGCGGGCCGTCTCGTAGCAGAAACGCTGGACGTCGGCGCGCGTGAGCCCGTCCTTCGCGACCGTGGCGGCGTGCTCCGGCCCCAGGACCAGCAAGAGCTGGCTCTGCGAAAAGTACGCGCCGACGTTCGAGCCGAGCGTGACCATCGTGTCCGCGCAGTTGACGAGAATGCCGGCCGCGGTCGTGGAGACGTGGTCGTTCACGTTGTGCGGGCCCTCGCCGCCGAAGATGGTGACCGTGCTCTGCTCCGCCCGGAAGCCGAGCGAGACGCGCAGCGGCTCCCATGGCGTCAGCGACTCGTTCTCCGCGATCGCATAGCTGTACTTCGACGGCTGTCCCTGCGTCGCCATGTCGCCGCGGCCCGGCCACGCCCCGCCGATGTTGAGGAGGATCAACCGGATCGCGCGCCCGATCGTCGCGTTCGCGCGATTGCCCGGTCCGAACGCTCCAGATCCGGAATTCATCCCGACCCGTTCCGCGTAGGCGCCGCTCACGATCACGAGCGGCGCCACCGGATGCGTCGTTGCCTGCACGCCGTACAGGTTGAACGACGGATCGAGCATCGCGTCGACGGCGGCGACGATCACCGGAA
>QHRT01000029.1:7438-18048 GCA_003220195.1 Candidatus Rokuibacteriota bacterium | reverse complement strand
CTGCTCATGGTCGTTGCCTCGATTCCCGGATGGCTCGGCATCGCGTTTTCCTCGTGTCGTCTCCGTGAGGTTAGACGAGTTCAAGAGATGTGCCGTGGCACTCGCGAGCCGATTCGGACGATGCCGCCTGCCGCGCAAGTCGTCGGCGCGCCGAAGCAAACTGGTGGCAGGCGTCGAAGGGTGGCTGTGCCGAAATGGTGCCCTGGTCGCGCGTGACGCGAGCGGTATGGCGATGCGCCGGGCCAATCCGGCACCGGAGGCCGCCCGAGGCGATGTAATTCTTTCCGATCGGTCTCGGGTTCGGAGAATTTACAACCGCGCATCAGATGCCGCGGTCCGCCAGAAATTTCGCGTAGTCGACCTGGGTCGCTTTCGCCTGGCGGATTTGATCGGGCGTATAGAACTTCGCGGGGTCGACGGCGTCCACCTCGTAACTCGCCCGGCGGAAGGCGTCCTTCAAGACGAAAGGCCGGGTGGCGTCGATCGCCATCGCTCCGGAAAAGCGAATGTTCGTCTGCGTCCACTGCCGCTCGCCCGCCGAGCTCCGTTCGGACGGCTGGAACGTCTGGCCGAAGCCGCCCTCGGCGACCGTGAGGATGTCTTCCCTGGGGTTCACGCGCGTGGTGAGAGCCCAGAGAACGTCTTCCATGTTGTAGATGTCGACATCTTCATCGACGACGATGCCGAGCTTCGCGCCGAGCGAGATGGACAGCGCCGAGGAGAGGATGTTGCGCTGGAGTCCTTCGTCGCGAGCGCGACGCTTCCGCACCTGGAAGATGATGCCGCCCCAGTCCGTCATGCCCATCGGGATGTTGGTATCGATGCAGAGCCCGGGCACGATCCGCTCCGCCAGCTCGAGGAAGCACGCCTCGCGCATCGAGCAGTCGATGAAGTGCTCGTCCATGCCGTGCACGATCAACCCGTAATAGATCGGCCGGTCGCGCCGGTGCGTGATCGCCGTGGCCTGGAAGCGGTGCGTGCGATAGGCCTTGCCCATGTACCCCGACCATTCGGGATGAAAATCGTACTTGCCCTGCTGGTCGTCCTTCTCGGCGAGCGGGCTCTCCCAGACCTTCTGCGTGGTGTCGAGGTAGCCCTCGATCACGTACTCCGCGTTGGCGATGGCCCACGCGTCCTGCGTCTTCGCCTTCACCAGCTCGACGGGAAATCCCTGGAGCGCTCCGGCCACGCCGAGCTCGTCGCAGCCGCGCGGCAGGATCACGTAGGTGAAGCCGGAGCCCGCCATCATCGTGCACGCCGGCGGGATGCCGATATTGATCGTGACCGGGATCGGTCCCTTGCGAAACCACTCGGTCGCGATCTGGTCCATGTGAGAGCCCGGGGAGATCTGGAAGCTCGAGAAATCGGGACCCCGAAAGTTCATGCGGTTGTACCCGATGTGCGAGCCGCCCCAGAAATACTTTCCGCGCACCACGGTGGTGCCGGCGCCCAGCGTGCGCCCGGGATCGGTCCTGGCGTGCGAGATCATCGGCACCAGATCCCAGACGTCGACGTCGCGCGTGATGACGACTTCCTGGCACGGCGCGTCCTTCACCTCGATCGGCGGCATCGGGCTCCGCAAAGCTTCCACGGCCTTGAACTTGAACTTCTTCGGGTCCTCCACGTCGAAGAGCCGCGCGACCCGCTCGGCGGTCGCGAAAAGATTGTTCATGATGCGGGCGTTCGGATAGCCCTTGACGCGCTCGAAGAGGAGCGGCGCGCCGCCGTCGAAGTGCTTCTGGATCGCCGCGACCTCGAGATGGGGATCGACTTCCGTGTCGGTCAGGACGAGCTCGCCCGTGTCCCGGAGGTATTCGAGCGTGCTGCGCAGGCTCGAGATGTCCTTCTTCGTGATGGCCATGGAATCTCCTCCGGAGACGTCTCGATCGAAAACCTCGACGAGTGTATCAGGGACCGGGAATGGTCAGCGGCCTCGCACCGTCAGGACGGGGCAGGGCGCCGTCGCCAGGACCCGCTCGGCCACGCTCCCGAGAAAGAGCTTTGCGAACCCGGTCCGCCCGTGCGTGCCCATCACGATCAGATCGGCGCGCTCACGTTTCGCCAGGCGGGTGATCTCCTGGAAGGCCGTGCCTTCGCGCAGCACGGCCCGAGCTCGCACGCCCTTCTTCCTGGCGCGCGCGAGGAGCCTCTCGAGCCTTTTCCCGGCGTCGGCCCGCGTGGACTCGCGAAGCTGCTCGTACGTCGACGGTGGCACGTAGCCTTCGCCGACCACCAGCGTGACCGGCGCCATCACGTGCGCGAGGATCAGCTCCGCGCGGTTCTGGCGCGCGATGTCGATGGCCTGCTGCAGGGCCGGCCGGGAGGCCGTGGAGAAGTCAGTGGCACACAGCACGCGCCGCGCCCTGATCATGGTCGCCTCCTCGCCGTCCGCGTCGTCACGGATGAATTATAGGCGCGGCCGCGCGGAGCCTTGGCGACTGACCGGCCGGGCGTTACGCTGATTCGACAGCATGAGGATCCTGGTCGTCGAGGACGAACGAAAGGTCGCGAGCTTCATCCGGCAAGGACTCGAGGAGGAAGGGCACGCCGTCGAGGTGGCGCGAGACGGCGCCGAGGCCGTGGACCTTCTCTCCGGCCCGCCCTACGACCTGATCGTCCTCGACGTGATGCTGCCCCGACGCGACGGGTTCGCGGTGCTGCGTGAGCTCCGGGGCCGCGGAGTCGCGACACCCGTCTTGATGTTGACGGCGCGCGACGCCGTGGCCGACAAGGTCACCGGCCTCGACCTGGGCGCGGACGACTACCTGACGAAGCCGTTCGCGTTCGCCGAGTTCCTGGCGCGCGTGCGGGCGCTCCTGCGCCGCGGATCGGACCAGCGCCCCCCGGTGCTCCGCATCGCCGATCTGACGCTCGACCCGGCCACGCGATACGTGACGCGCGGCACCCGCCGCGTCGAGCTGACGACGCGCGAGTACGCGCTGCTCGAATACTTCATGCGACGCACCGGGCGCGTGCTGACCCGCCCGATGATCGCGGAGCACGTCTGGGGCATCGACTTCGACCACGAGAGCAACGTGATCGACGTCTACGTCGGCTATCTCCGCAAGAAGGTCGACCAGGACGGTGAGACGCGCTTGCTGCACACCGTGCGCGGGGCCGGCTACGTCATGAAGGCCGAGCCGTGAGGTTCCCCTCGCCGCGAACGCTGTCGATTCGCACGCGGCTGACGCTCTGGTACACCGCGATCCTCGTCACGATCCTGCTCGTGATCAGCGCGCTCTCGTACTCCCTCCTGCGCTGGAGCCTCATGCAGGACGTCGACGCGTCGCTCGCCACCGTCGCGCAGGTCGTCCGGGATACGGGGTATCCGGCGGGAGCCGAGGCCTCGGCGAGTCGTGCGGAGAGCGCGCTCAGAGATATCCTGGGCCCCGAGTTCTACGACAAGTTCTTCCAGCTCGTCGATCCCGAGGGCCGGCCGGGGCCGCGCTCGACGTACCTCCAGGGCGAGACGCTGCCGCTCACGCCGAAAGCGCGCGGACACGCGGCGCGCGGCCTCCGGACGTTCGAGACGATCCGGCTCGGCGGCACGGACGTGCGCCTCTTGACGATCCCGATCCAGCGTGGCGGCGCGGTGGTCCGTCTCGTTCAGATCGGCATGTCGCTGGACCGCGCCGACCGCGCGCTCGACCGGTATCGGGAGACCCTGCTGGTCCTGGTGCCGCTCGGCATCGCGCTCGCGGCCGCCGGCGGCGCGCTCGTCGCGCGCGCGGCGCTCCGTCCGGTGGACGAGATGTCGCGAACCGCGCGGCGCATCACCGGCGAGGATCTCGCCCGGCGCATCGCGCTGCGCGGAACCGGCGACGAGGTCGACGGGCTCGCCGAGACGCTGAACGAGATGCTCGCGCGCCTCGAGGACGCGTTCGGCGCGATGCGCCGCTTCGCCGCGGACGCCGCGCACGAGCTGCGCACTCCATTGACGGCGCTGCGCGGCGGCATCGAGGTCGCGCTGCGCGTCGAACGGTCGCCCGAGGACTATCGCCGGGTGCTCGCCTCCAGTCTCGAAGACGTCGAGCGGCTGATCCGGCTGGCGGAAGATCTGCTGCTGCTCTCCCGATCCTCGGCGGGCCGCGAGCCGTCGCGCGCCCGCGTCGATCTCGAGCCGCTCGTCGTCGACGTGTTCGACCTCGGCGCCCGCCTGGGCGCCGCGCGCGGCGTGAGCGTGCGGCTCGACGCGGTGACGCCGGCCACCGTGTTCGGCGATGCGCAGGCGATCCGGCGCGCGCTCGTGAACCTGGTCGACAACGCGGTCAAGTACACGCCGACCGGCGGCAAGGTCGAGCTCGCGTCGTGGCGGAAAGACGGCCACGTGTGCGTATCGGTCACCGACACGGGGGTCGGCATCGAGCCGGGGGAGCTCTCCAAGCTCTTCCAGCCTTTCGTCCGCCTGGCGAGCGCGGAGACGGCCGAAGCCTCCGGCAGTGGCCTCGGGCTCGCCATCGCCCGGTCGGTCGTCGTCTCGCACGGGGGAACGCTCACCGTCGACAGCACGCCCGGGTCCGGCAGCACGTTCACGATCACGTTGCCGGTCGAGTAGGCGGGCGTCTCCCGAATTCACGAAGTTCTCATCTGCCTCTCATCCGCGTTTCATGTTCACCGCGTAGCCTCCTCACCAGTCATCACGGCCGGCCTCGCCGGCTGGCGCGCCGGGGGCCGGCGCGCCACGATCCGCGGTTTCGTGAACCTGTCGCGGCGCTTCACGCTCGATCGGGTCCACGAACTGCCAGAGGAGGCGCTCATGTGGGCTCCAACGTTCGAGGCCGTGTGTCGCGAAAATCCCGAGCTGGTCGCCGTGTTCGAGTCTCCGCACGGTCGGCTCGCGCTGCTGCTCCGGCACACGCTCGTGCCGTTGCCCCACGAGCGAACCCGCTGGTCCGCGGAGACCCGGCTCGTCGCAAACGTCCTGACGAAGGCGTTGCGGTCGGCCGGGAATAGCGACGCGCCCGTGGTGCTCCAGTGGCGTCCCTTGCGACAGGTCGTCCACATCCTCCGGCGATGGCCGTGCCGCTACGATGCCGACCCCGCTCGCCGCGCCGAGCTGTCCGAGATCGCAATCGCGCGCCTCGGCGACCGTCGGCGTGCTGCAGTGCTGGGCAGCGAGGGGCGCGAGGACGCGCCCGTGCGCCGCGAGGACGCGCCGGTGAGGTGCGATGACGCACCCGTGGGGCGCGAGGACGCGCCGGTGAGGTACGCCCCTGCGTCCATCGGCCCGGAAGTCCCCCTGGGGCGCGCGGAAGCACCCCTGCTGGCCTCCGTCACGTCTCCTCGCGTCGCCGGAGGTGCCGACGCCGGCCCCGTCGATCAGGCGCTGATCGCGTGGTATCGCAACATGGCGCCCACGTGGCTCGGCGCCGAACCGATCGTGCGCCGCCAGCTGATCTTGAGGACGCACCGGTGGATCGTCGAGTGCGTGTTCGCGCCAGGCGACGGGTCCACCGATGCCCCGACGCAAGCGCCCGCGCTGTCGACGGCGGTCGATCAGCTTGCGCCGACGGGTCAACTGGCCCAGGCGCTGGTCGCCACGGTCCCCGCCGGAGAATTGCCGCGCTGGAAGCTCTGGATCCGGCTGGTCCTTGCCGATCTGCGTCGTGCGCTCTCGTGGCCCGCCAGCGAGCGGAACGGCGCGTGGGGCCGCTGGCTCTTCCTGATTCCGTACAGCATTCCGGTGCGGCAGCCCGACGTTCCGTCGTTGACGGCGCGACTGAACGGGTGGTCGCGCCGCTCCTGAACTCTCGCGCGTGCTCGAGGAGCGCCCTGGCTGTGCCGGGGCGCTTCCGAGCGTTGGGGGATTGGGGGCCATTTCGAGGCCCCATGTCAATCAGTGCGACTCGGCGCAGCGATCGCCGCACACGTCCTGTGCAGTGTCGCGCGTCGCGTGATCGAGCGTCTCGCGATAGCGGGGCTCGCGAGGCGCAAGGCGGACGGCTTCACGCAGGTGAGCCATGGCGCCCTCGGGCATCCCGATGCGCGAATACGCGATGCCGAGATAGAAGTGCGCGCGCGCTTCGTCCGGCGCCAGAGCCACCGCGCGCGACAGGGTCCGGATCGCGCGGCGGTAATGGCCCTCGACGACCAGGCGCTCGCCGACGTCGGTGGCCTGACGCGCTCGCCAGTGAGCGCCGGCCAGGGCCAGACCGAGCGTGGCCGCGACGATCAGGAGGCACCACGCGAAGCGGGGAGACGGCAGACGAGCCTTCATGACGTGTCGCACCATCGTGGCGCGCCGGCATGAAGACGCGATGAGACGGGGATGAAAACGTTCTTACCGCTCGAGCGGAAGACGATCGAGGGGAGCCGGTTCGCTCCCCCCGATCTCGAGCGTCGTCATCCTACCGGCCGACGCCGAGCAGGAAGAGAATCAAGATCAAGCTCAGCGGCAACCCGAGCAGCCACAGCAGTATCAAGATCATCGCGTACCTCCTCTCCGACCGCGGTGCCAGCGAATCGAGCGGGTATCGAGTTGCGGAGGGTTTCAGCGCGGCCGGCGCGTGTCGTCTGTCCAGCGGTCGACACAGGCAGCCCCGTCGGCGCGGCCGCGCTCGAACGCGTCGCTGGTGCGCGCGGGATCGAAGTCGAGCGGGCGGAGATCGATCGCTCGCGCCGGGGTGATCGAGACCACGTCGACGTCGGGATGTTTGAGCCGCGCAAGCTCGGTGTCGCGACGGATCTGATGCACCATCGCGGTCTCGAACGCCTCTTCCAGGGCGCGGCGCACCGACGTCGGAGCGCGCCCGTGCTCTCCGGTCGCGTAGCTCACCAGCACGATCGCTCGACGCAGCGTCCGATCGGACCCGAGCGCATCCAGCACGGGCGCGCGACCGGTGAGGCCGCCGTCGACGAGGAGCCGCCCGTCGACCTCGACCGGCGGGAAGACCCCGGGCAGGGCGGCGGCGGCGAGCAGCACGTCGGGCGTCAGCACGGCGTTGTCGAACACCCGCGTCTCGCGCCGCACGAGATCGGTGGCGACCACGATCGCGCGCAGCTCGGACGCGCGGACGCGCTCGAAATCGAGCGACGTCACGATCAGCTCGCGGAGCGGCCGGGAGTCCATCAGCGACGACGCCGAGCCGAGGCCGAGGACGGTGAGCCAGCCGGGCAGAAGACCCGTGAGCACGACGCGAGAACGGAGTCGATACACCCGGTCGCGACTGATCGTGCGCCACGTCTCCTCGAGCTTCTCGAGGCGTCCATCCGCGAGCATCGCCGCGTTGAGCGCTCCCGCCGAGGATCCGGCGGCGACACGGATCGGGAGTCCCGCGCGAACCAGCGCCGTCGCCACGCCGGCCTCCCACGCGCCCTTGGCCCCGCCGCCGGAGAAGATCAGCGCCGTCGGGATGTCGAGACCGGACGCGACGGCGTCGCAGCCCGCTTCCGTGCCGCCGGGACCGAGAGCGAAAGCCATCGTGATCGACAGGGTCGCGAAGACCAGGCGTCGGCGGGACGGTGAGACGCTCGGCATCGTCGTCCTCCGTTGCGTGATGTCGAAGCAGGCGAGCGAGACCGAGCGTGACGGCGAGTCCTCGTCACGCCGTCGTGGTCTCCCGGTCAGGCGGGGACGAACCCCACGGACGTCTGTTCGCTCGCGATCAGCGGCCGGAACGTGACGCGGAGGCCGACGCTCAGCCGATCGAGCGGCACGTCGAGAACGCGCCCCAGCAGGCCCGGACCCTCGACGAGGCGGACGTGGGCGATCGCGTACGGAGCATCGCCCGCGAACGACCGCGGCGCGACACGGATCACCGTGAAGCTGTCGATCGTTCCCTCGCCGGAGAGCGGCACCGGAGCCCACGCGCGCTTGCCGCAGGCCGGACAGAACTCTTTCGGGGGAATCGCGATCTCGCCGCACGCCGTGCAGCGAATGCCGGTGAGCTGGCCTTCGCGCGCGCGCTCGAAGAAGTTCTTGAGGGTGATCACGGGCTCGCTCACCGCCTTCACTCGCGGCCGAGGAGGCTGACGCAGACCGTCGCCGTGTTGCCGCCGAGTGTATGGACCAGGCCCGTCCGGGCGCCGTCGACCTGGCGTGGTCCGGCTTCGCCGCGAAGCTGCGTGACGATCTCCGCCACCTGCGCGGCGCCGGTGGCGCCGATCGGATGTCCCTTGGCCTTGAGTCCGCCGGACGGATTCACCGGCACCTTGCCGCCGAGACTCGTCCAGCCTTTCTCCGCGGCGACACCGCCCGTGCCCGCCTCGAAGAGCCCGAGGCCCTCGGTCGCGACGTCGACGTCCTCGGGTCCGCAGCCGGCGTCGCGATACGCCGCGGCCGCGGCGCGCTCGGTGGCCGGCACGCGCGACAGGTCCCGTTTGTCGCCGAGCAGCATGAAATCCGACGCCGCAGCGCTCGACAGGACCCAGATCGCCCGTCGCCGGCCGCGCGCGATGTCCTCGGAGACCAGCACGACCGCCGCGCCGCCGTCCGAGAACGGGCAGCAATCGTAGAGCTTGAGCGGATCGGCGACCTTCGGCGAGCGCATGACCTGTTCGACCGTGATCTCCTTCTGGAACTGCGCCTTGGGATTCAGCGTGCCGTGATGGTGGTTCTTCACTGCGACCGCGGCCATCTGCTCCTCGGTCGTGCCGTACTTCGTCATGTGCGCGCGCGCGATGAGCGCGAAGACTCCGGGGAAGGTGAGCCCGAGGGTCTGCTCCCACGTCGCGTCGGAGGCGTACGCGAAGTACTCGGTGGACTCTTCCGTGGTCACGTTCAGGACCCTCTCGCCACCGCCGACCAGCACCACGTCGGAGACGCCCGCGCCGATCTCCATCACCGCGTGGCGGAACGCCGCGTGCGAGCTGGCGCACGCCGTCTCGATGCGCGTGGTCGGCACGCCCGGGATCCCGAGGATGGAGGCGGCCTGCGGTCCGGTGTGCAACTGCTTTTCCGTCTCGCCGCCCACGACGTTGCCGTAGTAGAGCGCCTGGACCTGCCGCGGCTCGATCCCGGCGTCGGCGAGCGCCTCGACGGCGGCTTCGGCGAACAACTCCCCGGACGTCCGGTCGTGCTTGCCGAACTTCGTGACGCCGACCCCCAGCACCGCGACTCGTCGCATGGTGTTCTCCTCGTAGGGTGATCATAGCGCACGGAGTGCTTTAGCATCGGCGTCGATGGCACGCGATGCGTTCGTCATCCTCGGCTGCGGCTGGATCGCGCGCCGGCACGCGGAGGCGGCGCGCCGGCTCGGGATTCCGCTCATCTTCGCGAGCCGGGACGAGGGGCGGGCCCGGGCGTACGCGCGGGAATTTCGGGGCATCGCCGCATTCGGCTCGTACCGCGCGGCGCTCGCCGACCCGCGCGCCGTCGCGACGATCGTCTGCACGCCGCACGACCGTCACGTCGCCGACGCGCTCGACGCGTTCGCGGCCGGCCGACACGCGCTGGTCGAGAAGCCGATCGCGCGGACGCTCGACGAGGCCGATCGCATGCTGGATGCCGCGCGATCGGCGGGCCGCGTCCTGATGGTCGGGGAGAACTTTCGTTTCATGCCCGCGTTCCGCCACGTCCGCGCGCTCCTGTCCGCGAAAGCCCTCGGTCCCCTGCGGGAGGTCCATCTGGTGGCCCGCGGATTCCGGCGGCAAACGGGCTGGCGACTGTCGTCGTCGGCGGCGGGCGGCGGCGCGCTGATCGATGGCGGCATCCACTACGTCCACGCGCTGCGCTGGTGGGGCGGCGAGGTCCGGCGCGTCTTTGCGCTGTCTCCGCCCAGGATGCTCGCCGATCTCGGCGGAGAGGATTCGATCAGCCTCCTCGCCGCGCTGGAGGGCGGCGTCGTCGGGTTCGTGTCGAACTCCCTCGCCACGCCGGGGGTGCCGAAGCTCCAGTGGGCGACGCTGACCGGCGAGCGCGGCGCCGGCTTCGCCGACAACCGCGGCAGGTTCGTCGTGACGAGGGTCGAAGGCCGCGTGCGCGTGCGGGTCTTCCGGCGCGACGTGCGAGGCCACGAGCTCCAGCTCCGCCGGTTCCGCGAGGCGATCGACTCGGGAACGCCGCCGGAAAGCGACGGCGTGTCGGGTCGGCGCGATCTCGAAGTCGTGCTGGCCGCGTATCGCTCGCTGGCCGAGCGCCAGCCGGTGGACCTCGAAGGCTAGTGTTATTCTTCGACGCTGCGCGTGCGGATCTCGTCCAGCACGGACTCGGGAACTTCGAGGAACGACGCGACGACGCTCGGGTCGAAATGCGTCCCGGCGCAGCGCTGGATCTCGGCCTTCGCGGCGGCAAACGGCACCGCCTTCGAGTACGGCCGGTCGAAGGTCATCGCGTCGAAGGCGTCGACGACGGCGAAGATGCGCGCGCCGAGCGGGATGGCCTCGCCGTTGAGCCCGAGCGGATATCCGGTCCCGTCCCACCGTTCGTGGTGGTGGTAGACGATCGGGATGGCGCCGTGCAGAAAGGGGATCCGCTCGAGCAGCCGTTTGCCGATCTCCGGATGCCGGCGCATGATGCTCCACTCGCTCGGCGTCAGCGGACCCGGCTTCAACAAGATGCCGTCGGGAATCCCGATCTTGCCGATGTCGTGGAGCAGCACGCCGTGCGCGAGGTCCGCCAGCTGCTCCTCGGGCATCCCGTGTTGCCGCGCGGTGGCGAGCGAGTAGCCGTG
>QHRT01000029.1:3367-7381 GCA_003220195.1 Candidatus Rokuibacteriota bacterium | reverse complement strand
CCTTGAGCTGGTGAAACGCCTGCTGGAGATCGTGGGTCGCCTCTTCCACGCGCAGTTCGAGATACGCCTGGTACTCGCGGCGCTCGATCAGGAGCTGCCGGCGCTCGAGCGCGCGGTCGGCGGCGATCAGCAGCTGGTCGACGTTCACCGGCTTCATGATGAAGTCGTACGCGCCGAGCTTCAGGCTGTCGATCGCGGTCTTGACGTCGGCGGCGCCCGTGAGGATGATGACGGCCGCGTTCGGGTCGGCTTCCAGGACGGCGCGGAGCAGCTGGATGCCGTCCATGTGCGGCATCTTCAGATCGGTGATCGTCAACGGCGGCCGGGCGGTCTCGAAGACGGCCAGACCTTCGCGGCCGTCCCGCGCGAGATGGCAGGTGTATCCGGCCGACAGGAAGATCTCGTGCAAGACTTCGCGCACCGGCCAGTCGTCGTCGACGATCAGGACGTCGCGCTGGATCATCTGGCGGTCGTCACGTCGTCCTCGGGCAGGCTCGCGATTCCGAGGCTGCCGGTGACCGTCCGGCCGTGCGGGAACGACTGCTCCGCGAGCAGGGCGCGGATGCGCTCGGCGTAGACGCGCGCGCCGGCCTTCGGCGTCTCGACCAGCAGCATCGTGAACTCGTCGCCACCGTAGCGCGACACCACGTTGAGGCCGCGCGAGTGCTTCGTCAGGACCTGCGCCACCGCGCGAAGCGTCTCGTCGCCGACCTGGTGGCCGAGCTCGTCGTTCACTTGCTTGAAGTGGTCGAGATCGAGCACGACGATCGACAGGGGATGGTTGAACCGCCGGTAGCGCGAGATCTCCTCCTCGAGCCGGATCGTGAAAAATCGCCTGTTGTAGAGCCCGGTCACGTCGTCTTTGAACGAGGTTTCTTTGAGTCGCAGGTTCGCGGACTCGAGATCCCGGTAGGCCCCGTCGAGCCGTGCGCCCAGGCTCTTGATCTCACCCGCCTGTCGCTCGATGGTCTCGAGCATCCGGGACGTCGGTGCGGCTGTCGAGTGCCGACGCCTTGGCGTCCCGGGCCATCATGCGGGCCATCTGGGCGACGGTCCGTCCCAGGCCCCAGATGAGCCAGGCGCCCGCCACCATGCCGAGCACGGTGAACAGGAGCAGAAGTTCGAAGCGGACGACCGTGCCCGCGTCGGCCGGATCGCTGCCCCGGAGCAGGTGGAGATGCATGACGTAGGCGAGCACGAGCAGGGGCAGCACGGAGGCGAGCGCGAGAGCGATGTGCACCCGCCTCCTCAGGCGGGTACTGACGTCAGTCACCTCCTGGGGGCCGACGGGCATGGAACCTAGTATTCTGGTTGCCGAGATCATGTGTCAATGTCAGAATTCCGGTCGCGCATGCAGATCGTACCGGACAAGAAAATCGATTGTCTGGGGCTCTTTTGCCCGATGCCCATTCTGAAAACACGTGAGGCGATCCGTGGCCTCGGCCCGGGCCAGGTCCTCGAGATGACGTCCGACGATCCCGCGTCGGAACCCGACATGAAAAGCTGGGCTTCCAGAACCGGACACGAGCTACTCGAGATCGAGAGAGTTGGCGCCGTCTTCCGCTTCCTCGTCCGGAAGACTCGATAGGTCGGGCGCGGCGCCGACGCGCGTCTACCTCGACTACGCCGGATTCTCGCCGGTCGATCCCCGCGTGATCGCCGTCATGCGTCCCTTCCTCGAGGGCGGAATCGGCAACCCGTCCGCGCTCCACTCGCTGGGAGAAGAAGCACGCGCGTCGCTCGAAGGCGCCCGGTCGAAGGTGGCGCGACTGTTCGGCGCGACCCCCGCGGGAGTCATCTTCACCGCGAGCGCGACCGAGGCGAACAACCTGGCGTTCCGCGGCATCGCGGGACGCGCGGACGGCCGGCACGTGGTCACGTCGGCGATCGAGCACATCTCCGTGATCAACTGCGCTCGCGATCTGGAGAAGCGCGGGTACGCCATCACGTATGTCCCCGTCGACGGCGATGGCCGGATCGATCCGCGCGCGGTGGCGGCGGCGATCCGACCGGACACGATCCTGGTCTCGGTGATGGCGGCGAACGGTGAGATCGGCACCATCCAGCCCGTGCGCGAGATCGGTCACGTTGTCCGGGCGCGTGGCGTCCCGTTTCACGTCGACGCCGTCAACGCCGCGGGCCACATCGCGATCGGCGTCGAGGACGCGGCGATCGACCTCTTGACCGTGTCGTCGAACGATCTCTATGGCCCTCCTGGCGCCGGTGCGCTCTGGGTGCGGCCGGAGGTGAAGCTCACGCCCATGGTCCTGGGCGCCGGGCAGGAGCGGGGGTACCGTGCCGGAACCGAAAACGTGCCCGCGATCGTCGGCATGGGGGTGGCGGCCGATCTCGTGCGCGCCGAGCGCGACGCCGAGGGCGCGCGGCTCGTCGCGCTGCGCGACCTTTTGCTCGACGGGATCCTCGCGCGGATTCCGCACTCGCGTCGGACCGGCGCGCCGGCCGGTGCGCGCTTGCCGCATCACGCGAGCCTGGTCGTGAGCGGGGTGAAAGCCGACGGCGTCCTGATGGAGCTCGATGCGAAGGGCGTGCTCGGCTCGTCCGGCTCCGCGTGCAACACGCTCACCGGGGCTCCGTCGCACGTGCTCCGGGCGATCGGGTGCGACGGCGAGGCCGCCGAAGGCTCGCTGTGCTTCACGCTCGGACGATGGACGACGCCGGCGGACGTCGACGCGGTGCTCGAGCTGACGCCGCCGATCGTCAGCCGTCTTCGCCGTCTCGCGCCGCGATAGGGCCGTGCGTCTCTTCCTCTTCGACGTCGATGGCACCCTCGTGCGCGCACGGGGCGTGGGACGCGCGTCGATGGCGCGCGCGATGGAGACGGTGTACGGGACGCGTGGCGCCATCGAGCGCTACGACTTTCGCGGCCGGACCGACACGGCGGCACTCTTCGAGGTGCTGCGCGACGCGGGGCTCGACGACAGGACGATCGCCCGCGGGCTCACCGAGTGCTTCGCGTGCTACGCCGGAGCGCTCGAGGCGGCCATCGGCGACGGCTCGCGGATCGAGATCATGCCCGGCGTCCAGGACGTCGTCCGCGCGCTCTCGCGACAAGAGGACGCCGTCGTCGGGCTCCTGACCGGCAACATCGAGCCCGGCGCGCGTCTCAAGCTTCGCTCCACCGGGCTCTGGCCGCTCTTCCGCGTCGGCGCGTACGGCTCGGACGATCCCGACCGTCGTCGATTGCCGGCCATCGCGTGCCAGCGCGCGCACGCCCTCGTCGGTCGCCCGATCCCGTTCGAGCGCGTCACCATCATCGGCGACACTCCGCTCGACATCGACTGCGCGCGCTCGTGCGGCGCGGTGGCGATCGCGGTCGCGACGGGCCAGCACGAGCTGCCGGAGCTCGCGGAGTGCCGGCCGGACGCGCTCTTCGCCGACTTCTCGGACGTCGCGGCGACGCTCGCCACGCTGCTGCGGTGAAGCGTTGTCGGTGAGACTGCTGATCGTCTGGCTGCACGTCGTCGGTGTGGTGGTCTGGGTCGGCGGCCTCATGTACCAGGCGCACGTGCTGGCGCCGGCGGCGCGTGGCGGGAACGTCGCGATGTTCGCCGATCTCGCGCGTCGCGGCCGGGCGGCGGCGTGGACCGCGATCGCGGTCGTCGTGCTGACCGGGTTCTACAACGTGACGCAGCTCGGATCGGTCGAGCGCGCCATGCAGAGCGGCGCGGGCCTGCTGCTGGTCGCGAAATTCGGCCTGGTGATCCTGGCGGTCGCTCTGGCCGGCCAGCGAGACTTCGCGCAGCTCACGATCCTCCGCCACGCGGTCGACTCGGGCGCCGATCCAACGTCCACCTTGAAGACGATCACGCGATTGGACCGCATCGTCCTGACCCTCTCGATCGTGATCGTGTATCTCGGTCTGGCAATCTCTCGCGCGTGAAACATCGCCTCTTGAAGTTCAAGTTCTCATTCGGCGTCTGCCTCGCGGCCGCTTGCATGCCGCGACAGAGAACGGCGGGTCGCCGCGTGCGCCCGACGGGTGGCGCCGGAGCG
>QHRT01000029.1:2762-3359 GCA_003220195.1 Candidatus Rokuibacteriota bacterium | reverse complement strand
GGCAGTCTGAGGCGAGCGGGTGACGGAGACTGTCCGGCGACGCCGCTCCGGCGACAGGACCCGTCGAGCGCACGCCGCCACCCGCCGCCTCGCGCGGAGTCAACGTGCACCGCGAGCGAAGCGAGCGAGCGAACGAACGACTACAGACCCGTGATGCGAATCCCCGCGCCCTTCAGCTTGTACCGGCGATTGATCGTCGCGAGGATCGCCGTGATTCCTTCGATCGGCCCGGCGTTGGACAGCGCGCCGACGTCGACCGACCGCAACGCCATCGACGTCCCGAGCTGCGCGACCGTCTGCTTCGCCTCGGCATCGGCGCCGCAGTAGAGCAGGTCGCAGTCGATGTCGTGGTCGGTCTCGGCCAGCTCGTGCGCGGCGATGTGATGGAACGCGGCGACGACACGCGCTTCGGGCAGGAGCTGCTGCGCTTCTTCCGCTGACGATCCTGCCGCGGGCGGCGTGAAGAGCCGGCCGCCGCCGAACGTGAGCGACACGACCGTGCTGATGACGATCTTGCCGCGACATGCGGGGGCGAGCGGCGGGAGCGTCGTGGCCAGACCCTCGGCGGGCAGCGCCAGCACGATGACGCTGCCGAGC
>QHRT01000029.1:0-2756 GCA_003220195.1 Candidatus Rokuibacteriota bacterium | reverse complement strand
CTTCTTGGTCCGCTCCCGCAGCTCGAGCGCCTTCGTGCGCGCGCGCTCGGCGTCGCGGGACCCGATGATGATCGAGTGACCCGCGAGCGCCCAGCGGGCGCCGAGTCCCGATCCTTCCTTTCCCGTTCCTCCCAGGATCGCGATGTTCATGGCGCTCTCCTGCTATCGGAAGAGATCACGCGCCGGGTCGCGCAGGAGCGGCTTCGAGCCCTCCTCGCTCGCGGCGAACACGAGCCCGCGGAGAATCGCCACGGGGATCCGATCGAGCTTGCCCATCACGAGCTCGGCGGCGCCGGCGACCTCGTCGGCGAGGGCCAGCACGGTCGCCTGCAGCGGTCGGCCGGCCGGATCGCGCTCGCCGAGATAGCTCCTGAGCGGGGCCAGACCGGCGAGGCCGATCGCGATGTTCGTCAGGCCTTCACGCCACGGGCGCCCGAACGTGTCGGCGATGATCACGGCGACGTCGGCGCCCGTGAGCGCGCGCACGCGATCCCGGATGTCCCGCGCCGAGCGGTCCGGATCTTCCGGCAGGAGCGCCACCCAGTCGGCGTCGACGTTCGACTGGTCGACGCCGGCGTTCGCGCAGACCCAGCCGTGATGCGTTTCGGTGATGAGCACGGTCTTGTCCATCCGCACGATGCGCCGCGACTCCCGGAGAACGACTTCGACGAGTCGCGGATCACGGCCGATTCCGGCCGCGAGCGAGACGCTCACCGGCGATGGCGTCACGTCGTCGAGCCGGACCAGCCGGCCCTCCGCCTTCGACACGATCTTCTGGCCGACCACCAGCACGTCGCGCTCGACGATCGCGGTGTCCTGCCGCTCGGCCGCCTCGACGATCAGGCGCGAGACGTCGTCGCCCGGACGGACCTCGGGAAGGCCCTCGACCGCGATGACCTCGTATCGCCGCGGCATCACCGCGCCGTTCCGCCGGTCGCGACGGCGGCGACACGGGCGCCGATCGGCCACGTGCCGACGAGTCTCCGGCTCTCGGTCATCGCGGGCGCCGCGAGCAGGGCTTCGAGATCGGGGGCGGCGTCGACGTCGAGCGCGAGCCCGGGCAGCGGCAGGACGCGCGGCACCAGCCCCGCGCGGCGTGCCGTCGCCAGGTGCGCCTGGAAAGACGGCTCGCCAAACGTGAGCTTCATCGCGTCGGGCGGCACGAGCGCGACGCCGTTCGTGCCGCGTCCCGAGCGGGACGGGGCAAATGCGACGGCGCGCTCCTCCCCGGCGACCGCGGCGACGAGCGCGTCGATCTCCGAGGCGGTGACGCCGGGCACGTCACCCGGCACGGTGACGAAGACACGTGCGCCCAGATCCCGCGCGCGTTGCTGCGCGGCGGCCACCGCCGCAGTGTGGCCACGATTCTCGACTTCGGTGACGATCGTGCAGCCGAAGCCGCGCGCGAGCCGCTCGACCTCGGGGTCGTGGGTCACCACCCAGACGTCGGTCACCCGCGCAACGAAGACGGCGCGCAGCACGTCGCGCAGCATCGCGGCCGCCAGCGCGGCGCGCTCGGCCGGCGCGAGCACCGGCACCAGCCGCTGCTTGGCGTTGACCAGATCCTTGACGGGGACGGCGACGACGATCATGCCGCCGCGAGGACGTGCCGCGCCAGCGCGACTTCGGTGTGAGCGTCCGTCATCACGATGTCGGCGAGCACCGCCGCGATTCCGAGCGTCGCGAGCTCGTCAACGTACCGGGCGTCCTTCGCGTCGATCACGAGCGCGTCGAGCCATGGCGCATACGCCGACGCGACGCCGGCCGGGGAGACCGGCAGGCCGCGCGCCCGCATGAGCTCTCCCGCGGGACCGCTAACCGCGGCATCGCCGACGATCGGGCTGACCGCGACGACGCGGGCGCGTGCCCGGGCGAGCGCCTCGCGGATTCCCGGAACCGCGAGGATGGGACCGATCGACGTGATCGGATTGGAGGGGCACACGATGATGAGCTCGGCATCCGCGATCGCGGCGAGGACGCGGGGCGCGGGCCGCGCCTGCTCGGCGCCCTCGTAGAGCACGTCGAGCACCTTCACCCTCGCACGCTCGCGCACGAAGAATTCCTGGAACGTGAGCCACGCTTCCGGCGTGCGGACACGGGTTCTGACCGGATCGTCGCTCATCGGAAGAAGGAGTCCGGCAATCCCGAGCCGGCGCGTCAGCTCGAGCGTGACGTCGGAGAGCGAACGGCCGGCACGAAGCGCGGCGGTGCGCGTGAGATGCGTGGCCAGGTCGCGATCGCCGAGATTGAACCACGTCTCCGCGCCAAAAGCCGCCATCGCGTCGCGACAGTGGAACGTTTCGTTGACGCGCCCCCAGCCGCGCTCGCGGTCGAGCACTCCGGCGAGCGCGTACATCACCGAGTCGAGATCCGGAGAGACGTGGAGGCGCCACACCTCGGTGTCGTCTCCGGTGTTGCCGATGACCGTCAGATCTTCGGGCGCCAGGCATGACGCGAGGCCGCGTAACAGCTTCGCCGCGCCGGTGCCGCCGGCGAGCGCGGAGACCTTCATGTGCGGCTCCGGGATTTGCGGCTCCGGGCGCGATGTGTCGGCAACACAACCACGAGCGTGCCCGAGGAGCGCCGCGGCTACGCCGAGGCGCTCCGAACGCTGGGGGGCTTGGGGGGCCCGTCTAGGCCCCCCATGTGATCGTCGGACGACTCGGCATGCCAGAGGGCACTGCCGCCGCGCCACGCGTAGAGGCCCCCGCCAGGACGACCGGCGAGGGCCCGGGGCAGCGCGTTCTCCGGCCGCG
>QHRT01000028.1 GCA_003220195.1 Candidatus Rokuibacteriota bacterium | reverse complement strand
TCCACCATCCCGTACTCGTCGACCGGCAGATACGTCACCGCGTAGCCCTGGGTCTCGAGCCACTGACACGTCCGCAGCACGGCGTGGTGCTCGATGCGCGACGTGATCACGTGACCGGGGCCCTTCCCGAGAGCGAGGCCCTTGATCGCGAGGTTGTCCGACTCTGTCCCGCCCGACGTGAAGACGATCTCGTCGGGCGCGACGCCGAGAAAGCTGGCGACGCGCTCACGCGCGCGATCCAGCCCCTCCCGCGCCTCCCGCCCGAATGCGTGCACGCTCGATGGATTCCCGAAGACCTCGCTGAAGTACGGCAGCATCTCCGCGACGACGTCCGGGTGGACGGGCGTCGACGCGTTGTGATCGAGGTACACTCGGCGGCTCATGCGTTGCTCCCCTTCCACGGCGATGTTAGGCTCGGTCCGCGATGGACCTCGCCGACAAAAAACTCGGCCTCATGCTCTCGACCGGCCCCGAGCACACGCAGAATCTCGACACCGCCGTCGCGCTGAGCGAGGCCGCGCGAGCGCGCGGCGCGTCGGTGTATCTCTACCTGATCGACGACGGTGTGCGCGCGATGGAGGACGAACGCGTGCGCACGCTGCCGGAACGAGGCGTCAAGCTGTTCGTGTGCGCCTACGGGTGTCAGAAACGCCGGATCCCGCTCGACGATCCCGACCTCGTCACCTACTGCGGGCTCGTGGTGCTCACGGACGTGATCAACGCCACCGATCGCTTCATCGCGCTCAATTGAGCGGACGCTCGCCTCGTTCCGCACCCGTGCCCCGGAGAGGCCGGGACGGCCGGTCCATCCGATGGCTAGGCCGATGGCTAGGCCGATGACTAGGCCGATGACCGAGCCGGTGGTCGTCGTGATCTCGGCCGACCCTCGCGAAACCCATCGCGCAAACGAGGCGATGCGCATCGGGCTCGGGATCGTGTCCGGCGAGAACGAGGTGACGCTCGTGCTCACCGGCGCGGCGGTCCATCTCCTCGACGACGACACCGACGCGCTCGTCGACGGCGACGACATCGCGAAGTTCCGGGCGAATCTCCGCGCGCTCGGGATCCCCTTCCACATGGAGGCGGACGCGGTGCCGCGCGAGGCGGACTGGAACCGCGACGGCCATCCCGTCGTGCTCGTGACGCGCGCGGACATCGCCGACCTTCTCAGCCGGGGTCGCCGGTTCGTGATGTTCTGATGGCGACCGTGCTGCATCTGCTCAAGACCTTCCCGCCGCCGCTCGCCGCGGCGGCGATCCAGCGCCAGGTCGCTGCCGGCGATCGCGTCGCGCTGGCCGTGCTCGGAGGGGCGCCTCATCCCGGTCCGCTCGACGGCGTGCAGGTGCTTCGCGTGCCGGACGAGGTGTCGTACGGCGAGCTGCTCGACCTCGTGTTCGCCGCAGACCAGGTCATCGCCTGGTAGGTCTCCGCTCCCGCACGGCGCCGTCCCCGTGGTCATCGGTTGCGATGCTCCTCGAGCCACGCCATCTGGATCGCCTCGAGAAGCTTTTCGTTCGACGCCTTGGGATCGTCGCCGAAGTCCGGCAGCTCCGTCACCCAGCGATGCAGATCGGTGAAGCGCACCGTCAACGGGTCGGTGTCCGGATAGCGTTCGGACAGCGCGATGGCGATGTCCTCGGTGTCCCGCCACGTCAGCTTCACCGTCGCCTCACTTCGGAATCTCGACCACAACGTCCCCCCGGACGACGGCCTGGCACCCGAGAGGCGATCCTCCTCGTCGTTTTCCATCTCCGAGAGCCGCTCCTCCCCCTCGCGGACGATGACGTGACAGGTCGTGCAGGCGCAGCTGCCGCCGCAGTTGTGCTCGAGCGGGATGTCGTGCGCCAGCGCGATGTCGAGGAGCGACCCCGGCTTGCCGTGATCGGCGAGCGGGTACCGTTCGTCGTCGACCTCGACGGTCTTGCCGAGCGGCAAGAACGTGACCTTGTGCACGGCCATCACGACGACTCCATGATCTCGTCCGCGCGCTTCGACTGGACCGCTGCCCTGAGCGCGGCGTCCATCATCAGCTCCGCCAGATGCTCGGTCGCGCGGTTGAGCGCGATCGTGCAGTCGTGGATCCGCTCGCGGTCGTCGGTGTCCCGAACCTCGGAGAGCGCGCGCACCGCCGCGTCGATCTGCGCGCGCTCCTCGGGAGAGACGAGCTCGCGGCCCTGACGCATCGCCCGCTCGACGTGCGTCAGCACGGTCTCGGCCTCGTTCCGGGTCTCAATCAGGAGCCGGGTTTCGACGTCCGCTTCCGCGTACGTGAAGGAGTCCTCGATCATCCGCTCCACGTCCGCTTCGACGAGCCCGTACGTCGGTCTCACCTCGACCGACGCGGCCTTGCCGCTGCGCTGCTCTCGCGCGTTCACGACCAGGATGCCGTTCGCATCGATCAGGAACGTGACCTCGATCTTCGGCATGCCGGCCGGCATCGGATCGATGCCGGAGAGCTCGAAGCGTGCGAGGGAGCGACAGTCCTTCGCCAGCTCGCGCTCGCCCTGCACCACGTGCAGGTCGACGATGGTCTGGCCATCGACCGACGTGGTGAACATCTCGCGGGCGCTGGTCGGGATCGTCGTGTTGCGCGGGATCAGGACGCTGACGATCCCGCCAAGCGTCTCGATGCCGAGCGAGAGCGGCGTGACGTCGAGCAGCAGCATGTCGGTGATGCCGCCGGCCAGGATCTGCGCCTGCACCGCGGCGCCCAGCGCCACCACCAGGTCGGGATCGAGCTGGCTCTTCGGCGTCTTGCCGTAGAGCTCCTCCACCCGCCGCCGCACGAGCGGCACGCGAGTGGAACCCCCGACCAGCACGACGGCGTCGAGCGCCGACGGCGTGAGCCCCGCGTCCTTCAACGCCTGACGGCACGGCCCGAGGGTCTTCTCGACGAGCGACGCGATGAGCCGCTCGATGTCCGCGCGCGTGATCTCGCGGTGATACGTGAAGTCCGCGAACGGCAGCGTCAGCGTCGTGCGTTCCACGCTCGACAACCGGACCTTGGCCGCTTCGGCCGCGAGTCTGAGCTCCTGCATCACTTCGGGATCCTCGGCGAGATTGACGCAGGTCCGCGCGAGATCCGCGTGATGACGCGCCTGGATGTCCTCGAGGAGCCACAGCATGATGACGCGGTCGAAGTCGTCGCCGCCGAGGTGCGTGTCGCCGTTCGTGGCGAGCACCTCGAAGACGCCGTCCTTCACGTGGAGGATCGAGACGTCGAACGTCCCACCACCGAGGTCGTAGACCGCGATGCGGCCCTCGTAAAGTCGGTGGAGCCCGTAGGCGAGCGACGCGGCGGTGGGCTCGTTCACGATGCGCACCACGTCCAGACCGGCGATCCGTCCGGCGTCCCGCGTCGCCTGCCGCTGACTGTCGTTGAAATACGCGGGGACCGTCACGACCGCCTTCTCCAGACGCTCGCCGAAGTGCTTCTCCGCCCGCTCCTTTAGGGCGCGGAGGACGACCGCCGAGATTTCCGGCGGCGTCACCTCTCGTCCCTCGATCTGGATCTTCGCGATCCCTTCCGCCGGCTTGACCGAGAACGGCAGGTAACGGAGCTCGTCCTTCACGTCCTCGTACGACCGGCCCATGAGTCGCTTGACCGAGTACACGGTCGAGTGCGGCCGGCGGACGAGCTGCCGGCGCGCATCGTCGCCGACCAGGACGCCGGCAGGCGTGAACGAGACGATCGATGGCAAGAGCGCCCGCCCGCGCTCGTCCGGAATGATGCGCGGCAGTCCCGTCGTGTCGTCGACGTAGGCGACCAGGCTGTTGGTCGTGCCAAGGTCAATGCCGATGATGCGTGACATCCGTCTCCCCGGCCGGATCGAGCGCGGCCTCGAGATCATCGATGACCGTCCGCAGATAGGCGCGCGTCGCCAGCGCGGCCTTGAAGGCCGCCACGACCCGCGGACGTCCCGCCGGCGACGCTTCGTCCCAGTCGGCGGCCAGCGCGCCGGTTAGAAGCTCCTCTTCCTGACGGCAGCGCGCGACCAGCCGATCGCGCTCCGCGGCCAGCCTGTTCCGGCCTTCGTCGTCGAGCCCGCTCGCCTTCGCGTCCTCGAGCATTTCCTGAACCTCGAAGATCTCTTCCAGGAGTTCGGGCGGCGCTGCCGGCTTCACGGCGCTACCTTCACGCGTGTCCCGTCCTTCCTCCAGACGCACCAGGTATTCGATTCGTGCGATCGGATCACGGAGCGTCCGATACGCCGTGTTGACGAGCGCCGACAGCGTGAGCGCGCGCTCTTGCTCGGCGGGCGGCGCACTCTGCTGAAAATCCGGGTGATACCGGCGACTCAGCTCGTAGAACTTCGCCTGGAGCTGGCCGGCGTCGATCCCGAGCGTTCGCGGGAGCCCGAACACCTCGAAGTAGTTCACCGTCTGTGACATAAACCAGAACGGGCCCGCGTCGGGCCCGTTCCTCTCCGGTTCGACGTCCCGCTCAGGCCGAGAACGACGTGCCGCAACCACACGTGGACTTCGCCTGAGGATTGACGAAGGTGAATCCTCCGGTGAGGCCCTGCTTGACGTAGTCGAGCGTCGTCCCGTTCAGATAGAGGTAGCTCTTCTTGTCACACACGACCTTGATACCGTCGATGTCGAACTCACGGTCGTGGGGCCCGAGCTCCGAGTCGAATTCCAGGAGATACGACAGGCCCGAGCAGCCGCCGCCCTTCACGCCCACCCGGAGGAAGACGTTCTCCGGCAGGTTCTGGGCCTGTTTCAGCTCCTGGACCTGGCTGATCGCGGTGTCCGAAAGTTTCAGCGCCATGATGGCGAATGCCTCCTCGACGAAACGATTACGACGAGGTGGTCGCAGTCGCCGCCGCCTGGCCGGCGCCGGCGCTCTCACCCCACTTCGCCTTGTAGTCCGACAGCGCCGCCTTGATCGCGTCCTCCGCCAGCACCGAGCAGTGGATCTTGACCGGCGGCAGCTTGAGCTCGTTCACGATGTCGGTGTTCTTGATCTCGGCCGCCTGATCGACGGTCTTGCCCTTCAGCCACTCGGTGGCGAGGCTCGACGACGCGATCGCGCTGCCGCAGCCGAACGTCTTGAACTTCGCGTCCTCGATCACGCCGGTGTCCAGATTGACCTTGATCTGGAGCTTCATGACGTCGCCGCACTCCGGCGCGCCGACGAGCCCGGTGCCGACGCCGGGCGTGTCCTTCGTGAACGACCCGACGTTCCGCGGATTGTTGTAATGCTCGATGACCTTATCGCTGTAGGCCATGTGCCCTGCCCCCTATTCGGCTTTCCAGTGGATCGACTTGATGTCGACGCCTTCCTTTGCCAGCTCGTAGAGCGGTGACATGTCCCGCAGCCGCCCGATGACCTCGACCGTGCGCCGACCGACGTACTCGACCTCCTCGTCGGTCGTGAACCGGTGCAGGCTGAACCGGATCGACGAGTGCGCCAGCTCCGTCGACGCGCCGATCGCCGCGATCACGTACGACGGCTCCAGCGTCGCGGAGGTGCACGCCGAGCCCGACGACATCGCGGCTTCCTTGTTGAGTCCCATCAATACCGATTCGCCTTCCACGTACGAGAAGGAGATGTTCAGGTTGTGAGGCAGGCGCCGTTCCGGATGGCCGTTCAGGAACGCCTCGTCCACCCTCGACAGGATCCCGTCTTGAAGCTGGTCGCGCAGCGCGGCAAGCCGGCGACTCTCTTCCGGCATGACCTCACGGCAAATTTCCGCGGCACGGCCGAACCCGACCACCAGCGGGACGGGCAGCGTCCCGGAGCGCATTCCGCGCTCGTGCCCGCCGCCGTCCATCATCGGCGCGATCCTGACCCGCGGTCCCTTGCGCCGCACATAGAGCGCGCCGACGCCTTTCGGGCCGTACATCAGGTGCGCGGTGCAGGACAGGAGATCGATCCCCGCCTTCTCCACGTCGATCGGCATCTTGCCGGCGGCCTGGGTCGCGTCGGTATGGAAGATGACGCCCTTTTCCTTCGCGAGCGCGCCGATGGCGGCGACGTCCTGGATCGTGCCGATCTCGTTGTTCGCGTACATCACGGAGATCAATACCGTCTTCGGCGTGATCGCGTTTCGGATCGCGTCGACGTCGACCATCCCGTCGGGTTGCACCGGGACGTACGTCACCTCGAAGCCCTGGCGCTCGAGCCGTTTCGCCACGTCGAGCCCGGCCCGCTGCTCGATCACCGTCGTGACGATGTGATTGCCCTTCTCGCGATACATCTCGGCGACGCCCTTCAACGCCAGATTGATCGACTCGGTCCCGCCGGAAGTGAAGACCACTTCCTTCGGATCACGAGCGCCGATCAGCTGGGCGACCTGACCCCGCGCGCGGTCGACGGCGGCCTCGGCCTCCCATCCGTAGGGATGGTTACGGCTCGCGGGGTGCCCGAACTTCTCCGTGAAGTACGGCAACATCGCGTCGACGACCCTCGGATCGCACGGCGTCGTCGACTGGGAGTCCATGAAAATCGGGAACTTCAAGGCCATGAAAGAAGTCTCCGTTTCAAGTGCGCAAGGTCAGAAGCTCGGGCACGTCCTCGCTCGTCAGCTCGGCCAGCGTCATGGTGTCCAGCATGTGGCTGATCGCCGCCTGGACTTTCTGCATCGGACGCCGCAGGTTGCAGCGCTCCATCTGCGGACACTCGCTTGCGTCCTCGTAGCACTCGACGATGTGGATCGGCCCCTCCAGCGCCCGGATGACCTCTCCGACGGTGATGGAGACGGCTCGGCGCGCGAGAACGTATCCACCTTTCGGCCCGTTCTGGCTCACGATCAGGCCTTGCTTGGCCAGCCGCTGCATGATCTTGGCGAGCAGCTCGGGCGGAATGCGGAACTCGTCGGCGATCCTCTTGGCGCTGACGGCGCCGAGCTGATCGTGGACGGCGATATAATGAATCGCCATCAACCCGTAATCGGCACGCTTGGTGAAGCGGAGCATCTCTGTGTCTGGCCTGTTCCTGGATCGACCTCGTTTGTGCCTCGATTATACCCGACTATTTTGGTCTCCGACCAAATCCGTCGGAGTCTGCCGTTCTCACCCTGACATGTCAAGGAAAAGCTCATGACCGACCCCCGGGCCGAGTTCGAATCGGATCTCTATCGCACCGCGATCGGCCAGCTGGATCAGGTTGCCACCCGGCTCAACCTCGATCCCGACATCCACGAACGCCTCCGATTTCCGCGTCGCGCTCTCGTCGTCTCGATCCCCGTGCGCATGGACAACGGCAAGACCGAAGTGTTCATCGGCTACCGCGTCCATCACAACACCGCGCTCGGTCCGACCAAGGGAGGGCTCCGGTACGCTCCCGATGTCAACCTCGGCGAGGTGACGGCGCCCGCGATGCTGATGAGCTGGAAGTGCGCCCTGATGGGGCTGCCCTACGGCGGCGCCAAGGGCGGCGTCCGGTGCGTGCCGCGCGACCTCTCGCGAACGGAGCTCGAGCACCTCACCCGGCGCTACACCGCGGAAATCATGCTCGTCATCGGCCCGGATCTGGACATCCCGGCGCCGGACCTGGGAACCGACGAGACGACGATGGCCTGGATGATGGACACGTACTCGATGACCCAGGGGCGCACCGTACCCGGGGTCGTGACTGGGAAGCCGCTGATCATTGGCGGCTCGGCGGGGCGGCGCGAGGCCACGGGCCGCGGGATCGTGTACGCCCTCTACCAGGCGGCGAGATTTCTCGGTCAGGAGCTGCGGGGCAGGACGGTCGTCGTGCAGGGCTTCGGCAACGTGGGCGGTGTGGCCGCGCGCCTGCTCTGGCGCGAAGGCGCGATCATCGCCGGCGTCGCCGACTTCAAAGGCGGCGTCTGGAACCCGAACGGGATCGACGTGGGGCAGCTCGAGCGCCATGTCGCCGAGGCCGGCAGCGTGGTCGGGTTTCCGGGAGCCGACGCCGTTTCGAATGTGGACATCCTTGAGCGACCGTGCGACATCCTGTTGCCTGCGGCGATCGGATCGCAGATCCGCGGCGACAACGCGGAGCGGATCAAAGCCAACGTCGTGGCGGAGGGCGCGAATGGCCCGACGACGCCGGAGGCCGACGTCATCCTGCGCGAGCGCGGCGTGACGGTGATTCCCGACGTGCTGGCGAACGCCGGCGGGGTCGTGGTCTCGTACTTCGAATGGGTGCAGGGGCTCCAGTACTACTTCTGGCGCGAAAGCGAGATCACGTCGCGGCTCCAGGAAGTGATGACCCGCGCGTTCAACCGCGTCTGGGCGCTGGCGCAGAAGGAAGGCACCGACCTCAGAACCGCGGCGCTCATGGAAGGCATCCGCCGCGTCTCCGAAGGCTACAAGATCCGCGGCCTCTATCCGTAGCGCCGGGCACAGCCCCGGCGGATCACGTCACCGCCGACCACGCGTGACGGAGGTTGGCGGCCGAGGCCTCGGGCGACAGCTCGTTCACGAAGATCCCGCCGACGCGGTTCGCACGCTCCGGCTCGATCACGATTTCGACATGCCAGTGGTAATCGTCGCGGATCGTCGCCCAGTCTCCCTGAAGGATGCGCGATCGCAGATTCGGCGCGTTGTGGATCACCAGCTCGTAGCCCGGATCGCCGAATTCGGCCCGGAGCGCACGCGCGTGTCGTGACACGAGCGCGGCCAGATCGGTGGCCGTGTCCTGGCTCAGCGCGTCTTCGAACGAGCACCCGTGCTGCCGGGGCAGGATCCAGGTCTCGAGCGGGCTCGGCGCGGCATACGGAACGAGCACGGCGAAGAAGCGCGTGAGCCGGACGATGCGCTCTTCCGCCGCGATCTCCTGTCGCAGCATGTCGCAGTAGAGGCAGCGGCGCTTGTACTGGTAGTACTCGCGCGCCTCGCGTAATTCGCGCCGCATCTCGTCGAACACGATCGGGATCGCCGTGACCCGAGAATACGGATGATGCGCGGGGACGCCCGGCTTCTTGTGGCGCCGGGAGATCAGGATGTCGCGGATCTGGCTGTCGCGCTTCAGGTCGACCAGACGGTCGCGGTACATCCAGAGAACGGACTCGACCTGCTCGACGCTCATCGTCGCCAGCGTGTCGTCGTGATGCGGGGATTCGAGGATCACCTCACTCGCTCCTCGCGCGGTGATCATGTCGAACATCCCGACGCCCTCGCGGACGAGCTCCTGCTCGATGCGGAAGTACGCGTCGGCCTCCGGCACCACGCGCACGGTCCAGTCCGGCGCGTTCGCCGGTGAGCCGTCCTTGCGGTAGGCGGCGATCTCGGGCCCCGTGAGGCCCTCCGACCCCGGACAGTAGGGGCAGTGCGCTTGCGGCGAACGCTCGGCCTTGGGACGGATGAGGACCCAGCGGCCGCGAGTCGGGTCCTTTCTGAGCTCGTCCGTGACCTTAATCCTTGAGCTGACCCTTGAGCTTCCGGAGGTGCTGACGAGCGACGTCGACCCAGTCCTTCTCCGCGGGCAGCTGCGAGGCGAGCGCGATGTACTTCTCCCACTGCGCCACGGCTTCGCGCGGATCCGTCTTCTCGTAAACGAGCGCCAGGTTGTACATCGCGCCGGTATGCTTCGGCTCGGCCTCGATCACCCGGCGATACTCGTCGATCGCTTCCTTGTAGAGTCCCTTCTCTTCGTAGACCTCGCCGAGACCCATGCGCGCCTCGATCGACTGGGGATCCAGCTCGATGGCGCGCTTGTACGCGTTCACGGCCTCATAGTAGACGCCCTTCTCGGAATAGTAGATCTTCCCGAGCGCCAGCTGGACGCGCGGATTGACGGGGTTGAAGACGAGCGCCTTCTGATACGCGGCGATCGCTCCGTCGACGTCGCCCTTGGAGGCCTTGGCGTCGCCCAGGCCCACGTGGGCATCGGCGTAGAAGGGACGAAGGTCGATCGCCTTCGTGTACGCCTCGACCGCCTGATCGAAGAGCCTGCGTGGCGCCGCCAGGAAGAGATCGCCGAGGGCCTTCAGAGGCTCCGGCTGCGTCGGATCGATCTGCGTGGCGGCGCGGAACTGGGCCGCCGCCTTCCAGCGATTCCCGAGCGCCAGGTGCACCGTGCCGAGCGTGTACTGTGCGACGACGAAGTTCGGATCGGCTTCGATGGCGCGAGACAGGACGCGACCTGCGCGCGAGTGTACAGCTCGAAGGCGCGAAGGTTGCGCGTGGGGCGCGCCGCCTTGTCGATGCGCGCGCCCTCCGTGTCGCTGACCGGTACGTGCAGCGTTCGCGCGTACGTCGCCGGCAGCCCCGCGATCTTCGCCAGGAACTCCCCGCCGGGGATCGTCAACGGCTCGAGCGCGAGGGGCTCGGGATTGCCGCCTTTCATCTCGACGACCCGGGGGTGAACGACCAGGTCGGCGTCCTTTCGACTCATCCGGCCGACCAGCGCGGCGTCGGCGCGCAGCGTCTTGAGCGCCTGCAGCGCGGCGGCGTCGCTCGCTCCCGCGGATTCCCCGAGCGCCTTGAGCCGGCTCGGCTCGACGAGGACGAACGCCGGATGCTGGGTGAGGCCGAGCGTGACGATCTGCGCGACGCCTTCGCCGAGCCACTGGTCGTCGCGCGACAGCGTCGAGGCGTCGAAAGGCAGGACGACGACGACACGCGGCTTCACTGCGGCCGCGCTGGCCGTGACGAAAGACCATGAGAGCAGCGCGGCGAGACCCGCGATCGCCAGCCTCGACCGACCCACACGCGCACCGTTCATGGGCGTGCCTCCCCTCCGGGCACCTCGCGCCGACGTCGAGCGCCCCGTCCGACGAGCCATCCGAGCATGCCGGATCCCAGGCGGCGCAGCGCGATCTCGGGCAGGATCATGACCGCGACGAACCCGACCATCCACGGCCAGATCTCCACGCTGATGCGCGACTGGCGGCGGGACTTGAGGAACGTCTCTCGAGGCTCGCCGAGCGCCGAGCCACCGGTCAGCTCCGACAACTCGCGCAACAGGGGCTCGTCGACACCGAGATCGCGAAGCTCCTGCGCATACGGTACCACCAGCCCCGCGAGCTGGGAGCCAATGACGCGCTCGTTGCGGCGCTGCGCCATGCCGACCAGGTACACCCCTTCCTGGGGCGCCGGGAACCTGCCGCGGTACTTGCCCGGTCCGATCTGCTCGAGATCGATGACGGTGCGCTCCCGGTTCGGGGCGACGACGCCAACCTGTGAATCGAGGAAGTTGATGAATTCGCCTTTCGGATCGATCGCGTCGACGATGACCTCGCCCACCTCGTCGCGACGCTCCACGTGCGCCACCGTGTCGCTCCGTGAGCCGCTGCGCAAGGTCCAGCGCGTCAGCTGCGCCCAGAACTTGTTGAACTCGCGCCACCGGAGCCACAAGACGCCCCACTTCGCCTTCGCGTCCGACGTGAACGCCGCCGAGCGCCCGAGCCCGTAGCGCCACGTCGCCAGCACCGGGTCTTCCTGATGGCTCATGAGCACCAGGTCCGCCGTGCTCTTGAGAGACGCGGCGACGTATCCGCCGAGCGGTGGGACCTGCTTCCAGTCGATGTCCTGGACGGCCTCGTGCGCCGGCGACGTCAGCTGGGGCTTGAACGGCTGCTCGATCAGTGACGCCTTCGACGCGAGCTGCGTCTCCAGCGTGAAGATTCGCGGAATGGTCTGCGAGTCCTCGGTGTAGTAGAAGCGTCCCTTGCCCCACTTCGCGATGTCGACCATCAGCTGGACGTCGGCGTCCTTGCCGATCGCGACCGAGGAGACGGTGATCTTGTCCTTCGCCATGCGTCGCAGGAGACCCGCGAAGTCGCCCCGCGTCATCTGCCCGTCCGAGAGGAAGATCACGTGCTTCAGGAGCGCCGGCCGCTCGAAGAGCACGGCGTACGCTTCCTTGAGCGCCGGGTATCCATCCGTCCCGCCACCGGCCTTGATCGTCGCGATCGCGTGGTGGATCGCGGTCCTGTCCCGCGCGGCCCGGACGCCGACGTCCCAGATGAACTCGGTGTCCCAGCTCATGACCCCGACCTCGTTGCGCTCGTCGAGCAGATCGACGACGAGGTGGGCCGCTTCCTTCGCCAGGTCGAGCTTGGTCACCTTCTCGTCCGTCGACATCGCCATCGATCCGGAGCGGTCGATCGAGAGCACGACCGCGAGGCTCGGAATCTCGACCTTCTGCTTCACCTCCATCGTGACCGGCAACGCTTCCTCGATCGGCGTCCGGTAGTAGCCGCCGAGGCCGAAGCTCTCCTCGCCACCGACCATGATGAGCCCGCCGCCGTACTCGCGGACGTAGTCGCGGATGTTCGTCATCTGGACGCGCGTCAGCTTGAGCGACGAGACGTTCGACAGGATCAGCCCGTCGTACTTCTGAAGCCCGGCGACGTCCTTCGGGACGCCCGCGGGGTCGACGACGGTCACGTCGATGTTCTGGGAGCGCAACGCTCCCGCGAGCGACTGCGCGTGGCTGCGTTCCTTGTCCGCGAGCAGCACCTGCGGCTTGCCGCGGACCACCACCGTGCCGACCGCGCGGTTGTTGTCCTCGATGGTGTCGCCTTCGACTTCCAGCGCCGCCTGGTAGACGTGGATGCCGCTCGTGTCGAGCGACTGGCGGTAGCTGAAGACGTTCTTGCCCGCGCTGAGCCGCACCACCTGGGAACCCAGGAACTCGCCATTGCGGAAGAGCGAGAGCCTTCCCTCGGTGTCCTTCAAGCTCCAGGCGACGACCCTCGCCTGGAACGGCTCGCCGAACTTCACTTCCTGGGGCAGCACCAGTGACTCCGCGACGACTTCCTGGCTGAAGGTCAACGGCGCCGCGACGTAGTAGAGGTCGGTGCCCCGATCCTTCGCCGCCTGCGCGGCCGCGAGGGCATTGCCGGCATTCTGGCGGCCGTCGGTCAGCAGCACGAGCCGGTTCGCCTGCCCCGGCGGCAGGCTGGCGAGGCCGAGCTGGATCGCCTGGAAGACGTTCGTTCCCCGGCCGCGGACCTCGGCCTTCGGCCGATCGAGTGCGGGGCGGTTCTGGAGCGGCTGATCGACGACGGCCTGCTCGCCGAAGACGATGAGCCCCGCGCGATCACCGCCCTTCATCTGCTTCACCGCATCCGCGGCGAACCGGTACGCGCGCTCTCGCGCGGCCAGGCTCACGCTGTCGGAGTGGTCCAGCAGGAACAGCACGTTCATCCGGTCGACCCACCGCGGCAGCGTCGGACGGGCGAGGCTCGCGCACAGGACGATCACGAGCGCGGCCCGGAGCGCGAGCGACCATCGGTCGGCCAGGCTCGTCGGCGTGCGGATCCGGCCGGCCGTCTGGCGACGCCAGTAGAGGAGGCCCTCCGCGCAGAGCAGCAGCACGGCGACCATGACGAGGAGCGGCCACAGCTCACGCTGGATCGGAACCGGCGTCGCGGCCGCCTGCGCGCTCGCGGTGGGTGCCGGCAGCGGTCGCGGCGCGTTGTCGGATTCTTCGGCGTTCATCAGATTGACCGCGATCTGCGTCTGCCCGCGGGACGTCGTCAGCGTGTAGAGTCCCACCTCGTCGGTGTCCGTGAAGCTCACGACCCCGCGCGTGACTTGCCCCTGCACCGTGCGTCCACTCGGCGTGGTCACGGTCACGGTGCTGACCCCGTGCTCGACCGGCAGCAGGATCGGCTGGCCCGTCGCGAGCTGATAACTCGTCTGGTCCAGGCCGGCCGGGTGGAGCCAGCGCAGGCTGTTCGACAGGATCACGGGGAATGCGACGCGCAGCGGGAAGTCCGACTTGAAGAGGTCGAATCCGACGAAGACCGCCTTCCGGTTGGTTTCCTCCAGCGCGTAGATGAGCGTGCCGCCCACGGCCTCCACCAGCGGACGTCCCGCCGCCAGAGGCCGCATCCGGATCGCGTCTTCGATCGCGACCTTGGAAAAATCGACGTGGCGCATCACGGGATGCTGCCGATCCCAGTCCATGATCGTCGGCCGCTCCATCCGTCCCAGCACTTCGAGCGGGACGTCGGCGGGGACGCCGTTGACGAAGACGAAGCGGCCGGGCCCGACGCGCGGCGTGGTGACCGAGTCCAGCACCACGACGTCGAATTCGCCCATGCCGCCCTGGTACTGGTCCGGCGTCCGGACCTCGAGCGTCACCTGCGGATCGGTCTTCAAGACCTTCTCGAGGAACAGGTTCCCGGGGCTCACCAGCAGCACGGAGATCTTCCGCGGTGGCGGCAGCACGGCGTACGCCACGTTGTCGGCGTCGAGGTCGTCGTCGATGCGAAGACGCGCGACCAGCGTCCCGCCGCCCGTGTGACTGAACGGGACGACCACCGATCGTCTGACGCTCGGCTCGAGCGTCACCGACTTCTGCGCGATCGTGTCGTTCCCGAGCGTCAGCGTGAACGTGAACGTCTGCGTCTCGGGCGTGTAGTTCACGAGGGAGAGGAACGCCTGGTAGTCGAAGGACCCGTAGTAGTTCTTGCGGACGGAGAGGTTGGTGATGCCGACGTTGTTGCCGCGACGACCGACGCCGATCCAGCGCACCCGAGGATCCGTGTCCAGGCTCTCGCCGGTCGCGAACGCGCCGTCGGTGAAGACGTGGATTTCCGCGCGGGGATCGCTGCCGACGAGCGCGCGCGCCGTCCGCACCGCCTCGGGCACGCGATGCGGGAGATCCCGCGCCTCGGCGTCGCGGATCGCCGCGATCGCGCGATCACGGTCGCGGCCGAGCGGCGCCACGACACGCGGCTGGACGCCGGCCTCGATCACCATGACCTCGCCGCCTTCGCCGAGCCGCGAGACGAGCGCCGCGGCCTCCCGTTTGGCGGCGTCGAAGCGTGACGGCGAGACGTCGCGGGACTTCATCGACGCGGACGTGTCGAGGACGACGACGGTCTTCTGCGCGCCGCGGCCCATCACCGTCACCGCGGGCCGCGCGAGCGCCAGCGTCAACGCCAGCAACGCCAGGATCTGGAGGATCAGGAGCGGATCGCGCTGCAGCCTCTGGAAGAACGCCGACGCCTCGCGATCCCGCAAGGCGGTCTGCCACAGGAGCAGGCTCGACACGCGGCGTTCGCGCCGGCGCACCTTGAGGAAATAGAGGAGCACCAGGGGCAGGGAGAGCCCGAACAGCGCGAGCGCCAGCGGCGAGAGAAAGCTCATGCGAGCACGAGCCCTTTCAGCTGGGACAGCACGAACTCCTCGACCGGCGTATCGGTGATCACGCGGTGGTAACCGATCTCGTGCGCGCGGCAGAAGCTCTCGACCCTCTCGAGGAACTGGCGGAGGCGGTCACGATATTCGCGCACGGCATCGCCATCCACGCTGAGCTCGCGCAACTCGCCGGTCTCACTGTCCACCAGGCGGAGATCGCCGGCGAAGTCCGGATTCATCTCCTCGGGATCCAGCAAATGGATCAGGTGCACGTCGAAGCGGCGCTCGAGGAAGGATCGGACGCCGCTCTCGAAGCCGTTCGGATCCAGGAGATCGGACATGATCACCGCGAGCCCGGGCTCCCGCGAGCGCAGCGCGTACGCCGCCAGCCCTTCGTTCAGCCGTGTCGCGCCCTCAGATTTGATGGCGGAGAGGAAGTCCACCATCGGGCCGAACTGGCTGCGTCCACGGGCTGGCGCCCAGCCTTCGCTCAGGCGCTCACGCACCACGCCGACGCCGACGCGTTCGAGGTTGACGAACCCGACGAAGCCGAGGGCCGCCGCCAGCCGCACGGCGTAGTCGAGCTTCGTCGGCGACCCGAAGTCCATCGACGCCGACGCGTCGATGACGAGGTGCAGGCACAGGTCCTCCTCGTCGAGGAAGAGCTTGACGTGAAGACGATCGAGTCGGCCATACACGTTCCAGTCGACGTACCGGAGATCGTCTCCGATGCCGTACGGCCGGTAATCGCAGAACTCGACGCTGTGGCCGCGACGCAGGCTGCGTCGCTCGCCCTTGACCCGCCCGCGAAACACCCGACGGGACGCGAGCGACAGCCTTTCGAGCTGCGCCAGGAATTCCGGCGTGAACAACGTCTGGCGGTCGATCGCCGGCACGCTAGCGCTCGTCCAGGGCCTGGAAGTAATCCTTGATCTGGGAGTGATAGTCGCGAGGCACCTGCTCCCGGGTGATCGCGTCTTCCATGATCTTGCGGTACTGCCCGATCACTCCGAGATACTGCAAGCGAGAATCCATCTTTCCGCCACGGCCGGTCATGTTCGTGTCGTACGAGTCCTTGCGGCCTCGTCGCGACTCTCCCTCGACGCCAACGTCGTACGGGGCCGCGCGCAGCCGTTGTGACGCTTCTCCCTTGGGCGACGGACTCCGGCCTCGGCCAGGCAAGAGCCCCTCGCCTTCGCCGAAATCCTGATCCTCGGGACCCATGCCGCCGCCCCGACTGCCCTCACGACTGCGACTGCCGCGCTCGTTCTCGCGGCCGCCGCGAAGGCCCTTGCCCGAGCGATCGCGCTCCTCCATCGCTCGCATCTTCCCGAGCGCCCGCTCCATCGCTTCGAGCGCCTTGTCTTGCTGGCCGTACTCGAGCGCTTCCATGCCCTCGGCCGCGTCCGCGCCCCAGCTGCCGCCCTTGCGTCCGAGACGCTCCATCTCCTCGAGCAGCTCCTTCAGCTTCTGCGGCGAGATCTGATCCGGTCTGAGCCCGCTTCTCAGCTCCTTCGATTTCTTGAACACCATCTTGTACTGGCTCGTGGTGAAGTCCGACTGGAGATCCGGCAGCCGATCGGCTTGCTCCAGGAGCTTCAGCCGATCGTCACCTTTCTTCAAAAAGCTATTGAAGTCCGGGCGCTGGCTCGCGAGCGACGTGTCCTTGAAGATCGCCGACAGATCACCGGCGGTCGCCGACGCGCCGCTGCGCGACGCCTGCGCGAAGTCGCGCTCCTCGAACGACGGCCGCTTGAGATCGTCCTTCGGCGTGGCGCGCGACTTCTCGTCGAGCATCGCGGTGTCGCCGCGCTCCGTCGCCTCTTCTTGCTCGGCCGACCGCGAGAGATTGAACGCGCGGCTCGAGGGAATCGGCACGGGCGGAGCGAGCGCCAGCACGACGGCCAGCGCCAGCGGAAACGGCAGGAACCGCGCCTCGCGCGGAACAACGCGGCGCACGATCTGCCGTGACTCGAGCCGACTGACGCGCTCGATGGCGTCGGCGATCAACGCCTCCCCGAGCGGGCCGCGATCCGGGCGCCCCGCGTACTCGAGCGCGGTCGTCACGCGATCCGCCAGGCCGAAGGAGCGATCGGCGAGACGCGCGGCGTCGACAGGGGCGACGCTTTTCATGGCGCCGAAGAGCGCGCCGGCCAGCGCGCCCGCGATGACGAGGGCCACGCCGAGCGGAATCGCCCAGGCCGCGAGCGGCCCCTTGACCACGAGCGGGATCACGGCGGCGAGCGCGCCGTAGAAGGCGCCGCGCATCCCGTAGTGCTCGACGCGGCGCCACCGGACCTGGCTGACCACCTGACGGACGAGACGACCGAGCGCGTCGGCCTCAGACATCCGAATCCCTCCGACTTTCAGGCCCGACGCTCAGCGCACGAAGAGCTCTTTGCCCTGGGTCGTGAGGCTCTCAGCGCTGTCCACGATCTGGCCGATCAGGGTGTCGACGTCGACGCCCTCCGCTTCACCTTCGAAGTTCAAGATGATCCGGTGGCGCAGCGCGGGACCCGCGAGCGCCCGGAGATCCTCGACGCTGACGTTGTAGCGGCCTTCGGCCAGCGCGCGCACCTTGCCGCCCAGCACGAGCGCCTGCGCGCCACGCGGGCTCGCGCCATAGCGTACGAAGCGCTTGGACACGTCCGGCGCGTGCTCCCACTGGGGATGCGTCGCCATTACGATCGTCGACACGACGTCGCGCACGGCCGAGGCGATGGGCACTTCACGAATCAGCTCGCGGAACGTCAGGACCTGCGCGCTCGACATGACGCGAGCCACCGCCGCCTGCGCCGACTGCGTCGTGCGGTCGATGATGCGGTTGAGCTCCTCGATCGCCGGATAGCGAACCCGCAGCTTGAAGAGGAAGCGGTCGAGCTGCGCTTCCGGGAGCGGATACGTGCCTTCCATCTCGATCGGGTTCTGGGTCGCCAGCACGAAGAACGGCGCCGGCAGGGGCCGCGACATGCCGCCG